>JACJXV010000002.1 GCA_020636445.1 Lewinellaceae bacterium | reverse complement strand
GTTTCCAGGAAGCCCATCTTATTGATCTTGGCATGTACGCACAGCGTAGAGATCAAGCCAATGTTTGGACCTTCCGGAGTTTCGATCGTACACAAACGGCCGTAGTGCGAGTAGTGTACGTCACGTACTTCAAAGCCTGCGCGCTCACGCGACAAGCCTCCAGGTCCCAGGGCCGAGATACGCCGCTTGTGGGTAATTTCCGACAGCGGGTTGGTCTGGTCAAGGAACTGCGACAACTGGCTGGTTCCAAAGAACGAGTTGATCACCGAAGAGAGTGTCCGCGCGTTGATCAGATCAACCGGCGTGAACACCTCGTTGTCACGGACGTTCATCCGCTCGCGAATCGTACGGGCCATCCGGGCAAGACCTACACCAAACTGGGCGTAGAGCTGTTCGCCAACGGTCCGAACCCGGCGATTACTGAGGTGGTCAATATCATCGATTTCCGCCATTTGGTTCATTAAGCTGACCAAATAGCGAACGATAGAGATGATATCTTCTTTGGTAAGAACGAGGTTGTCCTCGTCGATATCCAGTTCGAGTTTGCGGTTAATCTTGTAGCGACCAACCTCACCGAGGTTGTAACGCTTATCAGAGAAGAACAGCTTATCGATGATCCCCCGAGCTGTTTCTTCATCCGGGGGATCAGTACCACGCAACTGCTTATAGATGTATTGCACCGCTTCCATTTCGGAGCTGGTGGGGTCTTTTTGCAGTGTATTATAAATGATGGAATAATCCTGGTCGATATCATCCTTTTGGAGGATAACTACATCCGTTTCGGCCTGCAGGATTAATTCGATATTATCTTCTTCCAGGACGGAATCGCGCTCCAGAATGATTTCATTCCGTTCGATGGTAACTACCTCACCGGTATCTTCATCAACGAAGTCCTCAGTCCAACTGCGCAGTACGCGAGCAGCAAGTTTGCGGCCAATCGATTGCTCGAGAGAATCGCGGGTAGCGGGAATCTCGTCAGCGAGGTCGAAAATATCCAGGATAGCTTTATCGGTGTCATAACCGATAGCCCGCAACAGGGTAGTAACCGGGAATTTCTTTTTCCGGTCGATGTAAGCATACATGACCGTATTGATGTCGGTAGCAAATTCCATCCAGGCCCCTTTGAACGGGATAACCCGGGCAGAGTAGATCTTCGTCCCGTTGGGGTGAAGACTTTGACCAAAGAATACGCCCGGTGACCGGTGGAGCTGGGAAACGATTACCCGTTCAGCACCATTGATCACGAAAGTACCCTTGGGGGTCATGTAGGGAATATTGCCCAGGAAGACATCCTGAACAATGGTTTGGAAATCGACGTGTTCCTCGTCATTACAGGAAAGCCGAAGTTTCGCTTTGAGTGGGACGCTGTAGGTCAACCCCCGTTGTACGCATTCGTCGATGCTGTACCGTGGAGGGTCGATGTAGTAGTCCAAAAACTCAAGCACAAAGATATTCCGGGCATCTGTGATGGGGAAGTTCTCCTGAAATACCTTATACAATCCTTCATTAACCCGGTTCTCGGGAGTCGTTTCCAATTGGAAGAACTCTTGAAAGGATTGTAATTGGATTTCCAGAAAATCCGGATAATCCGCCGTGAATTTTGTTTTTCCGAAGCTTACGCGATTCGCTTCGGCTGCGAGAGCCTTACCTTTGGATGTCATCTGCAAATGAGATTTTTTAGAGTGGTGGAACAGCAGCGTTCTGCATACCGCCAACTACATATAATGCCCGGCGACCCGGGAAAGTTCAATAGTGGTCGTAAATAAATCCCACTATCGGCAAATACTAGTAACTTATACGACAATAGGCTTAGCGGGTTGTAAACAACTCGCTAAGCCTTACTGTCTCCAAAAGCGATGTTAAAACAGTATATCGGTTTTGATCATCATGTGCTTTTGGCGATCCAAGGAGATTACTTAACTTCTACTGAAGCACCAGCTTCTTCAAGCTTCGCCTTCAGTTCTGCAGCTTCTTCCTTAGATACTCCTTCCTTAACCGGTGCCGGGGCACTGTCGACCAAGTCCTTAGCCTCTTTCAAGCCTAAGTTCAGGAGGTTTTTAACTTCCTTAACGACTTGCAGTTTGGCTGCGCCAGCTGAAGTCAGGATTACGTCGAAAGAAGTTTGCTCCGCAGCAGCAGCAGCGCCTTCACCACCCGCAGCAGGGGCAGCAACAGCAACAGCAGCAGCAGCTGGTTCAATACCGTACTCTGACTTCAAAATATCAGCCAGTTCGTTAACTTCTTTTACCGTCAGATTGACAAGCTGTTCCGCAAAAGCTTTCAAATCCGCCATGGTTGTCTTTTTTTAAAAGATGGAAAAAAATGTGTTATAATGTGCGGTTAGCTTGGAAGCCATACCTATTGTTGAACCCAGCCGTAATAATTACTGGCCGCGTTCTTCCAGTGTTTTGAGAATACCAGATAGCTTTTGGCCACCGGATTGCAAAGCACTGATAACGTTTTTCGCCGGAGACTGGAGCAGGCCAATGATCTCGCCGACCAATTCTTCTTTGGTTTTCAGCTTGGTTAATGTATCAAGCTGATCATCACCGATGAATACGGCAGTATCAATATAGGCTGCTTTCAGCAGCGGGCGGTCCGAGTTCGCTCTGAATTCCTTCAGGGTACGGGCAGGGATACTGGCAGCACCTTCGGCAAATAATACCGCGGTGGGACCTTTCAGCGAATCAAAAAGAGCCGCATAGTTCTTGTCCGCAGGAGCGTCTTCGAGTGCCTTTCTGATCAGGGTGTTTTTAACAACGCGCATCCGCACGCCCTTCTCAAAGCACAAACCTCTGAATTTATTAACTTTTTCTACCGACAAGGTCGAAGCGTCCGTCAGGTAGAAAAAATCTACCTGTGAAAACTCATTCTTCAGATCCTCGATAGTAGCCGTTTTTTCCTGTCTGGTCATCGTTGTGTCCGTTTAATTAGATTAGCGAATGACTTTCGGATCGATCTTAATCCCAGGGCTCATCGTGCTAGCTGCAGTAACAGACTTTACATAAGTCCCTTTAGCCGAAGACGGCTTCATCCGCAGAAGTGTAGAGAGCAATTCGTGGGCATTGTCCACGAGTTTTTCCGGGGTGAACGATACGCGTCCTACCGAAGCATGAATAATCCCGTACTTGTCGACACGGAAAGCAATTTTACCGCCTTTGACATCAGCAACCGCTTCCCCAACGTTGAGCGTTACCGTACCCGTTTTAGGGTTCGGCATCAATCCGCGTGGACCGAGGATCCGACCGAGGCGACCCACCTGGGCCATAACCTGCGGCGTAGCGATCAATACGTCAAAATCAGTCCAACCACCCAATACTTTTTGCATCAGATCGTCCAATCCGACGTAATCAGCACCGGCATCCTTAGCTTCCTGCTCCTTGTCGGGCGTACAGAAAACCGCAACCCGCTTGGTTTTACCCGTGCCGTGAGGCAGAGTAACCGTTCCCCGCAGTGCCTGATCAGGCTTCCGAGGGTCAACGCCCAGGCGTACGTGCAGGTCAACTGAAGCGTCAAATTTGGTGGTATTGACGTCCTTAAGCAAAGCCATTGCCTCTTCCAGTGAATGCAACTTCATGCGATCCACTTTCTTGTCGGCTTCGGCGCGCTTTTTTCCTACTTTAGCCATATGAAAATCATTTTGAGGTGATAGCATCCGCCAGCCGAGACCGACGGACTCCCTACAATCAATTAATTAGTTTTCTACTTCTTCGGCAGCGCCCCAAGGTGGCGTACCCGATACGGTAATCCCCATACTGCGAGCAGTACCGGCGATCATTTTCATCGCTGAATCAATCGTGAAGCAGTTCAAGTCGGGCATTTTGCTTTCGGCAATAGCCTTTACCTGATCCCAGGTTACCGAGCCAACCTTGTTACGGTTAGACTGGGCAGAACCCTTTTTGATTTTGGCTGCTTCCATCAACTGAATTGCGGCAGGTGGGGTTTTAACGATAAATTCGAACGACTTATCCTTATAAACCGTAATCACTACCGGAAGAACCTGGCCCATCCGATCCTGCGAAGCAGCGTTAAAGCGCTTGCAGAATTCCATGATGTTCACCCCTTTCGCACCCAAAGCCGGGCCGATTGGCGGTGCCGGGTTGGCCTGGCCACCTTTCACCTGCAGTTTGATAAACGTTTCAATTTCCTTTGCCATTGTTCAATGGTTTTTCTCCTCAGCCGGTTCTCTCTAGGGAAGCACTCCGTTTCCGCCTCACAGTCGGTAGAGCTAAAGGATCGGCTTCGCGCTCAGATCAAGATGTTATTAAGATGTTTTTTCTACTTGCATGAAGTTGAGCTCCACTTCGGTACCTCGGCCAAAAATTTTGACGATGACTTTCAGCTTCTTCTTCTCTTCATTGACTTCTTGTATGTCACCGATAAACTCACTGAAGGGTCCATCGACAATTTTGACTGTTTCTCCCACGATGAAAGGCTCGATGAGGGATTCTGCAGCATCCTGGGATTCATCCACCTTGCCCAGCAGGCGATTGGCTTCAGCTTCCCGCATAGGAATCGGTGTTGTCTTACCCAGGAAGTGGATAACATTAGGGACATTGGCAATAGCCGTCACTATTTCTCCCGATAATTTACCAGGAATGGCTTCCAAAAGGATATAGCCCGGCAAAATATTGCGCTCAGAAATGACCTTCTTTCCGTTCCGGATTTTGTATACCTTTTCGGTAGGAACCAGCACCTGGGAGATGAATTCATCCCACCCATTGCGCTGGATTTCAGCTTCCAGTCGTTCCTTAATTTTGCGCTCTTTGCCACTAATCACCCGGAGCGAGTACCACTTCTTTTCTTCCGACATCAACTGCTTGCTTTAGGATTATAGCCCGTAGACTAAATCGAGCAGCGTCCGGGAGACCACATCCATCAGAAAGACGACAAAAGCCAGCAATAGCGAGGCAATTACCACCACCACTGCATTAGCCTGCAGGTTTGGCCACGTTGGCCAGGATACCTTATTGACCAGCTCGTTGTAGCTTTCCTTGATGTACAATTTCAGGTTTTCCATGTCGCGAATTCACTGCCGTTTATAAATAGCACGGGCAGGAGGACTTGAACCCCCAGCCTACGGTTTTGGAGACCGTCGCTCTACCAGTTGAGCTATGCCCGTTTAAGGCAAGATTAAGCGACCCACTACCAGGAGGGGCCGCTTAATCTTTGCTTATCACTAACGCGAAGCAACACTCCGCGATGTGCTTATTATTCCAAGATCTCGGTTACCTGACCAGCACCAACGGTACGGCCACCTTCGCGAATCGCGAAACGCAGACCTTTTTCCATGGCGATCGGGCTGAGCAGAGAAACTTCCAGCGATACGTTATCGCCAGGCATTACCATTTCAACACCATCAGGCAATTTCACGTCACCCGTTACGTCCGTCGTACGGAAGTAGAACTGTGGGCGGTAGCCGTTGAAGAATGGCGTGTGACGGCCACCTTCGTCTTTACCCAGTACGTAAACCTCACACTTGAACTTCATGTGTGGCTTCACGGAACCCGGAGCGCAGATAACCATCCCGCGGCGGATCTGAGTCTTTTCAATACCACGCAACAGCAGACCAGCGTTGTCACCAGCTTCACCGCGATCAAGCAGTTTGCGGAACATTTCTACACCAGTAACCGTAGATGTGAGCGGCTTAGAGCCTTTTTCCATCATACCTACGATCTCAACAGGGTTACCCACGTTGATTACGCCACGCTCAATACGACCCGTTGCAACAGTACCACGACCCGTGATCGAGAATACGTCTTCGATTGGCATCAAGAAAGGCTGATCAACCAAACGAACTGGTTCTGGAATTTCGCTGTCAACAGCATCCATCAGATCTTTGATCTTAGCCACATATTCTGGATCTTCTTCCAGTGCCTTCAATGCAGAACCGGCAATGATCGCAGCATTGTCACCGTCGAATTTATAGGCGCTCAGCAGTTCGCGAACTTCCATTTCAACCAGTTCCAACATTTCAGGGTCATCAACCAGGTCAACTTTGTTGAGGAAAACTACGATCTGAGGTACACCTACCTGGCGAGCCAACAGAATGTGTTCCCGTGTTTGCGGCATCGGACCGTCCGTTGCAGCAACCACCAAAATAGCACCGTCCATCTGGGCAGCACCCGTTACCATGTTCTTTACGTAGTCGGCGTGGCCCGGGCAATCTACGTGCGCATAGTGACGCTTTAACGTTTCATACTCTACGTGAGCCGTGTTGATCGTAATACCACGCTCTTTTTCTTCCGGAGCAGCATCGATAGAGTCGTAACTCGCTTTCTGAGCCAAACCATCCTTGGAAAGAACATAAGTGATAGCAGCAGTAAGCGTCGTCTTGCCGTGGTCAACGTGACCAATGGTACCGATGTTTACGTGCGGTTTCGTTCTTGCAAATGTTCCCTTAGCCATCAGTAATGAATTTTGAAAAATTTAATTAGAAATCCGAACACCACCGATCTCTTGAGCCAATGAGGGGAATTGAACCCCTGACCCCTTCCTTACCATGGAAGTGCTCTACCCCTGAGCTACATTGGCTGATATACGGTAATGTCCGACGTTATCTTAAAATGGAGCGGGCGACGAGACTCGAACCCGCGACCCTCAGCTTGGAAGGCTGATGCTCTACCAACTGAGCTACACCCGCTTCTTATGTTTTTTCCTCTTCTTCAGAGGGCAATTCATCCCGCAGCTGGCAAGGTGGTAAGGACCTTCAACATTGCCAATGTCCGCTTTCGCTTCTATGGCAAAGCCATCTGGCTTTCGATGAAATGGTGGGGGTGATAGGAATCGAACCTATTCAGACATAGTCACCAGATTTACAGTCTGGCCCGGCTCTCCAGCTCCGGCGCACCCCCATGTTGGATTTGGCACTTTTCAAACAATATTCCCAGGAATAAATTCCTTTGGAGCCAGCAGAGGGACTCGAACCCCCGACCAGCTGATTACAAATCAGCTGCTCTACCAACTGAGCTATGCTGGCTTTTATCATGGGGTAATTTCCCCAAGCTCTTGAACCATCTAAAAAATCCAAAAATTATTCCCGATGGTTGCTTGACAAGTGCCTGTTCGTCTTTTCAAGGCTGTTTGCACAGCATACTTTCAGATCATTTTCTCAAAAGCGATTGCAAAGATAGCGCCTTCCAACAAACTTTCAAACTTTTTCTGCCTCATTTTTTTTGAGACTTCTCCGCGGCACCTTTATGGGCGCTTCCCGGCTGAAAAGCTCCGCAAAAATAGAAAAGCTCCTGACAATTTTGCGCTCCTTTTTTGGGAAAAAAGCAGGAAAAACAACCTGAGGGCTAACTATTACACTTCACTAGCCTTAGGCACGCTGTTAAACAGTCGTAAATGACTTGGTTTAGCGCGTTGGTTTATACTTCGCTTGGTTTATACCGTTCGCGTTGCTCACTCGGTTTATGGGGTTTATGCGGTTTATGGGGTTTATGGAGTTTATGGGGTTTATTTTTGCCAACACGCCAATTACTAATGCGCCAACGCGCTGTAGTAGGTTTATACCGTTCGCGTTGCTCACTCGGTTTATGGGGTTTATGCGGTTTATGGAGTTTATGGGGTTTATGGAGTTTATGGGGTTTATTTTTGCCAACACGCCAACTGCTAATGCGCCAACGCGCTGTAGTAGGTTTATACCGTTCGCGTTGCTCACTCGGTTTATGGGGTTTATGCGGTTTATGGAGTTTATGCGGTTTATAGGGTTTATTTTTGCCAACACGCCAATTGCTAATGCGCCAACAGCCAATACGCTAACGCGCTAACCGCCAACACGCAAATCGAGTAGGAGAAAGTTAATCCACCATTTATACCTGCGGTCTTCCACAAAGGTGGTGCGATTAACTTTCGTCCTCTCACACCACCGGACGTACGGGTCGCGTATCACGGCGGTTCATTAGCGTTTGTCGACGATGGGTATACAGTTCCATTAGTGGAATGTATCCCTTTTGTTTCAGGCGTTCGCAAGTGATACTCCTTTGCAGGATAGGACTGTGGGCTATGCGCCAATATCCCTTGCGGGTGTTACCCCACAGATAGGCCTCGTTCCGGTTGACTCCAAGTTTTCGCAGGCCCGCTATTCGTGTTTTCACCCGCTTCCACCCTTTCCAGATACACATCCGTAGGCGTGCTTGTGTCCACCTGTCTAGTGCCCTGAGCATTTTCTTGGCATCTGCATGTCCAAAGTAATTGATCCAACCCCGCGTGATTTGCATCAGTTTTCCGATACGGTCATCCATACTCATCGACCAGCTGCGGCTAGTCAGTTTCCTGATCTTTCCTTTCAGGCGTTCGTAAGACTTATCACTCACTCGGCTGCGGATCTCTCCTCCTTTCCCATGCCAGAACCCAAAACCCAGCAGTTGCCCTCCGCCAGGACGGCGTATCCCGCTCTTCTCCCGGTTTACTCGTAGTTTCAACTTCCGTTCAATCCACTCGCTGATTCCGCTCAGTACCCGTTCGGCTGCTCGCTGGCTGCCCACAAAGATACTGATGTCATCCGCATAGCGTACATAGCGGAGCCCTCGTTTTTCCAGTTCCTTGTCCAGCTCGTCTAATACGATATTGGATAGGATGGGACTCAACGGGCCACCTTGTGGTGTTCCTTCTTCCGTCCGACGCCTTAGTCCATTTTCCATCGTTCCACTATTGAGGTAGCTTCTGATCAGTCGCAACACTCCTTTGTCCGCGATGTCCTGGCTTAAGCGGCTCATTAATCGGTCGTGGTTAACACGGTCAAAGAATTTCTCCAAGTCGATTTCCACTATATAGCTTAGCCCACTGTTTAGGTAGGTTAAGGCTTGTTCCAGTGCCTCATGTGTCGAGCGGCTCTTTCGGAACCCGTAGCTCGTTTCACTGAATTTGGTATCGTAATACTTGTCCAATTCTTGCGCTATGCTCTGCTGGACCATTCGGTCGATCACTGTCGGTATTCCTAGCTGCCTTGATCCCCCATTCGGTTTCGGTATCTCTACTCGTCTCACCGCTTTGGGCCGGTAACGCTCTTCCTTTATCTCCTTTTGTAAATCCTGCCAGTGCTGTACCAGGTACGGATACAAGTCCTTCGCTGCCATGCCATCTATGCCCGCTGCTCCGTCGTTGCGCATTACCTGTTCGCATGCTCGTAGCAAATTCCGCTCGTTGATAATGTTTTCCAGTGTTACCATTGTCCTTCGATTCGCATCTTCCCGAGACACAGCATTCAGCTAAACTCTCCTACCATACCTCCGAGTGCCGCTCTATCCTCTGGTAAAAGTCCGTTTCCTATAATCCGGATTGACTGTCCTCTTCGCCTTCACGCTAGTCTTTCTGTTCCGATGCAGTACGCTAATGTTCGGCCCTTCCCTCAAAAAAAAACAAGGTACTATGGCCTCTGCTGACTTCTGCCGCCTTATGCCTCAGTATTCGCGCATACCTCCGCCTCCGGCTGTCGCAGATCTCCCCAGGTAAGAACGCAGACCTTCATCCCATGTACCTGCCGCATTTACCCCCTGGCGTTCCGGGCAGCGGTCGGGCTTCGTTTTGTTTTGCAAACTCACCCACCCCAGATGGCCTTCTATGCGGTTTCTGTTCGTCAGGTCGGGACTTTGCCGCCAGCTTCCTTCAGATTCCACCTCACGATGGACACCCTTGCTTTTGGCTAATACTCCTCGCTGCCAAGCGTATAGCGGACTCTCACCGCCGAGTCTGCGCCCATGCTGGGCGCACAAAAAACATCCCGAACTCTGGACGGTGCCAAAATTCGGGATGATTTGTGTGTGAGGGTTTGATAACCCTTCCCCTACCCTATAGCCCGGGGCTTATTTGTGATCCCGGATTTTCTCCTTGTACCGGGTGAGCTGTCGCTGTAGCGAATCCACGGCATCATTTAAGGAGGCCTCAAACGTTTTCCGGTTTCCTTTGGCGATGAGCGTGTCGCCAGGTACATGGAGGCGTACCTCCGTAATCTTATCCTTGACTTGTCCGGAATTTTCCAGCTTCAGAACCACTTTAGCCTGGAGAATCTGATCAAAAAACTGATCCATTTTCTGCATCCGCTGTTCGATAAAGGTGATCAATTTGGCATCGGCGCGAAATTGGATGGCTTCTGTGTACACTTTCATGGTGGGATTTTTAAGGAGATTAGACGATAGTATGGCCGGAGCAAGTGGGGAAGGCCTAAGGCTGGGTATCGCTCCGCGCTTTCGGATGGGCTTGCTGATAAACCCGCTTTAATTTTTCAATGGAGTTATGGGTATATATTTGGGTAGCCGCCAGGTTGGCATGCCCGAGTAATTCGCGCACCGCCTGTAAATCAGCTCCCCGGTCAGATAAATGCGTCGCAAACGAGTGCCGCAAGACGTGTGGACTGCGCTTTTCCAGCGTGGTTACCAAATGTAAATACCGCCGGACGGTATTGTAAACAAATTTCGGATATAGCGCCTCACCTTTATCCGTTAACAACAAATGATCGGTAGCCACCGTGGGGAATGCTTCCCGGCGGGCGGCCATATAAGCCTCTAACAGCCCCTGCAGGGAGTGCCCAACGGGAATCAAGCGCTCTTTTTGGCGTTTGCCCAGTACTTTCACCTCTCCCCGGTGGAGGTCTACCGCGGAGCAGGTAAGGCCCAGCAACTCGGCTCGCCGCATACCGGTCCCGTAAAGGAGTTCTACCAGGAGCTGATCCCGGAGTCCGGAAAAACCTTCCGGCCAGGTGGTTTGCTCCAACAGGTTTTCCATCGCCTGCTCGGGCACAAATACCGGTAGTCGCTTCCCCATCTTGGGTACGGGTACCTGCCGCAGTGGGTTATCCGTACGGTAACCATGCTTTTGCTGAAACCGGAAATAACTTTTCAGGGAAGCCAGTTTGCGTCGAATGCTGCTGGGGGCACGATCCTGACTGAGCAATTCCACTACCCAGGCTCTCACTTCCTGATGGGTAACCTCAGCTGCAGGAATGCCGTCATACTGGTCGGCTAAGAATGCCAGAAACTGGGCTATATCCAGGCGATAAGCAGTGATGGTGTGCGGTGAAAACCGTTTCTCAAATTCCAGGTATTGCAAAAAACGCGTCAAATCCATGCCAATCGTTAACCCGGCTATTTCCCGATAAAAGGACGCAGGTGTTGCGCCCCATTTGCTGCTTTTAGGCAGCGGACGCTAACCGGCGAAGCGGTGATCCGTTATTACCCTTAATGTAATAAAGAATCTCCAATCAGGCAAGATGGACTGGCTATTTGTTTTTTAGCGCGTGTTTGGGATTTGCTTTTGAAGACGAAAATGGCCAGGATTTGGTTCTCACAAAGCCATTTTCGAGGTTCGTAGCAGCGCTACGGAGCGAGAAAAGGCTGCCGTGAGGTTCAAATCATGACCATTTGCAGGCCAAAGGGTAAATCCCAAACACCCTTTTATTCGCGTTCAGCTTTGCGGGCATTGTAATAGGCCAGCAGCTTGTGCAGGTCGTTATTGTCCTTAATATCAATCTTCTCGCTATCCATGAATTTTTCAATCGTCGACTTGCGGTCGCTCATCAGTTCCAGCAATCCTTTTTTATTTAATTTGAATTCCTGGGCTGGCTTGTTGCCTTTCTGGTAATAATATGAAGGGCGCAGGTAGTAATAGGCATTTTTATCCCCTACGGATAACGCAACACTATAGGTCGGTTCTTTGATCTTTAAATCCTGATACCGATAGACATTCAGTGCTCCTTCGGCTAATACCTCAACGAACCCCGGGATTTCCGTAGATATCGGACCTAAATCCCGGGTGTTTACGAACTTGATGAGGGATCCATCAGGCTGCGTAACGTATAAACGCCGCAGGGCCTTATCATCTACCCCTTTGAGGGCATCCCCGATTTTAAATTCCACTAAATCCTCCAGCAGGTTGATCCGCAGGTAATACCCGGCAATCGAGTCGCTGGCATTGGGATCATAGCGCTTGATCACTTCTTTGTAGAAAACGACCGATGAAGATCGAAAGGTAGAATCAATATAAATCTGGCCCAAAAGCTGCCCGGGCTTCTCAGCAACACCGTACCGAGGAGCCAGGTTATTGGGCCTGAATTCTCCGTAGTTAAAGTCATCAATGGTACTTTGGGCCATCTCCTGAGCATTGCCCGAGGCAGATAAACCGAGGAGCAAACAAGCTCCTATCAGCAGGCGGTGAATAGCGCTCATGGTTAATATTTTTTAATCTACTGATGAAAAATCAGATTCTTTTGCCATAGGACGGCAGGGAACACTATTTACGATCCTGCCCACCCGATTTGCTGGCTTCACGTTTGGCTTCCAGCCCGTAAAAGTCCAGGTATTCATCGCCGGGTTCGTACATCAGAAATTCGAAAATGAGTTCCATCATTTCGTCCTTAGTTCCCCAGCCGTACTTGACCGTCTTCGGGGGAAAATAAGGGTTGCGGGGGTTGTTCCGGGTATTGTCGAAAGTAGCCTCCGCGTAGATAACCGATCCGGCAGGCAACTTAACCAAGTTAGCAAATTGGTAGGATTGCTGCCAGTTAAAATCCCATTCCGGAATATTGATCAAGGGAATCATGTCGCCGTCGGTGGTAATCGCAAAACATCGGAATTTTGTTCCTAATAAGTGCATGTGGGGTAATACACTGACCAAACTCAACGACATGGGCACTACCGGTGACCGCAGGTAGAAGGTGATCACCGTATCCGGGGGGATCTCAAAGGGCCCATTGACAATCCAGGATTCGTCCAACACAAAGGTCTCTACCAAGCGACGGGGTTTGTTCTTCGCGAAATAGAGGTGAACTTCCGATTGATCCTGCTCGGGTTTAGCACTGGGGGCATAGTGCATATTGATGACAATATCCGTGTTTTTCGGCAACATTTTCCCCACACCTTCGGGGTAAAAAAGCGGATAGTTGCCCGGAACCCACCCTTGCCAGAAAGCATTGTACAGGGGAATATTCATCGAGTCAAGGACCTCCATGGACTCCCCAACCGAGGTCCCATCAAAAGGCCGAACCAAGTGAGTAGTATCCAGCATCAACCGACTGTGATGTACGTAGGGTTTATTGTCGGGCATAAACCCTACGCCACGCAAATACAAATCTTTATCTGAACCGGTCGGCAAGGCAAAAATGCGGTATTGCTCAGTGTTGTCGCCGGGTATTTGAAAGGGTTTTTGCAATTTCAAAACCATATCCGGTTGCGGCCATTCTTCCAGGGCTTTGGTCTCAGTAGTGTTTGTAGGTTCTCCGCGCAGCGCGCCATTGGCAGCCCAGTCCATAATCGTAGTTATCTGCTGTGCGCTTAATACCCTTGCGTGCAGAAAGGAACCAAAGCTGGTATCGGCATGCCAGGGCGGCATGTAGCGGGTTTCTACCACCATACTGATAAAGGAAGCCCGTTTGCGCACATCCTCATAGCTAGTCAAGGGGAAAGGCGCTGATTGTCCGGTACGGTGGCACCCCGTACAGTATTCATCAATAATGGGCTTGACATCCTGATAGTACGTCAGCTTGTTCTGGGCATATACGCCTACTCCATTCAGCAGGATTGCCCAGCATAGCAGCCAAAAAGTTTTGTTTTGAAAGTCTAATGTTCGCTTGCCCATAGTAGCTGTTTGACACTTTAGCTGTAAGTGTAACAAAGTCAGGGTGAAAATTACAAAATCTCAGGGAATACACGCCAGATGTTTTAGGTAGCCAGCTGACGGATAGTAGGTTAAAGACAGTGAAATTTAAATAATTGCCAATTTTTATTCGTGTGAGCAGTGAGCAGTGAGCAGTTGGCAGTTGGCAGTTGGCAGGGCCTGGATACCATGTATTAAATCAGGGGTAATCTGTGCAAATCTGTGGTGGAGAAGTGGGCAGTGGCTGAATAGTTCAAAAACGTTCAACACTCAACGAACCCACCAGAGGCAGATAAATAACGCTCAACGAAAAATTTACCCCGACTGCGGATTGCGTCGGGGCCAGTCGGAAGTTTAATCCCGCTTCTTTTAGGCGATAACAACCCATGGTTACTTATGTTACAAAGCATTAAAGAGACTACCTCGTAATTGGGGGAAATTTGTTTGCAGGAAAGGCGCTGTACAAACCACCTTCCTTTACTCAAAAACACACCCCACCGGCTTCGTCGATTTAACGAGAATTGGTTGCCCGTTTAAATATGCATTGATGGCATCCTTCAGGAAGGTTTCGGTGACTACCGGCCGGTATTTGCCCAGGCCAAAAAACCAGTTGTCGATGGCTCCCCGGTAAAGTAGTTCCCATTGGGGGCTCACCAGGAAAACCTCTGGGGTAGTCGTAGCCCCGGTCAGGTGCTTTAGTTCATTCTCCCCATCCCAGACCAGGCGCATGCCCGTTAGTTGATATTCCTCAGCAAACTGGCGGGCGATAGCGGGGGATTCCCAGTGAGTAAAAACGGCAACAAAGGTAATGTCCGGAAACTCCGCTGGCAGTTGCTGAAACGTATTTCCATACCGGTTGCAGATCGGGCATTCGGCATTCATGAAAATAAATACTGTAGCCCGCTGCTGAAACAGCGAATCCAGGTTGGTAATCGCTACACTATCTTTATCGGTTAGGGAAACGGTGGAAAAGTCAAGCACTCCTTCCTGTGCCCTGAGTACAGGCAAGGCAGTCAGGCAAATTCCCAAAAAAATAATCCATTTTCTCATTGCTGGTTTCTGGTTTCTGGTTACTGGTTTTCTGACTCCGACTGCGTCGGAGCAAGTTTCCGATTTTTTCACCCGCCGAAGGCGGACAAGTTTCTGATTTCCGATTTCCAACACATAAAACAAAGAAGCACCCGCCACAGTTTACCGTGGATCGGGTGCTTCTCCTTATTACGCGTTCGTAATTAGATTCGAATTACTGCTTCACCAAGGTAACAGTTCCTTTGTCACCATAACCGTTTTCCCAGCTGTAGGTGATCGAGCCATCATCGTTAATCGTACCCGAACCAGAGCAAGATTCTCCGAACGGTTCGACAAACTGGTTAATCACAATCTTACCGCAAACATCCAGGAGGGTAGTACTCATATTGGTCGTTGCATCAATACCATAAACACCATAGTATTTCAGGTAATAGCCTGCACTCCAATCCGAGATGGTGTATTTCCCATCACCTGTTCTGGTTAAGGTTACCGTTGCGCCACCAGAAAGAGCACCTGGGCAGCAAGAATCCGTGGAAGAACCCGTAAACGTTGCCGTATAGGTACCTTGAATAGCCGACTCACAAACAACCGCCCAGCGAATGGTACAGTTGGCACCTGGGAATTCCGAACATACAGAATCCGACCAGGAGTCAAAGTAACGACCATCAGCAGTGGTGAATGCCCAGGTCATAGAGAAGCTGTCGTCCGGCGTAAAACGGGCCGAAGCTCTACGATCAGGCTTGAAGGTATTGCTGAATACAGAAACCGAGCCCTTGCCATCACCGTAGTCAAACTTGGCATCCTTAAATGCCTCATAAACCGCAGTTGGTGAGATTGTAAAGCCTGTATAGGTTCGGTTAGCAGGCACCGCGCTGCCTTCAATGGTAACGATTTTCTTCGTGCCATGGTTAGCCGTCCGAGGGTTACCCTCCGCATCGACATAACTTTCACGGAAGTTTACGAAAACTTCCATTTTAGTCACCGTATTTAACTGGTCAATGGAAATCCACTGTAATTCCAGGTTGATCGGTGTAGTCATATTACGGAACAAGAAACTAGTTGCCGATCCGGAAGCAACGCGGGCAAAGCCATGCACGGCAGTTTCAGGAGCTGGTACCGGATTGAGGGCCTCATCCTTACACGAGGAGAAGGGCAACAACAAAGCAGCAACGAGCGTATATAGCAAAATTTTGGTTCGCTTCATGTTGTAAAACTTTTGAATAAATAGCGATTCAATGTTAATAAATCAGCCGGCGTGCCCAGGCGTGCTGCGCACGCCGGCTATAGGGTTACGTTTACTGTACGTCCCAGAAAATTGGGTCGCGGTCATAAACAACCCCTTCGTAGCTGGCAGCGTTGGGATTCAACGTCAACTCCTGCTGCGGATAAGGCAAACGCAAGGGGAAATCCCGTGGCGCCAGGATTGGTTCCTGGATGGTGTTCGGTAAACCAGTACGACGGAAGAAGTTGTACAGGTCATAACCGTTACCCCAGCTCGAGAACCACAGCTGCTTACCGACTACGTTCAGTTTAGCCGCATTCGTAGTTGCATTGTCGTAGCGCTGCAACCAAAGGTTAACATAAGCTGGCGTTTCCAGTTTACGTCCATCAGACATGGTAATTGGCGGAGCTACCGAATTGGCATCCGTAGCACGGCCAAAAGCAACCACTTTGGCAATATGATCCTCAATCGCTTTTTTGAACAACGCACGGGCATCACCCGCAACGCCCATCGCAAGGATCGCTTCAATCTGGTAGTACAATACGTTAATCGTCGTCATCGCAGGGAAGATCCCACCACCCGGAGCTCTGTTAGCCGCAGGAATCGAAGGAGTAGTTACATCATAGTATCCACCTGCCGGATAAACGCCTGGAATCAAACGGAAGTCACCATCGAGCGGAACACCTGCTGGGTCAGCCCGGTCACGGCCGAAGAGTCCGGCCAGGAAGGTTTTAGCAGCATCCGTGTAAGCAATTCCTTTATTGGTATACAGCCGATCGATAATCTGCTGGTTCAATACCATATAACGGTACGTACAAGCCGGTGTTTGCGAACAAGGCGCCGTATTCCGCTGGGAAGGGTCAGTCAGGTCAAGAACTGTCCCTTGAATCCGACGGAAGTAGTATGGCCAGCGTGGGTCACCATCTTCCAGACTTTCCAGCATGTACTGGTGCAGAATGTAGGTAAATCCGTTCGTTCCAGCAGTATAGGATGACTGATACCATGGATGGCGGTTGTCAGGCGTTACCGTCTTACTGAATTGGAAGGTAAAGTCCTCATTATTAGCGGCAATTAAATTACCACCGGTAATTAAGGCTTCAATTTCAGACTTGGCGTTGCTGTTTACCAGACGGGTATTCATCAACAATCTCAACTTCAGTGAGCGGCCGAACTTATTCCAGCGCGTTGTATTTCCGCCGTAAATCAGGTCACCGTTAATGGCGATTGGTCTACGTGGATTCGTAACGTTAGCTAATCCTTCGTCGATAAGTGCAAGCATCTCGTTATAAACGGCCTGATCGTCATCGAAATTAGGATTAACAATGGCTTCCGCAGCGTTTCCTTTCAGCGCTTCCGAGTAAGGAACATCGCCAAAGAGATCCACCATGGTGCTCATTGCATAAGCTTTCAGCAACTGGGCAATGCCCAAATACTGTGGAGAACCGGTTTCTCCCTGGTTGGCTTCGATAATCCCTTCCAGGTCCTTCAACTGGTCGGCATACATACCACCCCAGAAACCATTATAAGAACCTTGTCCGAGGTTCCAGTCATCGGCGCTTCCAATCATCCCCATGAAACCCATGAGGTTATTGTTGACCCCTCCGGCCATATCGGCCATCAGACTGTACTGCGCCCGTGTCAGCAGAAGGGCAGAGCCGGCTTGTGTTGGGTTGTTTGGATCCTGATTGATGTCCAGATCAAACATGTCCCCACAGCCGCTCAGGACGAAAATCATAGCTGTGGTAAAAAACAGCTTGATGGTATATTTAAATTTGGTCATATTAAAATTAATTTTAACATGTGCCTTCCGGCACTGTCGCTGCTCCGAGTTCATTGAAGAGCAAACACGACAGTGCAACAAGGCGATTGATTCACAATTAGGCTTCTCTCAGCAAAATTCCGCTTAGAACGTTACCGACAGGTTCACCCCGAAACGACGAGTCGTTGGGTACGAACCATATTCGAAACCTTGCACGTTGGAAGCAGCTGATTCACCCAATACTTCCGGGTCAGAATTCACACCTTCCAGGATGTTGGGAGCATGCCACCACAGGTTCCGGCCAGATACAGACAAGCGCGCCGAACCGAACGGCGTCTTAGCCAGTAATTTCTTGGGGAACGAGTAAGCCAGCGAAATTTCCCGCAGACGAATCGAGGTTACGTCAAAGATATTGGTTTCATCAGCACCATAAGGGCCGAAGCCGTTGCTGAAGAAGTAGTCAAACGAAGTGATCGCCGTGGTGTTGCGGACGTAGTTGCCATCCTCACCAACGATAGGCTCAAACGTTTGCGTATCGCCATAAACACCAGGAATAACCCGCAGTGCTTCGCGATCTTCCGTCAGCTTCAACTGTCCACGCAGCAGCAACGAACCAGCTGTTGTCAGGTACATGTCGCCACCCTGGCGCCAGTCGATCAGCGCATTCAGCGTAAAGCCTTTCCAGGTAAAGTTGTTCACAAAGCTGGCCATGAAATCCGGGTTTGGATCCCCGATAATCTGGTTAGCTGGCTGGAGAATAGTGGTACCCAGGGTCTTGTCGATCAACATGTCTCCCTCTGGTGAGCGGGCGATAGCCGAACCGAAGATCTGACCGTAAGGTAAGCCCGTACGGTGGATAACCGACAAACCAGCAAAGTTAACACCGACGTTGATGTCGCCACCCTCACCAGCATCAACTACCAGTGAGCGAATCCGGGTAAAGTTTATCGTAGATTCCCACTGGAAGCTACGCGTTTTCACCGGTGTAAGTGTCAGGGCAACTTCGAAACCTTTGTTTTCGATTTCACCGGCGTTTACAGTCGCACTGCTAAAGCCCGAAGAACGCGGCGTATCTCTAAAGGTAATCTGGTCGGTAGAATTCCGCTTGAACCAGGTAAAATCTAACCCGATACGGTTCTTGAGGAAACGCAGGTCAGCACCAAATTCAATTTCTGTAGTCAACTCCGAACGCAAATCAGCATTACCCAAGCGATTGCTCAATGAAGCCTGGTTGAACTGTCCACCAGCGGCGGAAGTAAACGGAGCAGAAAGGAGGTAAGGCGTTGCCGTCCGGTAAGGAGAAGCCTCGTTACCCACCTGCGTCCAGGCACCACGCAGTTTTGCGTAACCCAGGAAGTTGCTGGTCAGGCCCAAAGCATCGGTCAACACGAAGGATACGTTAACCCCAGGATAGAAGAAGCTGCGGTTAACTTCCGGCAGCGTCGACGTCCAGTCGTTACGAGCTGTAACCCCTACGTAGAGATAGTTCTTATAGCCAATCTGCAAGTCACCATACGCAGCATAGAAACGCTGCAGACGGTTGAATTCATCACTTTGTTGTACTTGTGTAGCATCCGTATTATACAGGCCAGTGGAAATGATTCCATCGCCAGTTACGAAGCGTGCGCTATATTTCCGCTGGTTCCAGTTGAAACCGGCAATCAATCTTACATCCAGGTCATCGGTGATATCCCGGGTAATCGTTGCCAGGTAGTTCAGGTCCGTTTCGGTATTGGTCACGTCGTTTGTCCATACTTCGCCGTTAGCATCCGCTACACCACCGGCACGGGTAATGTTCTTTTGCCCATCGCTGTAGGTGTTGATACCCCCACGACCCGTAAGGTTAAACCATGGCGTCACATCATAGCTCAAGGCAATGTTACCGAATACGCGGTTTACATTAGAATTAAAGCTGTTGTATTTAGCCAACCACCGTGGGTTATCCAGGGCGCGGTAGAATACGTTATCACCACTTACCGGGTTTTCGAACGGATACGGAATTCCTTCCGGGTTGGTCTCATTCAAATCGAAGTTACGTGGCAAGAAGAACAAACGGGTAAAGATCGAACCAGGAGCAGTACCGTTGTTACCCCCAAGCAGTGAACCACCAGCCGGTGGCGACTTCTGTGTAGAGTTTACATACGTTACGTTACCCGAAACGACCAAACCGTTAGTCAGTTTAGCGTTACCGCCAAAGCTCAATGAAGTCCGGCTGGCATTCGAGTTAGGCAGGATACCGTCGTTGGTCATCCGGCTTACAACCGCATTCATCGCGCCACCATCGTTACCAGCACTGATATTCAGCGAGTTTTCGAACATGGAACCATCGCGGAAGAAAGGATCGATGATGTCATACGGACGGTAAGGAACGGCCATAGCTTTACCCGTGGCATCAAATAACTCAGGGAAAACTGTAGAGAAACGAGGTGCCGCAAAACCGGTCGAAACCAGTGGGTGAGGAACCGTACCTTCAGGATAGCCTGGAACGATTACTTTTGAATAGTTGGTACCGTACTGGGCATTCAGGCGATCTACGTGCTCGGCGAATGGGTTACCCCAGTTACCGATGAAACCACCGTTGTACACCTGGTTAGATCCCTGACCATACGTGTCCTGATAATCAGGAATACCGGAAATCTGTTCTCCCTGGTAGGAGCTGTTATAGGTAACTTCCAAGCCTTTGCGGGCACTCTTGCCGCCGGTCTTGGTGTTAATCAATACAACCCCGTTCGTCGCACGCGAGCCATAAAGGGCCGCAGCAGCAGCACCTTTCAGGATCGTAACCGACTCAATGTTGTTCGGGTCGATGTCGAAGGCACGGTTAGAAGCTACGTTACCCGTAGAAGAAAGACCACCGGTAGCTGCGTTTACCGAGTTATCAAAGGGAACCCCATCGACAACAAACAGTGGCTGGGTGTTACCCGTCAACGAAGAGAAACCCCGAATGTTGATCTTGGTAGATGTACCCGGGCCACCACCGGAACCGGCGATTGAAACCCCCGGAACTTTACCGGCGATCGCACGCAAAGGATCTGTTTCTGAGCGCTGTAACACGTCATCACTCCCCAAATTCGTCACCGCGTAACCCATGGCCTTCTTGTCGCGTTCGATACCGATCGCCGTTACAAGAACTTCAGAAAGCTGTTCTGAGCCTTCTTCCAAGCTTACGTCAATGACATTAGAGGCCCCTAAGGTAACCTCTTTGTTCTCATACCCCGTGTAGCTGAATAACAGCACCGTGGCATTGGCGGGCACATTCAGGCTGTAGGTACCATCGAGATCGGTAACCGTACCTGTAGTGGTACCCTTTACCAACACACTGGCGCCGATAAGGGGCTCGCCACTTTCGTCAGTTACCGTTCCGCTGATCGTTCTTTGGGCGTAAACGCCAATAGCAGCAAAGAACACCAGCGAAAGCGCTAGTAAGTGTTTTTTCATACTAATCCAATTTTGTTTAGTTGAACGAAAAATCGAAACTAAAAATAAACACTTTGCCAAAATGGCAAAGTCTTTTTCTTAGGTTTTTAAAAAATCCAAAACAAATAAATCTTACTGTTCAAGGGATAAGCATACCATTTTTGCCCTTTACGGGACGAGCTAACACTTAACTGATTGGGCTTAATTGGCCGGCAGTTTTCTGCCAAATCCTCGCTGGGAGGCCTTGTTTTTATTGGGAATTGGTGTTCAATTTGTACTTGCAAATACGTTATGATAACGTTAAGGTTATCTTTTCCGCTGCCAGCAAAGGTAAAAAAATATGGATAATTATCGCAACTGCCGCAGATAAAGCTGAATTGTATTTTGTAAGCCAAAGTAAAGGGCATCGCAAATGAGGGCATGCCCAATCGATACTTCCAGCAGCCCGGGAACCTGTTCGCGGTAATAGCGCAAATTGTCAAGATTCAGGTCGTGGCCGGCATTAATCCCCAGATCAATTGCCTGGGCCCGCAAAGCAGCTTCCCGGTGTGCAGCGACGGCCTTTTCCGGTCCGGCAGCATAGGCCCGGGCATAATCCCCGGTGTAAAATTCTATCCGATCTGCCCCCACGGCCTTCGCTCCTTCCACCATGTGCGGGTCGGCATTGACAAAAATGGATACCCGGATACCAGCAGCTTGAAATTCCTTCGTTATTTCCTGTAAAAAAGCAGCCTGCCCAACGGTGTCCCACCCACAGTCGGAGGTAAGAGCCGCCGGACTGTCCGGTACCAGGGTAACTTGATGCGGCCGGGTTGCTAATACCAGTTCCGTAAACTCCGGAGTGGGGTTTCCTTCCACATTGAATTCCGTCGTAACCACTTCCTTCAGCAGGGGCAGGTCCGCATACCGGATATGCCGCTGATCGGGCCGCGGATGTACCGTGATGCCCTGGGCGCCAAAGGCTTCACAATCCCGGGCGATCTGCACCAGATCAGGGTTGTTCTCTCCCCGCGAATTGCGGATCAGGGCTATCTTATTGATGTTGACGCTGAGTCTAGTCATTTAGAGAGTATAGAGGGTTTAGAGAGTTTAGAGCCGCTACTTGCTTCGCTCGTAGCTGGTTTAGAGCCGCACCTGCGGTGCTGGTTTAGAGAATTCACTACGTGAATGGTTTAGAACTTCAGCTTCGCTTGGTTCCTGAGCGTAATCGAAGTGCAATAACCAAGCGTTTAGAAGACTTTCCATGGACTTTCTAAACCCTCTAAACCGCGAGCGTAGCGAGTTCTCTAAACTAGTAGGGAGCGAAAGCGACCTACGGCTCTAAACCAGCGCGAAGCGCGAGCAAGGGCAAATTTGGAAAATTGCGCTAACTTTACGAAAAATACGACCAAATAAACACATGGAATCTGCTGCTTCCCGCTTATACCCTGCGCTAATCCTCTTTCTTTTACTGCTAGTAAGTATGATTCTGGGTATGCTCCTGGGGAGTGGCCTGGCGGTAGCGCTGGGGTTGGCGCAGGGATTGGACCTGCAAACGATCATGGCGATGGAGCCGGAGTCCATTACCGCGCCGCTGCGCACCTATTTGCGGCAAGCGAATCTGGTAAGTCATTTTTTCACGTTTAGTGTTTCCGGGTTAGCAGTAACCTATTGGGCTTACCGCCGGAAGTGGTTATCCGTGCTGACACTGGACCGGGCACCGCGGATGCCCTGGTGGTGGGCAGCTCCCGTTCTGATTTTCCTAACCTTTCCCCTGGCGCAAGCAACCTACTGGCTCAATCAGCAGCTACCCCTGTCTGAATCCCTCCTGCAAATGGAAGAATCAGCCAGCAAACTGGTACAGGCACTTCTGGTCATGAATACGCCGGGGGAGTTTTTACTCAACCTCCTGGTGGTGGCTGTTTTACCAGCTTTTGGAGAAGAACTCATTTTCCGGGGAATCGTCCAGCGGGAGCTGGAGCGTGCTTCCCGGCGGCCTATCCTGGCTATTTGGGTCAGCGCTGCCTTCTTCAGTGCTATCCATTTCCAGTTTGCCGGCTTTCTGCCCCGGCTGATGCTGGGAGCCGTATTAGGCTATTCTTTTTACTGGTCGCGAAACCTATGGGTCCCTATCCTGGCACATTTCTTTTTCAATGGCATCCAGGTGGCCGCCCAGTATTTCTTCGCCGACCAGGCCAAACAACTTGACCCCGAACGTGCTGATCAACCGCAGTGGTTACTTACCCTGGGATCACTGGCTATCCTGTTTGCGCTTGGGCATTTCCTGCGGCAGCAACAGCCCGCACCGGAAGGAACTCCTCCCGACGATCCGGAAGTAAATATTCCTTTACCCTAATCCTTTTAGCAAAACCTAACTAGTGCTTCGTCAACTTTGAAAATAAAGGGTGAAGGGTGAGGAGTGAAGAGTGAAGACCCGCCTACGCAAAGCTTGTCCGCCTATGGCGGGCTTCAGCGGGCGAAGGAAATGGGAAATGGGAAATGGGAAATGGGAAATGGGAAATGAGAAATGGGAAATGAGAAATGGGAAATGAGAAATGGGAAATGAGAAATGGGAAATGGGAAATGGGAAATGGGAAATGAGAAATCGGAAATGAGAAATTAGAAACTTGTCCGCCTCCGGCGGATCAGAAACTTGCCCCGGCTGCGCCGGGGTATAAAATCAGCTGCGCTGAACGAATAACGAGTAACTAAAAATTTACCCGACTCCAGAAGCGACAGTGAAAGGAGGCGGGCCAGTAACCAGTAACGCTAAACGTAATTTAGTGACATCTGACCATTAAATTCTTAATTAACAAAGCACTAGACCTATGGCTATGGACGGACTTCGTACCCGCATCATCACTGGATCGCTGTTTAGTATAGTCATGCTGGCGGGTATTCTCCTGGGATCCGTTAGTTTTATGGTGCTCTTTGCGCTGGTATCCATCCTTTGCCAATGGGAGTTTTTAGGCCTGGCACTCACCGTAGACGGACAATGGCAAGCTTTTCGACGCCTATTGTATACCCTTCTGGGCAGCTTACCTTATTTGCTCGTTGTGCTTTATCAACGTGAATTTCTCCGTGACGATCAGCTGATTTCCGGCGGGGTAGCCATGATGCTTTGCTGGTCGGTGGCCTTCCTGTTTGAATTATTCCGCCAGGGAAGCAAGCCTTTTTCCGATTTAGGCAGTTTTGCGCTAAGCATTATATATATAAATGTTCCGTTTGCGATGCTTGCAGGCATGGGCATCCGGGATGGCGTTTACCAGCTTCCGTTGGTTACGGGCTTACTCCTGCTGACCTGGGCCAATGATTCAGGGGCCTATTTTGCGGGGTCGCGATTGGGGAAACACAAATTACTACCGCGCATTTCCCCGAAAAAAACCTGGGAAGGAGCCTTCGGGGGTCTATTGCTTGCCCTGCTGGTAGCAGCGGGCCTGGGATACTGGTGGAACGGCGGAATCACCATCGGTCAGTGGCTGGTCATTAGCACGCTGGTAGTTGTATTTGGGTCGCTGGGTGATTTGGTAGAATCCCTGTTGAAACGCAGTATGGCTATTAAAGACTCGGGGTCACTCCTACCCGGCCATGGTGGGTTTCTCGATCGTTTTGATGGCTTCCTGTTCCACCTTCCCTGGGTAGCTGCTTATCTATGGTGGGTGCTCTATTAGCGAGTTCTTGGCTAATTGCCGGAAAATACCGAATATTGCCCCGCAAAACACAACATCCATGCGTCTTCACCGTGAAGGAATTACTCTCCTGTTGATAACATTGATCCTTTTTGTTCTGATCAATGTCGTTGCCTTTCGCGCAGCAGCATATTTACAGCCCTGGCTCTTAGCGCTGACGCTGGTTCTCTACGGATTAATCGTACAATTTTTCCGCAACCCACAGCGCCCGATTCCGCTGGTGGACGACCGATTGGTCTATGCCCCCGCCGATGGCAAAGTAGTAGTCATCGAGGAAGTTGACGAACCGGAATATTTTAATGCCCGCCGCTTACAAGTATCCATTTTTATGTCCCCCCTGAATGTACATGTCAATCGGGTTCCCTTTGCCGGTGAAGTAGCTTACAGCCGATATCACCCCGGGAAGTACCTTGTGGCCTGGCACCCTAAGTCCTCGACTGAAAACGAACGTACCTCAGTGGTACTGGAAAACACCCATGGTGCAGTATTGCTGCGCCAAATTGCCGGCGCTATGGCCCGCCGTATCCGTTTGTATCTGGAACCTGGCCAACAGGTTTCTCAGGGACAGGACCTCGGTTTTATCAAGTTTGGTTCGCGGGTCGACCTTTTACTCCCCTTGCAGTCCGAAGTACTAGTCAGTATCGGCCAGACAGTCAAAGGTAACCAGGATGTAATTGCCCGGCTTCCTGAAGAAGGGGAATAAGGGGCGTTCTCCCCATAGGTTAATATTACGGCAGGATCGTATGCCTCAACATGACAGTGTGAGGAAAGGAGAAACTAGCACTTCGACTCAACTTGTTTGCTCAGCGGAACGGAAATTCAAAGACCACCAGTGCGCCTGCGTTACCAGCCTCAATCAACAATTTCAACATTGACACCTCCCTAATAATCCAATAGCTGTAATTGATACTCCCGCTGCATCCGACCTAGTTTAACGGAGTAATCAGGATCAGTGGCGTACCCGCAAAGTTGTAAATAAGTAAACCAACCCGACCAATCCGTAGGCGCCAGTTGCCAAAGAATAGCATAGCGGTTATCGCTCTTCAGAAACCGGGCAAAATCCCGGTAGCTCTCCGTGACGGTTTTGTAACTTCGGAAGTTGTCCTGCACCAGGACCCAATTATCCTGCAAATACTCCCAGGTACTGTCAGAAAAAACAGGCCCTGACCATTTATTAGGATTGGCTTTAATGCCAAAATGATTGTTCGCCTCAATACACGACCGGGAAGATCCCCAGCCGGTTTCCAGGCCCGCTACCGCGAGGATAATGGTTGCCGGGATTCCACTTTCCTGGCCTACCTGGCGCGCCAGCCAACCGTACTGCCGTAAATAATTTTGAACTTTTTCGGGAGCAATAGACATTGGCGCCTGGCTTTGCCCCTGCCAACTGATCCCCATAAATACCCAAATGAGAATACCGGATAGTAGACTGTGTTTCATGTAGTGATGTTTATGATTTGTTTTCTAGCACACGTGTCCCCGGGGTACTATAGCCCCTGTAAATCTTCTCCGACAACCGCTGTTACCAGCTGAGCCGGTTCAGTACAATCTTTCCATTATTCATAATCAGTAGCGGATCATGCAAAACGCCTACGTTCAACAAGGGGTTTCGCTCTACCACCAGAATATCGGCATCAAACCCAACGGCAATCCGGCCTGTGTGGTTACTGATATGGAGTAATTCAGCAGCCAGGGTGGTTGCTGATTGAATAGCTTCCAGAGGGCTGAGTCCCACCCCTACTAATTCCTCCATTTCATGAGGTAAGCGCAGCAAACTTTCCTGACTGTATCCAGTATCCGTCGCCGCAACAATTTTCACGCCCAGCCGGTGTGCCATGGTGGTCATTTCCCGTACGCGAGGCAACATATGATGCCCGCGCAGACGCAACACCGGCGTGTCATAATCGCCACCTGCCTCCGTAAGATCCTTAACTACCGCTATGGTAGGCACCAGAAAGGTTCCCTTGGCGGCCATCAACTGCAGTGTTGCTTCGCTAAGGTAGGTACCATGTTCAATGCTGCGCACACCGGCCTCCACTGCAGCCAAGCCTCCTTCATCCCCGTGCGCATGGGCAGCGACGGGTACTCCTTGTTTTGCACCCGCTTCAACGATTACCCGCAATTCATCGGCCGAATAATAGGGCTCCCGCGGGTCCGTCTGGGGCAGCCCGGCTCTGGCGGTGGCATTGACCTTCAGCCAATCAACTTTGTGCTTCAGCATAATGTAGGTGATCCGGCCCAACGCTTCTTCACCCACTACATTTTGGCCCATGAGGTCAACCAATCCGGGTTCGTCCAGAAAAATACCCTCATCGGGGCGTGGACGAATATGATACCCGGCAGCCAACACTTCCGGCAAGTCCATCTGTCCGCTCCTGGCCAGGGCCCGCATCCCCACATCGGTAAAATGCGGAACCCCCATACTGCGTACAGTAGTTACGCCGGTGAGTAATGCTCGTTGCGCATCCTGCAAATTATTCAGATGGACATGGGCATCAATCAGGCCGGGGAGCATATATTTTCCCTGCAAATTGATTTCCCTTGCGTCCTTCGGCAACGGAGTATTTGCCGGTAGAACGGCTTCAATTTTTGCGCCTTTTATCCATACCTGGACATCCTCCCGCACAGCAGCGGTTAGCCCGTCAACAAGTGATGTGTGCGTAAAAACTGTTAGTGCAGCGGGCTCCTGCCCGAGGAGCAACCCCGACCATAAAAGGATGAAACATCCCAATAACAGGCGATTTGGCATTTGGTTAGCATATTTATCTGGGGTTAAGATAGGGAAAAATCAGCGGAGCAGGTATTGCCAGGCCTTGAAAAGAATACTACCTTGAAGTTCTTGGAACACCTAAAAACGCAGCAAATGAAGCTACCATTCAAGTCTTTGATCGTCGGAATATTGTTGTCTGGAAGTATCTCGGGGCAGTCAGACTTTGTTCTGGCGGTAGTAGAGCAGGGCGCCGGCCAGGTTGCTTTTTATACCGGAACCAATGGCGAACGCCTACGCACCACACCAGTGGGCTTTAACCCCCATGAGATTACGGCCGACCCTAAAGGCGAACGCGTTTATGTAACCAACTTCGGCGTAGAAGACTATGACAATACGCTGGGGCGCCCCGGTTGGAGCACCTCCGTAATTGCCGTCGCCAGTGGCATTCAGCAAGGGCAACTTCTTACGTTCTTTCCTGAGTCGGCCGATACCAACACCGTTGGCATCCTCCGTGCACCCCATGGTATAAAACTCCGTCCCCCTGATTTTGGGGAAATCTTCGTCAATGCAGAAGTGGGCAACCAAATGCTGGTATACGATGAGGCCACTGGGGAAATCCTGCGCACTTTTCCTATCCCTGCCGGCACCCACAACTTCGTCTTTGCTCCTGATGGCAACTCCTTATATGCGCTGGCGGGACCACACGGCGTCTATACCCTCGACCCTGGGGATGGAAGCCAGCGGGCCCATTATGCCAGTGCCACGCCGATCCGGGGGCTAACCTGGACGGCCGATCAACGCTGGCTTATCGCCTCAGGAGTAGATGAATTGGTATTCTTAAACCCAACAAATCTTTCCGTAGACCACCGGTTTGCCGGGCTGGCTTGTGGGCAAATTATTTACTCAGCAGCCACCCCCAACGGGCAGTACGTATTAGCCCCGGCGACTTTTTCAAATCAGGTATTGGTCATTAATGCACAATCAGGAGAGATCATCCATCGGCTAAACACCGGAAAAGCCCCTTTAATGATTGCCTTTGCTCCCGACGGGCAGCTAGCCTTTGTCACGAATGCGCTCGACGATCACGTGTCGGTTATTGACCTGCGCACCTGGGAAGTAAAGCGTTTCGCGCAAGCCAATCACCCGAATGGGATTGTAGTTATACCCAAGTCCAGCAAATAACGCGAATCGCTGAGGAGCATAACTACGGCACTGACTGGTGTTCCACGTCAATTAAGAAATTAAAGGCCACATTTGGAAATGGGAAATGAGAAATGGGAAATGGGAAATGGGAAATGGGAAATGAGAAATGAGAAATGGGAAATGGGAAATGGGAAATGAGAAATGAGAAATGGGAAATGGGAAATGGGAAATGGGAAACTTGTCCGCCTACGACGGCGGGTGGGAAATGAGTCATTGGGTGTTTATTCCAATCAGCTTTGCGTCTTCTTGACGTGCAATTTGAAAGTGAGCAGTGAGCAGCCTGCCTACGCTAGGCTTCGCGGGCGAAGCTTAGCGTAGGAGGGTCTTCGCTACCCGTTGACAGACCACTAGGCTGTAGGTGGCGTGACGTTCTTCTCCGGTCCCGAGTTACCCCCAGAGCCCCGGCGGCGATTACGACCTCCACGCGAACGCTGCCTATCCGAATTGTTGGCATCACGGGGCGGACGATTTGACGAGGAAGACTGTTCGTTGCGATTTCCCTGTTCGGAGGTATTTGCTGGCCGATCGTTATTGTGACGCTGAGGCCGGTTGTTGCGTGGTCCTCGAGACTGTGATCGCCCTCCAGGACCAGCATTACGTCCTCTCCCGCGGGAGGAGGAATCCTGGCGGTTACCCCGACTAGCCTGGGCAATATCTTCAGGTACTTCGCTACGTGGCACCCGTTTTTCCATCAGCTGTTCAATGCGTTGAAAACGGTAGCGGTCTTTACGATTGATAAGCGTTATTGCCTGACCATCAGCATCGGCCCGACCCGTTCGACCAATCCGGTGTACGTAATCCTCCGGATCGCCAGGAACATCAAAATTGATAACCAGGTCAATACCTTTGATATCAATCCCGCGAGAAAGGACATCCGTTGCCACTACGATCCGCACATTACCATTGCGAAAGGACAACAGACGTTCTTCGCGTTCATTTTGGTCGAGATCCGACTGGATGCCTACCACACTCAGGCCACGGCGCTGCAGGCGATCCGCCAATTGACGTACTTTGAGCTTAGTTCCAGCAAAGATCAGTACCCGCTCCAGGTTTTCTTTATCCTGCAAGAGCCGTTCAACTAAATCAATTTTGCCTTCATCCTCAATGTCATAGGCCGACTGCACAATCTTTTCTGCCGGTTTGGAAATAGCGATACTCACTTCCGCCGGGTTAGTCAGGAATTCATTAGCAAACCGGCGTATCTGCGCAGGCATCGTTGCCGAAAAGAGCAAGGTCTGACGCTTACGCGGCAGCATATTCACAATTTTAATCAAATCGGGAGCGAAACCCATGTCTAGCATGCGGTCGGCCTCATCCAGAATGAGGTGACGCAGTTTATCCAGCTTGACATACCCTAAATCGAGGTGGGCAATTAACCGCCCTGGTGTCGCCACGATAATGGCAGCGCCTTGCTTGAGCGCACGTTTCTCCATTTCCATCGAATGCCCGTCACGGCCACCATAGATGGCTATCGCACTGGTATCAGTAAAATAGGAAAAACCTTCTAATTGCTGATCAACCTGCACCACCAGCTCGCGGGTGGGTTCCAGGATAATCGTATCAATATGATCGGAGGGGCTTACACATAGCTCATGCAGGATTGGCAACAGAAAGGCTGCCGTTTTTCCGGTACCGGTTTGGGCACAGGCTAAGATATCCCTGTGCTCCATGATCAGGGGGATTGCTTTTTCTTGTACAGGGGTAGCTTCCTCGAAACCCATGGCGTCCAATCCGTCCATGAGGGAGGGGTGGAGCTTTAATTCTGAAAATTTCAACGTTCTCTTTTTTTCTGGTGCAAAGATGCTATAATTATTCCACCCGGACAACAGCCGTAAATCAGGTATTACCTGCTGCCATCGAAAAGAAGTCTGGTAGAGCAGCACCAGAGCCTGGTTCACATGGTTTAGTGTAGATTTGCACCTTTACCCATAATGGGAAGTAAGTAGCCATTACGTCGGTTCTACCCCATAGCACGCTATTCATTTCAGCCCTGGCATGCAGGGCCCTTGCCTGGGGATGACCTAAAATTATTGGCAAACGCTTTTTCCGGCCATAGTTACCGGAGGGCTACTTTTCCGTACCCGTCGCTGCCTTTGTAAAAAAGGATGACCTGCCCATTCTGCATGGTCCCCAGGCTTTCGCAAATCGGCGGGATAATTTCCTTTCCCTGGCTATTGACCAGCCCCAGCTTACCTCCTTTCTTGACGGTCGAAAAACCATTGGTAAAGGCTCCGGCTTCGTCGTAACTAAACGGGATGACGAGGGTTCCCCGCCGATCGATGGCACCCACTTTATCTCCCGTTTTGACCCAAGCAAGTCCTTCCGCAAATGCACTGACGGCATCATACTTTGCATCAATGACGAGCTTACCATTGCCTTTGGTATTAGCAAATCCCCATTTGCCGCCCATTTTGACGGCGGCCAAATCATCCAGGAAGGTTTTCCCATCTTCGAACAAGGCCGGAACGACCCATTTCCCCTTAGTGTCGATATAGCCCACCTTCCCATTGCTTTTCACCGGGGCAATGCCATTCGAGAACGTTCCCACTACCTCAAAGGTGGGCTCGATGGCAACGCCTCCCGCCAGGTTTAAAAAACCCCATGAAGTGCCTTTCCGGAAGGGAGACAAACCCTCCGGGGAATAATCCCCTAGTTGATCATATATGGGTGTTACAATTTCCTTTCCTGAGGGATCAATAAAGCCTTGTTTTCCCTGCGCATTGACCACAATGGCCCGGCCGCTTTTGAAATTGCCCAACTGGATATACTTGGGTTCAACGATGATTTTCCCGGTTTTATCAATAAACCCTCCGAGGTTACTTTTGGCAATTTTGGCCAGTCCTTCTGAAAAGGGGCCGACAAATTGGTATCCTGCCGGAATTGCAAATACCGTAGCTCCCTGGGTATTGATCACTTCCCCTGGACTATCTGAGGACTTTTGAACAAAAGCCAATCCTTCATAAAAACCGCCGGTGGCTGAATACTGACAAGTAATCACTTCGGTGGCCTGGCTATTGATAAAACCATATTTTCCCAGTTTTTTTACTGCCGCCAGGCCATCCTGGAAGTCGCCAGCCTGATCGTAGGGCAGATACCGAATCAACTTCCCCGATTCATCCACCAAGGCGTATAAATTACCCTGTCGAAAAAACAAGTGTGATGCCGTTAAAAAAGCCCCACTCAGGATACCTGGTGCCCGGGCTAACACCTGTTGCTGTTTATTGATCACCAGCACCTCCCCATTGTTGGCAACAATTGCCCGGCCGTCGCGAAAGCGAAATGCCCCATCGTAGCGGTAAGGAATGACGACCTCGCCCTGCAGGTTGATAAATCCCCACTTTCCCTGATATTTAGCCGCTGCCAGCCCTTCATGAAAATCATCCAGTTCATCAAAAACAGCGGGAATAATCACTTTCCCCATATTATCCAACATGCCATGGACTTTGCCCTGCCGAAACCGTATCAGACCATCGTCGGTGTAGGTTGTCAGGTTGTCATAGGGTGTCGAATTGGTTATTTTTCCCTGGATATTCAAAAAATAATATTCCTTTTCGGTCTTCTGCACGAAAAAACCCTGGTTGGGGAAATAGGCGTATATCGAATGGTTCTCCATCGGAAGAATCAGTTTCCCCTGCCGGTCAATCAACCCCCAATCACGGCGGGAACTCCCCCGCCCAACGACAACCAATTTCGCCACGCGGGCGAAATCGCCGACGAATGGTTCCGCCACATCGAACTGGGGTTCTACTACCCAATTACCTTTTTTATCAATGTAACCATACCCCTTTCCCGGAACTTTTACCGCCGCCAGTCCGGAGCGAAACACTGAAGCGTAACTATACTTCGGAGAAATAACAGTTTTACCATCAGGCATCATGTATCCCCAGAGCGAATCCCGTCGAAAGGCGATCAGTCCTTCGCTAACTTTATCCAGTAAGTAAAAATACTCAGCAAACTGCTCCCGCCCGCTGACATCGATCTGGTTATAATCATAACGGGCATAGGCTCCCGTTTGGGTCTTGCGCTGAATGACTGCCCGCCCTTCCGAAAAAGACTCAATCTTACTGAACCGCGGGGGTGTAGCAATTTGCCCATTGGCTTTAAGAATTCCCCAGAGTTCAGAAGTTGGATCCTGATACCCATAGAGGTCCTCGCCCAGGGAAAATATCATCTTGTAAGCCGGCGCGGTGAGCAACTTACCCGAAGGATCGGCCAGGGCAAATAACCCCTTGACTTTAACTCCCAGGCGGTCACCTTGCAAGGTATTGATGTATTCAAATTCCAGTGGTGAGGGGGGAATCCAATCAGGCTGGGAAAAAACAGGGGAAAGGTTTACCAGTAAGAAAGCCGTCAGGAAGAACATTCGGTTGATCAAGGGGTACATACCAGCATTATTTTTAGGGGGGGGGAAAAACATCGGCAAAATCAATCGGGAGGTGACATTTCAGGCTGAAATTACTGTTTTTCCACCATTTACAATACCGCTCCTGGATAAAATCCAATGCCTTTACCTCTTAAACGCGAAGAATACGGTATTTTTCTACTTCGCTAAAATCACCTCCATGTACCAAGCTTTAGCTACCCGTGACGATTTGGAGCAACTACTCATCCAGCTGGGGCAACTCCCCGCACAAGTAGCCCAAGGTCTGCTAACTCACTGGACCTGGGAAAAATCGCTGAAACGCCTGGCCTGGCTCAACACGCCGGATACCGTGGAGCGGTTTATGTATTTCGTTCTTTCCGGCACCCTGCGTATCTACTGCCAGCGACCGGACGGCGAGGAAGTTTGCCTCGGCTTTAGCTACGCCGGCTCCTGGGCGGGCTCCTACCCTTCCCTGATCACCGGAGAACCGGCGGATCTGTTTGTCCAGGCGCTTAGCCCTTGTAAATTGATCGGAATTCGCTGGGCGGATTTTGTTGCCATGGGGCAGGAACATCCTTCCATCGAGCGTTGCCGCCGGATACTAGCCGAAGAAGCTATGCTAGGACGTTTCAAGAGAGAAGTAGAACTCCTGACCTTACCGCCCGATGAGCGCTATCGGCGCTTCCTGGCACGCAGTGGTCACCTGATGCAGGTAATCCCCCAGCGTCATATTGCCTCTTACCTGGGTATGCAGCCTGAAACCCTCAGCCGGATCAAGCGCAGCTTACGGGGCTAGGGGTGGGTGGCTGGTTTCTGGTTTCTGGTGACTGGTTTCTGGTGACTGGTGGCTGGTTTCTAGTTTTTTGTTACTAGTTTTTTCACTACTCACTGCTGACTGGTAACTGCCCACTGCAAACTGCCTACTGGTAACTGCTGACTGCCTTCTGCCTATGATTTTCTTGATCTCGATCAATGTTTGTGAGTGCCAGGGCTTGTTTCTTTGTAGAAAATTACCTGCATATGATAACCCAAAATGATTTTCTGGCGGAATTACGCCAGCGCCTGGAAACCCTGACCCAAACAATTGCCCAAATTACCCATGACCAGGATTTATCCGTATTGCGCAAACACCCGGCCTCCGGAGGTTGGTCAGTATTAGATTGCCTGGAACACCTTAACCTCTATAGCGATTTTTACCTGCCTGCCTTTCAAAAGGCGATCCACAGGGGCAAAACCCGATCGTCGGGGGCCACTTACCGCGCGGGTTGGCTGGGGGCCTATTTTGTCAAATCAATGGCTACTACTCCCCAGGGAATGCCGGTTGGCCCCATGAAAACCTTTAAAGACAAAAACCCATCACTTGTGGGAACTCCTTCGGATGCACTGGCGCGCTTCCAGGAACAACATCAGGAACTGCTGCAACTCCTCGATGCCGCAACAGCTACTGACCTGCAGCGCACCCGCGTTCCCATTTCTATTGCCCCCTGGTTGCGGATTCAGTTGGGTGATGGATTGCATTTTTTTATCAGCCATGAAGAACGGCACCTGGCACAAATCCAGCGCACCCTGGCTGAGGTATTTGCCGGGCAGTTTGCCGGTACACCCTAGTAAACAAATGTTCTGTCAACCGAGAAATTAAAGGTTGGCAATAGTGATACTGACCGCTCCCGACTTAGAAATCGGAAATCAGAAACTTGTCCGCCTCCGGCGGATCAGTACTTCGGCTACGCTTGGTTACTGAGCGGAGTTATACTCAGGACTACCAGGCCAAATGCCAAAAAAATTCCGTTGAACCTGTTCGTTGGAATCTTCTGATTCCACACACACTATTGGCCGGTCTCCAGACCGGCATAACGGGAAACCTGAAATTCAGGGTTTGTGGTGATGCCTTTTCGGTGAGACCTTGCCCTACTATTCTAATTTGACAAAACACTAAAGCTTATTTTCGGGAACAAAAACCTGTAAAGCTCCCGGCAGCATGTGAAACGTTGCCGGAGCTTTACCTAAATATTCGCCATCCGCTTCCAACAGAACGTCTTCAGGTCCGGTAGAGGTAATAGCTACCTGCTCGGCATGGTGTAAGGTAATCCGGGGATGTTTCCCCAGGGTTCCGCTGTAGAAGCGGGGAGTATTCCAAAGAACGGTGGGGATAGATACTTCCCGGGCGATCGTCAGCGCAAAGCGGCCGCTGCCGGGCTCCGCCTGGGGAGTAAACTGCATGCCGCCACCCGAATAACGCCCCAGTCCAATATTGACAGTGTATACTTGGTCGCTAACTTGTTCGTCACCAAACTGAATAGCCGCTGCTGGCGGTCGAAAACGGAAAAGCAGTTTTAAAATCCACCATAGGTAGAGCCAGGGTTTGCCTTTTACATCCGCACGCAGGCTCATTTCCCGCACCACAAAGGCATCGTAGGCCAGGCCAGCTACATTGACAAAGAAGCGCTGGCCGGCAGACTCATCTGCTTGTAAAAAATCTACCCTCCCGGCATCCAGCAAGCGGGTAGAAGCCTGCGGAATAGCTCGTAACCACCGTTGCCATTGCCGGGGGTGCAACCCCAGGGATTTCACCCAGTCGTTTCCCGTTCCAATCGGGAGTAGCGCATATTGAATTTCCGCGCTAGGCACGTCACTTTGCCCAAGAATACCATTACACACTTCGTGGTTAGTACCATCCCCGCCAATAGCCAATAGCTTGCGATAACCCTGGCGGATGGCATCGCGGGCGATGGTTTCCGCCTCACCACTTCCCGTGGTAAAATGATGCGTGTACGCCCAGCCGTCCTGCTGCAGAATCCTGGCGATCTCCGGCCAACGTCGACCGGCCCGGCCCCCACCAGCAGTAGGATTGATGATGATATACCACATGGTTTCTATTTCCCTAAGTTGATTTTTCCGTTAGGAGCCTACTAAATTGCATGATTTTCGGCGGGTATTTCGTTTTTACTCCAAAAGAATTTACACTTCCTCTTCTCCGCCAAGGTGTTTTTTACCACCAAAATCCAGTACATTAGGCTTACCATTAAACTCCTGGCTACTACCATGACAGTAGCTTCCGGAGTTGCCTGGATTTTTTCAGTAAAATGCAACTATCATGCGAAACCGTAGTCTTGTCATTGCTCGCCTTTGGGCCAATTTATGCTTTCTTTCCTTGTTCGGGTTGTTGGGTGCCCAAACCTCCGACCCCCTATTGCAAGCCTTCCGCTGGCGAAATATCGGCCCCGCCAATCCCGGTGGGCGCATCGTCGATATTGAGGCGGTCGCTAACGATTTCACCCAGGTATTCGTCGCTACCGGCTCCGGGGGGGTCTGGAAATCCGTCAATGCCGGTACAACCTGGGAGCCTATTTTCGACCGCTATGGCTCGGCTTCCATTGGTGATATCGCCCTGTGCCCCTCGAATTCCAATATCGTTTGGGTAGGTACCGGCGAGGCCAACAACCGCAACTCTGTCAGCTGGGGAAATGGCATCTATAAATCAACCGATGGGGGGAAAACCTTCCAGCATCTGGGCCTGGACCAAACCCAGCAAATTGCCCGGATTATCCCCCACCCGACCGATCCCAACAATGTCTATGTCGGGGCCATTGGCCCCCTGTGGAGTACTGAGGGTTCCCGGGGGCTGTTCCATACCACCGATGGCGGCAAAACCTGGAACAAACTCACCAATGGCTTGCCCGCTGCCGGCACTGCCGGTGTCACCGACCTGGTGATGGACCCAACGAATCCTAAAATTTTATACGCTGCGTATTATGAACGCCTCCGCCAGCCCTGGACCTTTACCAGCGGCGGTCCCAACGGCGGTATTTACAAAAGTACCGACGCCGGAAAAAGCTGGAAAAAGCTAACCACGGGCTTACCCGCGGGGCCTACCGGCCGGATTGGTCTGGCTATTTATGCCAAAAACCCCAAAATCCTGATGGCCCTTGTGGAGGCAGAACAAACCAATGACCTGTCCAAACCCGGATCAGGCTTGTATCGTAGTGAGGATGGTGGCCAGCGCTGGACTTATGTCAACACGTATAATAATCGCCCTTTCTACTACAGCCAGGTACGCATTAACCCTCTCAATGACCAGCGTGTTTATTTGCTGACCACCCGCTTCATGGTATCGGATGACGGCGGGAAAACCCTGCGCAATGGCAGCGAAGATGAAGAAGTGCACGGCGATTTTCACGCTATGTGGCTGGATCCCAATCATACCAATCGCTATTACCTGGGGGCGGACAAAGGGGTGTCCATCACCCACGATCATGGCCAGGCCTTTACTCTTTTAGATAACCTGCCAATTGCCCAGTTTTACCGCATTGGTGTTGATATGCGCGATCCTTACTATGTTTATGGTGGCCTTCAGGATAATGGTTTTTACGCCACGGCCAGTTTTTCCCGTGATGCCCGCGGCATCCTGAACGATTCTAACTGGAAGGTGCATTGGGGCGACGGCATGTACGGCGCTGTAGATCCTACCAATTGGCGCAATGTCTTTACGGGCAGTGAAAATGGCAGCTATAACCGCTATGACCCCGTTACGCACCAGCTAAACCGGATCACCCCTACACCGCGAACGATTGTAAATTATGAGGCCGTCATTCCGGAAGCCCAGCGCAAAAACGGCGATGAATTCCGTTTTAACTGGGAAGCTCCACTAGTGATGTCCCCCCAAAACCCCCATACCCTCTTCCTGGGAAGCAACCACCTGTTCCGCAGTGACGATCAGGGGCAAACCTGGCGGATCATTTCCCCGGACCTCACCACCAATGACCCCGCTAAGGTACCCAATGGGAAAAGTGGTGGCGTTACGCCCGACAATACCGGGGCCGAAACCCACTGTACGATATTTAGTGTCGCCCCCTCCCCTATCAACCCGGCCGTAATCTGGGCCGGCACCGACGATGGCAACGTGCAGGTTACCCGCGATGGCGGAAACACCTGGACTCCCGTGCAGGGGGCCATCCGCGGAATTCCTGCGGGCTTGTGGGTAAGCCGGGTAGAAGCTTCGCATTTTGATGCCGGCACCGCTTATGTCTCCTTCGACGGGCACCGCAGTAATAATTTCCAGCCCTGGATCTATAAAACAACCGACTACGGGCGCACCTGGACCAACATGGGGCAATCCTTACCGGCCGGGGAAGTCATCCGGGTTGTTCGCGAAGATCTTAGCAACCCCAACCTGGTGTTCATTGGCACCGAAACGGGCGTTTGGTACTCCCTGAATGGTGGCCAGCAATGGCAGCGGATGAACGCCAACCTGCCGGTAGTTTCGGTATATGACCTGGTTATCCACCCGCGCGATGGAGACCTGATTGCCGGTACGCACGGCCGTAGCCTTTGGGTGATGGACGATATCTCGCCCCTGCAGCAGTTCACGCCGGAAGTAAATCAGAGCGAAGGCTGGTTATTCCGCCAGCGCCCGGCTACCCTTTGGGAAAATGTCAGCCGGGGTGGCCAGCGCGGCCATTTCTGGTTTGCCGGTGAAAATCCGCCATCGATCCAGAATGACGGTAGCCTCGCCCGGGCAGGCATCAACAACGGTGCCATGATCAGCTATTACCTGGGGGAAAAGGCCTCCGGGGATGTCCGCCTCGTCATTACCGATATGAAAGGCCGCTACAAGCGGGAAATGAAACTGGACAACAAACCTGGCATCCACCGGCTGCGCTGGGACCTGGAACTGGATCCTCCGGCCCTGACTCCCGCCCAGGTAGCAATAGGCGAAGAGGCTTTCCAACGGATGATGAAAGCCTATGCCATTCCAGCTATCCGCCGCGGGTATGATAATTTCAAGCGGGCCGAATCGCCCCGCAGTCAGCTCCAGGCCCTGCAAGTACTACGCAATTTCGGTATGCCCGAACTGCAAAGTGATGATTTTGCCATGCCAGGTGGAGATCCCGGCATTTACCGGGTCACCCTGCATGTAGGTGCCAAAAGCTGGACCCAGACCCTGGAAATCAGGCCTGATCCGCTGAAATAACACACTCCATTGAAATAAAACCTTGTGGGGCTGCGATTAATCGCAGCCCCACTTTTTTAGGCATCGCAGCCCCACTTTTTTCAGGCATCACCTACCCATATCCCCACCATCCAGCCTTTCCGCTGTACCATTCACCTTCCGGAGAAAACCATTCACCGGAATCTCCTTTCCCTGCCGGTGATTTTACCCCAGTTTTGAGGTAACAAAATCACCAGAAAATGAAAAACAAGGTTCTTCACCTACTCACCTTACTGTTATTATTCAGTATTGGTGCCTTCGCGCAAACGCAAACCATTCGGGGTATCGTCCTCGACCGCCAATCCGAAACGCCCTTAATTGGGGCTACCGTCATGGTAGCGGATACAGACCCTGTGCTGGGATCGACTACCGGTCTCGACGGCGATTTCACCATTACCAGTGTTCCGGTAGGGCGGGTAGCCCTGCAGGTTTCTTACCTCGGGTATGAATCAGCCTACCTGCCCAACGTACTGGTAACGGCTGGCAAAGAAGTAATCTTGACTATATCGCTGACGGAGTCCCTGGTTCAACTGGGTGAAATAGTGATTACCGGAGCTGTCGATAAACAGCAAACAGTGAACGAGCTGGCTACCATTTCGGCGCGCCAGTTCAACACCGAAGAGGTCATGCGCTACTCCGGCGGACGCAATGATGTCGCCAAACTGGTGGCCAATTTCGCTGGCGTAGCCGCCAATAATGATGCCCGTAACGATATTGTGATCCGGGGTAACTCTCCCACCGGGGTATTGTGGCGGTTGGAAGGTATTCCTATCCCCAACCCTAACCACTTTGCCACGCTGGGAACTACCGGCGGCCCGGTAAGTGCCCTCAACCCCAATCTGATTGCCGAATCCGATTTCCTCACGGGTGCCTTTCCCGCCGAGTACGGCAATGCCCTGGCCGGTGTTTTCGATGTACAACTACGTAAAGGAAACCGGGATCGTTTTGAAAGTATGTTCCAACTAGGTGCTTTCTCAGGACTGGAAGCCTTAGTGGAAGGGCCTTTGAATAAAAGTAAGAAGGGGTCGTTTGTGGCCGCTTACCGGCACTCCTTTGTAGAAATTGCCAAGGCAGCCAACCTCAACTTTGGCACGAATGCAACGCCGCGGTATAAAGACCTAAGCCTTAACCTGGATTTTGGCAATAGCAAGGCAGGCCGCTTATCTCTGTTTGCTATTGGCGGAACCAGCGCTATTGATTTCCTGGCCAGCGAAATTGATACCACCGATTTATTTGCCAGGGAAGACCGTAATGCCTATAACACTTCCCGTTTTGGCGTCGTTGGGTTACGCCACAATATTCTGCTCAGCGAAGATGCCTACCTGCGCACCGTTATCAGTGCTTCCTATACCGGCACCACCTATCAGGAAGATGACCTGGAATTACAACCCGGAAATGCTTTTCGACTTACCGACGTCGACGACGGACTCACGGCGTATCGCCTTAGCTCATTTTACAATCGCAAAGTGAATGCCCGCCTGAATCTCCGCACGGGTATCTTACTGCAACAACTCCACCTCAACACTCAGGTGGACACCCGGGAAAACACTCCCGACTTCAACGATGATGGGCTTCCCGACTGGATCAACCAACGCGCCTTCAACGGCGGTTTCCAACAAGCAGAGGCTTACGCACAGGCACAATACCGACTGAATACCCACTGGACCCTCAACGCTGGACTGAACACCTTGTTTTTTGCACAGACCAGTGACCTGGCCATTGAACCCCGCCTGGCCGTAAACTGGCAAGCTGCTCCACGCCACCGCTTTAACCTGGGCTATGGGATGCACCACCAAACCCAGCCCTTACCTGTTTTCTTTTTCAAACAAGAACAGCCGGACGGCTCCAGCATCCTTACCAACGACAACCTTGGCCTGACCCGGAACCAACACCTGGTCCTGGGGTATGATTTCAAGCCAGCTGATGACTGGCGGATTCGCCTGGAAGGGTATTTGCAATGGCTCGATAAAGTGCCGGTCGAATCCAGGCCCTCCAGCTTTTCGCTGTTGAATGCCGGTGCCGACTTCGTTTTCCCCGAGAAAGGATCCTTAGTCAATGCCGGAACTGGACGCAACCGCGGCCTGGAACTGACGGTCGAGAAATTTTTCTCCCACAACTACTATGCCTTGCTCAGCGCCAGCCTGTTTAGTGCCACTTATAAAGGCAGCGATGGTATCGAGCGTTCCACCGCCTTTGACGGCCGATACGTGGTTAATTTCCTGACCGGTCGCGAATTTGCTCTGGGCCGCAACGGACGGCGTTTCCTCACCCTCGACACTAAATTCACCATGGCTGGTGGTCGGCCCTTTACCCCCGTTGATCTGGAAGCCAGCCGGGAAGCTAACGAAGAGATACTGCAGGAAGACCAGGCCTTTTCACAAACCCTGGACGATTACCTGCGCTGGGATCTGAAAATCGGATTCCGCACCAACAGCGCCACCAAAAAGCGCTCCCAGACCTTTTTCCTCGATTTCCAAAACCTTACCAACCGGGAAAACATCTTTGCCCAGCGGTATAACCCCGTACGCCAGGATGTAGGCCGAATCAACCAAATTGGCTTTTTCCCGGACATCCTGTACCGGTTGGAATTTTAAAATCACCTGACTGTCGGCAGCGGCTTCTTCAGTTTTTCCTGAATTCCGCTGCCGGCCAATCCTTTTTATCCGTATTTTTATATTGGAGCAGGTATAAAATCGCTTTACAACGGGATCTTCATCTATTCAATGACCTAACCAGCCGCCATTATGCAACGCTCGGCTCATCAATTACTCGGCTTTAATGATACCTGGTTTCGCCTGCTGGGCATCCCGATAGTTGCCTTGATTATTCCGCCCATCTTTTTTAATCGCCCCCCGCTTTCCCCCAACTACCTGCTGCACAGTGTCATTTTCACTACCGTCGTCTGGGAAGGAAATCGCCAGTTGTTTATCCTGGCTTCGCGACGATATCCCGCCCTGGAAGATTGGCGAAAACGCCTCAAATGGGTGCTGCTAACGACAATTACGTTTACTGGATTTTCCTGTACCCTGATTGGCGGTATGATCGCCTTGCTGCTTCCGCTTAGCTGGCAAGTTCACGATCAGGAAGAAATATGGGTAAGCTATGGAGCTTCCTACCTGATGTTGGTGGCAATTGGTGCCATTTATGAGTCAGTGCGATTTTTTTCCCTTTGGCAACAAACATACACCGAAAAAAAAGAGCTGGAAAAAGCGCATCTGGCCAGCCAACTCGAAGGGCTGCGCAATCAGGTCAACCCGCATTTTCTTTTTAATAGCCTCAACACACTAAGCTATCTGATCTCCGAAGACCCGGATAAAGCCACTCGCTTTCTGCAAAAATTGAGTAAGGTATACCGGTATGTGCTCGAGAGTCGGGATAATCAAATCGTTTCCCTGGAAGAAGAACAGACGTTCCTTGATTCCTACCTTTTTTTACTCAAAGAGCGGTTTGGGGAAAATTTTCAGGTTAACCTTACCCCTTTTGTGGATAGTTCACAGCTGGGTATCGTTCCCCTCTCCCTGCAAATACTCGTCGAGAATGTCATCAAGCACAATATAATTTCCGCTGAGAGCCCACTGGTTCTGGAAATATATCAGCAAGGAAACCACCTCGTGGTACGCAACAATCTGCAACGCAAGTTCCAGGTTCAGGATAGCACCGGCGTCGGCCTGGAAAATATTCGCCAGCGATTTCGAATCCTTACCCAACTGGAAGTTCAGGTAATCGTTTCGCAAACCCATTTCACGGTTTTAGTTCCCCTAATTTCCCTGCACCAACCTCAGTCGCAATATGAACGTGTTAATCATTGAGGACGAACTGCCGGCAGCCCGGCAGTTGAGCAAATTACTCCAGCAACAGCCCTTCCAGGTAAAGGTCCTGGAAATACTTGATAGCGTCCAGGCCAGCGTGAAATGGTTACGCCATTTTTCCGCACCAGAGTTAATCTTCATGGATATTCAGATCGCCGATGGTCTGAGTTTTGATATTTTTCGCCAGGTAACCATTACCAGTCCGGTGATCTTCACCACGGCTTTTGACCAGTATGCTATCCAGGCTTTTCGGGTTAATGCGCTTGATTACCTCCTCAAACCCATTGACCCGGAGGAATTGTCTGCTTCCCTGGAAAAAGCTCGCGCCCCCCGTGGACTACCCCCCGTTGATGCCCAGTTGCTCACACAGTTATTACAGCGACCAACATTTAAAGAACGTTTTCTGATAAAGTCGGGAGCAGCGTGGCAACCCCTGCCCAGTGCAGAGATCGCCTATTTCCGTTCCGAAGAGGGGATCACCTTTGCCCATACCCTGGACGGCCGCCGGCATATTGTAGAACATCCCCTGGACGAGCTGGAAGGATTGCTGGATCCCAAGCGTTTCTTTCGGATTAACCGCGCCTGCGTGCTGCAACTCGAGGCTGTCCGCAAGGTTCATCCCTACTTTTCCGGACGTTTAAAACTGGATATCCACCCACTGCCTCCGGAGGATATTTTTGTTAGCCGGCAACGAGTAGCCGAATTCCGGAAATGGTTAGGCGAATAACCCTTACTGATGGGTAAATAAGGCCGACTCTTTGATAAATAGTCGGAAGTCAACCTCCTGGAAATCCGGATCTATTTCCCCGGACAGCGACAGTTTTTTCAAGGAACTGTTCTGCCGCGCCGGCACAAGGGTAACGGTATTCCCGGATGCTTGCATATTGGTTAATACCCAGCGGGTAACAGGATTTAAATCCTCAATCAGCAAATATTGCCGGGGATCAAATGCCGGAAAGCATTGTTGGTAGGCCGCAACCAACATATTATAAGAACTGAGATCGGTTGTCACTGGTTCGGGGTAATAGCTGGCAGGAACCTGATAGCCTAAGACCGAAATTCCAATAGCAAACGCTTGTTTGTTGAATTTCCGAAAAAGATACTCCCCCTCATTCCGAACGTTTTTCCGGGGCACTTTACTGGGATAGCGAATGTGGTTTTCACCCCCCCAGAAGATCGATTTATCCGCACGTATGAATGCCCCAAAAATGTTTTCATCCTCCAGGTTTTGTATGCTCCGAGCCGTACGAATCTTCATGAAGTCTGCAAACCCTGCAGCTTCTCCCTGGTTAACCAAAAATTGCCGCCCCTGATAAGCACTCTGCAAATTTTGAAAGGTATTGGTGACGTATTGTTTGGTCAGAAAGGAATACTTGCGTGCCGTAAAATCAGCGGGAATTTGGGCAAGAAGAGAATCCGCCAGGAAGAGTAAATGATCATCTACATTTTGGACCTTCCGCAAGTGGGTAATAAACGTCGTATCGCCAAAATCGCGAAAATAAGGTAGCAGCACCTGCACCACCGGAAAGGTATAGTCTTGCTCAAAGTCAGTGCAAAGCACGCGAATCGGACGGCCAGGATGCTCCGCATTCCAGCGTTGCAGGAACTGAAGTTGGGCTATTTTTTCCTGCGTATCAAAAACAGAACTGATTACCTCCAAAAGTGAGTTACCACTCCCCGGAGCCTCCGCTAAATAAGCATTAATAAATGCCGTATAGGAATAAGGATACTCCAGCAACAAATTGCGAAAATTATGCCGTTCATTGAGCAGACAGGTGAGGTGAGTGCCCAGCTCACTGATGGCTTGCATCCAGTGTTGTTCGCCCAACATCACAACCCGGGTTTGCGGCTTGACCTGCTGGAGGATAAAATGATAAAGATTCGTATCCGTGATAGCGGTGTATGAATTCGATAAAACCGCTGTTCCCGGCTGCTGGGGCTTATCCAGGGTAGTGATGCATTCCGGAGCATTTTGTGCCGGCAAGGTGGCAACAGCCCCATACAGCAACAACGAAAAGACTGCCACGCGACAGAAATTTCCACGCAAAAAAAGTTTCAGCATAGGTAAGTAATGGTTCATTATTATGTATAAGCTTTGTTCAGTGCAATTTTGGGGTTAAACAAGGCAAAAAACGTAGGCGACGCAGCGCGTCGGCGAGGCTTTTTAACGACGTGGAAGCCCAAAAGGGCCTGAAATAAGGTATAGATAATAGTGAATCATTACTTGAGATTAAATTAAATCAATTAAGCTATTGCCAACGGCATTTCCCGCAGACGACGTCCGGTTAGCCGGAAAACAGCATTGGCGATAGCCGCGCCAATAGGGCCCAATGGAGGTTCTCCAACAGCCCCGGGCACTCCCGTATTTTCCAGGATGACTACGTCTATTTCACGAGGTGCATCGCGCATGAGAGCCATGCGATAAGGCCCGTAAATAGTTGGGTAAAGGACACTGTCTTTGACAATCATTTGCTCGTACATGGTTGCACTAAGTCCCATAATAATTGCACCCTCACATTGCGCCCGGACCTGATCGGGATTGACTGCCAGACCAGGATCAATAGCGCAGGTTACCTTATGCACTTTTATCTCTTCGTTTTCTATGGATACCTCCACTACTTGTGCACAGGGCGTTTGGGCATCCGTCGAAGCGGCAAATCCCATTGCCCGGCCGTCAACAACCTCATCGCGCCAACCTGCCTTCTCCGCAGCAGCCCGAATGACGGATTTCAGGCGGGTCCCCGCTTCATCGTCCTGAATTTGGGCCAACCGGTATTCCACGGGATCTTTGCCAGCCTTAAGTGCCAGTTCGTCCATAAAGCTTTCGATGGCAAAGGTATTGGCCAATAAGCCCAGGCTCCGCCACCAGCTCGTAGCGAAGGGTAACTTCACCCGCCACGAAATAGTCTGGTAATTAGGAATGGCGCCGTACTGAATCATCCCGCCCCGCCAGGCACCTACATCGGCTCCGAGCAGGGGTTCCGCTAATGCGGGAAACATTGGCGAACCGAACATGACATCACCACTCGATACGTTGTGCTCGATGGCAGCAATCATCCCGTCGGCATCCAGTTTGGCTTTCAGCACATGATGCGTAGGTGGCCGAAACGTATCATTTTGAAATTCTTCCTGCCGGTCGAAAAAACACTTCACCGGCTTCCCGACCGCTTTAGATAGCACAGCTGCCTGGACGGCATTAGGGGTATGTAAGCGCCGGCCAAATCCCCCGCCCAGGAAAGTAGGTTGAATATTGACGTTCTCTTCTGCGATTCCCAAACGCTTAGCCACTTCCCCCCGGGTAAGCTTAACCACCTGGGTGGAAATCATAATGGTGGCCTTATCACCCTCAACAAAGGCTACGGCCCCATTAGGCTCCAATTGTGCATGAGCCCCGATTGGGCTTTTAAATTCCGCCGTGATGATATCCTCCCCGGCAGCCAACAACCGCTGCGCATTCCCTGATTTTTGAATCACGTAGGGAGTGCCTTGACCTACCTTGATCATGGCCTCAATATCAGCTGTCTGCCAGCTTTTTTCTGTGGTCCAGTTTGCCTGGATAGCCTGCTTGGCATTTTCTGCTGCCATCCGGGAAGTAGCAACCACGCCTACAAAATCCGGCTCGCTCACAATTTTCACAACGCCGGGCATCTTCGCCGCCGCCGCTGTATCGGCACCCGCATAGGTAGCCCCAATCATAGGGGGGCGGACAACGGCACCGAATAACATGTCGGGCATGGTAGCGTCCATCCCAAAAATAGGCGCTCCAAGTACCTTGTCCCGCAAATCAACCCGGGGAACAGGTTTTCCAACAAACTTATAATCCTTTATGGGTTTTAGTGGGGGTGTTTTGGGGACCACCCATTCGGAAACTTCCTTAACTACGGCACCGTAGGTCAGCGATTTTCCGGCAGCGGTAATGACGCCATTGTTAACCGATAATTCGGCAACATCAACCCCCATTTGTTGGGCCGCAGCCTGCTTAACCATTTCACGCATGGTAGCCGCCAATTCTCGCAGCGGCTGCCATAGTCCGGAGATGGAAGTACTCCCTCCGGTACTCAACCCATCCAGGTTACCCGAAGCACTTGCCGCATGAACCACCTGAATCTGGCTGATATCGACTTCCAGTTCATCCGCTGCAATTTGTGCCAGGCCGGTAAAGGTACCCTGGCCCATTTCTACTTTGGGGCTGTGCAGGATGATTTCATTAGCAGCCGTTATCTCGAACCAAAGTGAAGGAGATTTGGTATTGCCCTGGTACGAAGGTTCCAGTTCGTTTATAGCACCCGCCAGATAGCGGCGAATTAAGTTTCTGCTGAGATACCCCGAACCGAGAATTACCCCAAGGCCTATCGCTGAGCGTGTTAGAAATTTCCGGCGGGAAAACCCTTTCTTTTTGTTTTCAGTACTCATGGTCGGGAGGTTTAGCGGGTTTCCTGTTTAATGGCTGCAGCCCGATGAATGGCTTTGCGCATGCGGTAATAGGTAGCACAACGGCAAACATTGACGATGTTATCATCAATATCCTGATCGGTGGGTTGGGGAATTTTTTCCAGCAGGGCAGCCGTTGCCATCATGAAGCCCGGCTGACAATAACCACATTGCGGTACTACTTCTTCCATCCAGGCCTGCTGCACAGGGTGAAGCTTATCCCCCACCGAAAGTCCTTCGATAGTGGTAATTGATTTGCCCTCAGCAAACTTGACGGCGTAGGCACAAGCGCGTACCGCTTCGCCATCAATATGGATAGTACAAGCGCCACAAGCCGCCTTGCCACAACCAAATTTAGTCCCCTTGAGGTCCAGGATATCCCGAATGACCCACAGTAAGGGGGTGTCAGCGTCAACGTCCACCCGCTGAGAAACACCATTGATAAGGAATGAAACTTCCATCGCAATTGATTTTAGGGAGATCTACTTTGCCGGAATAGGCGCACCGGCGGCAGCCCAAGCCCGAACAGCTTTAATAAAGTCTACTTTACTTACGGGTGGCTTTTCCCGGGGAATTCCATTGGCATCCACACCGGGATCCCAGGCCCAGAGCACCAGTTCGTGTTCAGTGAGGTGGGAAACGGTTTGTGCCAGCGTCCGGCCTCCATTCCGGGCCGGATCGAGAATAGATTGGGCAATTTCCACCCGACTCAAGCCTTCCCAGGCCATGCTCCGCGGAGCCAAACTCCAATCGGGAGCTCCGGGCACTCCGGCGTAATTATTGTTCTCTGCCTGATGACAGGTATTACACGTTAACGCGGCAACGCCATGATTCCCTTTACCCCGCTGAACACCAAAATTGTGGTAATGACTGTCTTCTCCCTGCCGCGGTCGGTCCCCGGCGGGATGGCAGTTAACACATCTTTTGTGCGTGAGTACCTGCATTACCTGGTCGAAAGCTTGCATGCCATCAAGAGGTGTTGCGGACTGTGGTATCACTTCAATCTGGGAGTTACTGCGATTTTCCGGTGCACTAAGCCCCAGCAACCCGCCTACCAGCAAAAGTATCAGCACCGGAAACCAGCGGGATCTTTCAGGGATAATCATTGGCAGCTAATTAAATAGTGAGTACTCAGCTATAAAATACGAAAAATTCATAATCTGCTACCTGCGACCAGTTATTTTCGTGAAGGACGCAGCCGTAAATACGCTGTCTATGCCATTTGCGCCAACAGCCATTGCTTATTGGCGAGAACGGGTTCTGATTCCAGGGTTTGCCGCCAATGCGCCGAACCAGGCCCTTGGCCACCAGCGCCGGCTGGCATTGTTTTCCATTGGTATAATTTGCGTAACCACTGCACAAACCGTTTATTGGACTGCTTTTGGTATTCCGATAACTGCCGATTACGTCGAATGAAGCCAAGAGTAGCACTCAGTAAGGAATAAAGTGCCTCAGATTCCTCCAGAATGAAATAACATTTTAATTGAATAATCTTAGCGGCCAGATGGTAGTAGGCATCCGTAAATTCAACTTCCTGCAACTGCGCCAGGGCTCTTCCGTAATCCCCCTGTTCCAGGTAAAGATTGGCCAGGTTATACGTATAAACGCTTTCGCGTACTTGTGGTAATAGAGTGTCCCGGTATGTTTGGATAAATTCCTCCGTCCAGGAATAATCCTGTAATCGAATCCCTGCGGTAATAATATTGATATATGCCCACTGGGAGAGGTTGCCCTGCTTGAGAAGTAGATCTTCGGCAAGCAGACGCTTGTAGATATGAAGGATTTCCTGGTAAAAATGGGTCCGCCCTGAATTGATCTGCCAAACACAATAGTTAAGCAAATAACTATACAAACTGCGCAGTTCCTCCTCAGGAAAATGCCGCCGATACTGGCTCAAATCCTCCCGGAGATTGTTAAAATAAGTATCGCTCTCCGCAGCGGTAAGTAATTGGTAGGTCTGGAAGTAGGCCCGCAAAATAGGTGACGCAAGTAAGGCCTCCTCATTGTGGGTGTAAAAAGCAAGGATATCCCCGACAAAGGGACAGGTATATCCAGCATTTAAGACCCGGTTCCGGCTGGTCATATCGCAGGCAATCCGCAATTTTTCCAAATGGTAAAAACGATCCAGTGCATTATTTTTTTCTTGTAGCGAAGATTGATACGAGCGCTTCTCCTGGTCAACCAATAACCGGTCCTGCTTATCGTGCAGCATATACTGATCGCGGAAATATTCTTCGCCCCGAAACGTCTCCTGCTCCTGCAATTGGGCGTAACGTCGTAGGGCTTGTGGCGCCAAATCATGCCACTCACGCTCCAGCAAAGTATCCAGTAAAAACTGATACTGGGTAACCGGGCGCTGCTCCATACTTAATTCAGCCAGAAAGCGGTAAAGCAGCTGGTGTAAGTCGGAAACGAGATTATTGAACCGCAATTCCTGATAGGGTTCGCCGGGAAATAACCGCTTGTACATCTCCGCTTTGGTCAATGCAGAATGCTGAAACTCCGGGGCAAATACCAATATTTCCGCCAACAAACGGGACAAATCTGCTTGCACGTTGAAAAAAGGGGATTCAACCAAGCGCAAAAAGCGGGTGCGCTCCCGGGTATTCAACCTACGTAAAGCTTTAACTAAGCGTGTTTTCTCCATAAAGCAAGGACCTTTAGATCTTTCGAATACTATTTATCTTAAAAAGGCGGTAAGTAATTCACTTATTCTTCCGATAAGAATCATTCTAAGGCATAGCCGTTTATTAAAATTTCTATAATTATTCTCATTAATTATTATTAATCAATTATTTAAAAACGAAAACTAAAATAAAAATGCTATAATATTCAATTATTGTGCTTTTTATCGCGCATTAGTAACCCTAGTTTTGTAGGCATGAAAACAACAGTGCCCATGAAAACAATGCTAGCCTTAGTTCTTTCGCTACTCCTGAACAGCTTGCTGCTGTCGGCGCAGGAATCGCCACCGGAATGCCTAACCCTGACAATTGAATCCCGTTTCGCTGCGCTGAATGACACGGTTTACCTGCCGGTAACGGCCCGGTCTTTCCAGCAAATCCTGAGCTTGCAAGGAAGCTTGCAATGGGATACCAGCCACCTCACCCTGGTAGGCGTACGCGATTTCGGACTTCCCGATCTCTCTCTCGCTAACTTTGGTATCAATCCGGCCATAAACGATTCAGGACGTCTTTCCTTTTCCTGGTACGACCTCTCTACCCTGCAAGGTGCCACTGTACCCGATGACCATATCCTGTTTTCAGTAGGATTCGCAGTAGATGATTCGTTTACCGAAACAGCTCCGGTAAGGTTTACAAATAATCCAACCCCACTGGAGATCGTACTGGCAAACGAATCAGCAGTCATCCCGCCAGTATTGGTTCAGGGAGCTGTTCGCCCTGCACTCCCGAGTGGTACTCCGGTAGTACCCATTGTAATCAGCCAATCCTGTGCATTTGCAAGTAGTGCCGATAGAGGGGGCAGCGTGCAGGTAGTAGCCGCGCAGGGAACACCACCATTTACTTATCAATGGTCGGGCCCCAATAGCTTCGCAGCGGCCGGTGCGATACTTAACGACTTAGTCCCCGGCGCCTATTCCCTTACCCTGAGCGATATGGCCGGCGAAAGCCTGATGGCCCAATTCCAGGTGGGAGGAAAAATCACCGATACTATCCCCGATTCCTGTTTGTTGACCCTGGTACCTTCCTACCTGTGCCGGGGAAATACCAATAACCGGGAAGTTGAAATCACGGTGGGAGCTTTTCAAGGAGTTGGACCCTACACTTTTGTTTGGTCGACCGGTAAAACGGAGCAGCAGGATTTCTTCAGTAGTATTACTACCCGAACGTTTTCAGAAACCTATTCCGTTACCGTAACGGATAGTGAGGGTTGTACCAATCGCTTAAGCGGGCTGGATCCACTGCTTTACTGCGACACCACCGGGCTGCCCTTGCAACTCATTCTCGGCAGTACCCATGCGCAGGTTGGCGACACCGTTTGCCTGCCCCTGCGGGTTTTTGGATTTACCGATATTGCCCAACTCCAGTTCTCCCTGGAATGGCCGGCAGCACAGTTGCAATTTCTGGACTGGGCATCCTCGGATAAGCTACCCGGATTGGATGATTTTTCCTGGAATTTGCAGGAGGCTGCGGCCGGCCTGTTAGGCTTCGCCTGGCAAAATGGAGATTCTGGCATCAGCGTACCCGATGGTACCGACTTGCTGGAAGTGTGTTTCCTCGTGACTGCCCCTCCTCCCGCCACGATCTCTATCAACAACGCACTGGTGCCCCGCTACGCGACAAGCACCGACAGCATACCCCTGCCGTTACTTTTTTCCAACGGGCGAGTTACCCGTTCAGATACCTTAACTGTAAGCGTTGGCAATGCTCTCGTGCAAAAGGGACAACGAGCCTGTTTACCGGTAACTATCGATGCCTTTCCGGATGCTGCGGGCATACAGTTTGCCCTAAACTGGAACCCTGAACTGGTTACATTCCAGGAAATTATCCCCGGGTTCATTACCCCGGGTGATAATAGCTGGGGCACATCCCAAACTCAGCGCGGAACACTTTACTTTGCCTGGCAAAACGCTAACCCACAGGGAACACTTATTGAGGCAACTACCACCCTTTTCTCGGTCTGCTACACCGCCCTGGCCGATACCGGTCATGCACGAATAACCTTCTCCTCCGAAGAATTGCCCCTCGAGTTAGTTACCAGCAATTTGGAAAATCCGGCCGTCACCGGGCTCCCCGGAACGATTACCCTAGTACCCCGTGTCTGGCCTGGAGATACCAATCTCGATGGCGAGGTTAACCATTTTGACCTGTTGCCTTTGGGCGTAGCCTTTGCCGCCCAGGGACCACGCCGACCACAAGCCAGTACGGCCTGGACGCCACAACCCTTTATCCCCTGGTTACGGACGACTCCTAACCGCCTGGTCGATTATGCCTACATCGACACCAATGGAGACGGCCTGCTGAACACAACCGATACCAGTGCCATTAATTCCAATTGGACCCAACAATACCCCGCACCAACAACACCCTTACAAACCGCGGAAATTCGGCAGGCAGGGGCGCCTTTGTTTGTTGCGGTGGACACACTCTATCCCGGGACACAAACTACACTGCCCATTGTATTGGGTACAGAAGAATTTCCCGCTACCGGCGTCTACGGATTAGGCTTTACACTGCACTATTCAGCCGATGCCGTGCGAATAGGCCAGCCGGCGATCAGCGCGGTAGATTCCTGGCTGGGTACGATAGGTACGGACCTGTTGGTTATGGCACGTGATTTTCCTCGTGACGGTAAGATGGAAATTGCGCTCACCCGTATTGATGGGCGTGAAGTTACTGGGTATGGCCCAATTGCCCGGGTCGGGATAACTATTGAGGATGTCATTTTTGCACATCGGGGTGAGAATACCCTCCCATTCTCGATAACGGATATTCGCCTGCTCAACTACGATGAACGTTCACTCCCCGTTTCCGCTCCACCAACCGAAGCAAAAGTAGGAACGGTAACCAAAACCGAGGACGTCCTGCCAGCGAATATGCTAAAACTCTATCCGCAACCTGCCCAGGATTGGTTACACCTGGAATCACCTTTCGCACTGGAACAACTGGATATTTACCGGGCCGATGGTGTTTGGCTCGACCGGATTACCCTCCAGCAGGAAGAACGAATCCCGGTATCCGGTCTGCCCCCGGGTCTGTATTGGCTGCGGGCAACCACGCCTAAGGGCTGGTTTTTACAAAAATTCACCATCATCCGATAATCCTACTGTTATGCGTATCTATATTCTTTTCCTCGGACTCTGCCTGCTCTTTCCCGCATGGAGCTCCGCTCAAGTCGGTTACGAAATCAGTGGCCAGATCCGTTGCACTAATGGTTCTCCGGTGGCTAACGCTAGCGTTACCCTACGTCAAGCAAATGGATCAGCGATCGATTCCACCTTTACCAATACGAACGGAACCTTTTCTTTTACAGGTGTGCCCGCCACTGGCAACTATTCCTTACAGGCGGCTTTACAACCAACGAGCCAACATCTGCGGGCCATAAGTATCACCGATGCTGTTGCCGCAAGACAGCACATCCTGGGCCTGCGGCAACTCCCCGAAACCAACATTGTGGCTATGGATATTAACAACAATGCCCTGCTGACCACCCTGGACATTGTCCTGTTCCGCAAGTATCTGCTTCGCGAACCTGACGCTACCTTCCAACCTGCCTGGGTGTTTATGCATCCCAATGGAACCGGCCCACAGGAGATTACTAACCTATCTATGGACATCACCGACTTGTCCTGGATAGCGTTATTGCGCGGAGACGGCAATAGTTCTGGCTGCCCTGAATAATCCGTTTTTGTTTTTGACAATAATCCATTTAAGTGATGGGTCATTATTATGTATAAGCTTTGTTCAGTGCAATTTTGGGGTTCAACAAGGTAAAAAACGCAGGCGACGCAGCGCGTCGGCGAGTCTTTTTAACGAAGTGGAAGCCCAAAAGGACCTGAAATAAGGTATAGATAATATTGTCCCATCACTTATAATCCCATCGGGGCGCATACCTGCTATGCGTCCCGCTTTTTATTTCAACGGCCCATTCGGTTCAGCTGCTCTATTTAAAATAAAAAGCCGCTATCTCATTGGACAACTGGAGCACATTAAAATCCTCATGATTAATATTCGCCAGAAGAATAACCGTAATCCCATCGTCGATAAACCGGTTATAGGAAGCGGAGAAGCCAGGTGTTCCGCCGGTATGGCCTACCCTACGGTGCCCCTGGTAGGGCGTCAGGCCAAATCCTAGTCCATAAGAAGGAACAACTGTTCCGTCAGAAAGCTGTGCATTCGTAAACATCAATTCCCAGGTAGGTGCCAAAAGCAATTTTCCGTCGGAAAGGGCCGCATCCCATTTCGCCAAATCTAACACTGTGGAACGCAAACCACTGGAAGAGAACTCCCCCACCGGGTCCAGTACGTCACTATGTACCACCCCATCAGTGTCATCCAGTGCGTATCCATCAGCCCTATTTGGGATCAGATGGTCATTATCCATCATCCCCGTCTCCCTCATCTCCAGGGGTTGAAAAATGCGTTGTTGCAGGAATTCCCCGTAGGATTGACCGGAAAGCTTCTCAATGAGCATCCCGAGTAACGTGTAGCCAGTAGTTCCACTGTAGGCCCATTTTGTACCAGGAGGAAAGTTGAGCGGAAGGCAAGCTACCTCCTGCAAATAGTTTTGCCGCGTATAATGGTCTGGGTCGAATTCGAAATCGCAGGGAGGAGGTAGTTCCAGATTGTATGGAATCCCCGAGGTGTGATTCATCAGTTGCCGGATCGTGAGTGGATTCCAATGTTCGGGAAGGCTATCCAAATATTTCCCGATAGGGTCATCGAGTTGAAACCATCCCCCTTCCCAGAGCATCATGGCCGCTACTGCGGTAAAAGACTTGGTCACCGAGGCGATCAGATAATTGGTCGCAGGTTGAGCGGGAACCTGGTGTTCCAGATTAGCCATTCCGTAACCCTGCGTATGGATAATCTTCCCGTCGCGGAGAACGGCTAAGGAAGCGCCGGGGATTTGCAGGGACTTCATTTTTTCAGCCATAAACTGATCGACCTTCTTCGAGACTGCATGCCCGGCCTTTCGCTGGGCAGCTACCGGGCCTATCCCCAGGCAAACAAATAAAAAAATCACTGTATATTTCATAGGCACGAGAGATTAAAAGCCAGGGGTAAAAGTAGTGGCTAACCCATTACTCTTTGTTCAATGAAGGGTATTCAACCCGGGAATCAATTCCATGGACAACCAGGTATTTCCACTGCTTATTTTCTTTGATAAAAATATCAGCCCAGGTATAATATTCCAGATCTGGTTGCCCCTTATCGTCAGTACCTCTTAACACGTTTTTGTAAGTCAGCAGCCCCAAATCGGGCCGTAGAAACTGCAAGGTTAAGTTCTGATAGGTAACCGTATCTATCGTCCATGTTCCGTGGATTCGATCCTGGATATAGGCATTCCGATTAAAAAATTCGGTTGAATCCGATGTGAAGGAAAAATTACTGGCAAGAATGGTTTCGAACAGGGTACTATCCTTGCCCTGCATAGCCAATGGCAGGCCTCGTTTCACAGCCAACACGGCCCGGGCTTCCAGACTATCCACCGCGGGATTATTAGTAATCAACCTGCAGTGGTCTATGATGACGGTTGGCGTAGTATTGTCCAGGTCCAGTTCAACCTTGGTAAAATTATCACCTTGCTGAATCTGTGGTTTTTCTGGCTGGCAGGCAACAAGGGCCAACAGCGTACCCAGCACCCTAAGAAAGATCCAAGATATACGCATAGTCGTTTGGATTACCCCGTTGGATATAAGAAATACTATTCAATATAGCACAACTTACTTAATCCAGCATGACCTAAATTCATGAGACTCGGTTAGTTAGCCATTTCCCGTCGCTATGTGGGCAGTGGGAATGAGCCCGCCTGAGGCGGGTAAAAAATGAGAAATGACCCGCCTACGCCAAGCTTGTCCGCCTATGGCGGGCTTCGGCGGGCGAAGGAAACTTGCCCGACTGCGTCGGGTCGGAAATTGGAAATTGGAAATTGGAAACTTGCCCGCCTCCGGCGGGTCGGAATCCAGTTGCGCTGAACGATTAACGAGTAACCAGTAACTAGCCCCCTAGGGCATCAGCCCTTTCAGCAGGGTACGGAACTCGGGAGATTGGTACATACCCTGGCCATCGTGACCAATGCCATTGACGATCACCTTGCGGCTTTTATGGGTTGCTGCATAGTTTGTTTCGAGGAATAAGAACATATTCGATCCACGCTTGAAGCGGGTAGAACCCAGAAGGGTGGCTTCACAGTCGGTCGTATTTAACGTACCATCAGCGCCACCACCATTGCCCAGCAGGTAAATCACATCACGTTGGGTTAACTGGCGGTCCACATCGGCTTTCTGTGTCCCTTGCAGGTAAGCAGGCGGGGCTGTATATCCCAGTGGCCAGCGATTGAATGCCGGACAATTCGTCGGGGTAAAGAACTGCCCGGAACCTTCGTTATACCGAAGATCCAGCGGGTAGTAAAAATACTGACTATTGGCGACCACGTAGGAAAAAGAAATGCCCGGATAGCTGTTTTCTGCGCGATTAGCAGCAGCATATAGCTGGGTAAACAAGGCCCCCGAAGAGTGTCCGGTGATGATGATTTTCTCCAGAACGGGAAAGCGATCTTTATTGGCCAACTGCGCAATCAGGCGGTCAATAACCGTAAAAGAACTGATCGGCGCATTGGTAGTAGCTGCCCCCTGCCCTTCCCGCCAGCCTGAAGTGGACCACTGCAGGTCATTGGCTTTTGCTTCCGCACTGCTTTTGAAAAAGGGCGCAATCAGGATGGTGTTATTCTCCAGTTTCTCCTGACGTAGAGTGGCCATCATGTAGGAGAAATACTCCGGTGCATCGCGATTCTGACCATGAACGACCACAACCGCGCTGCGGAGTTTTTCCCACCGCGCTTTTTCCAAAAAAATGGGATAGCTGCTATAATAATCAAAGGTGGCAGTGGTTCCATTATTGCCAGCCAGGGAAAGTGTTTGCAGGCAATCGGCTGAGGCCGACACACAGGGTGCCATTTCAGTTACCGGCCCCTCTTCCTGGGTGGTAAAGGTAATGGCAATCGCCCGATCCAGGGTTTCCCCGCGTTGCCCGATTACCGTTGCCGGTACCTGAAGGGTATAGCGGGTGCCAAACGCCAGGGTTCCGGCATTGATGATGGCTTTGGAACTGGCATTGGTATAGCTGAGTTGTACCGGAACCTTCCCGGTGGGGGAATTCAGGGAAACAGCGGCAGCAAATTTATCCGCCGCCAGTGCTCCGGAAAAGGTCAGCTCCAGGGACGCCGTGGTGGGCACATTGGTAGCCCCATCGGTAAGCGTCAGACCATTGGCGCTCAACGACAAAAGGGAAATGGGGGTTACCTCCATTTCCTCTTTGCCGCAGGCTCCCAGCAGAAGAGCCAGACCCAGGCAGTAAGCAAGCAATTGACTTAACTGCCTGGGCTGATTTTGCTTTAAACGCTTACGCATGTATCTCTATTGAAACTTCGTTCCATCGGCCTTTGTTCCCGGCGAGTATAGCAAGGAAGGATTGGCTGAGGTATGAAGCATATAGCTACCGGTAATATCCGGTGAACGGGTTATCGATTGATCCTGGCCAAAATTAAGCCCATTACCGTCAACAGCGGTATCAAACGTAAGGATGATATTGCCGTTGGTATCTTTAATAAAGATTTTATCCGCCGCATTGTTCAGGTTCATATTCCCCGTGGTGGAAACCCCTACCTGGGCACCGCCAAAGCTTCCCGTTGGTTTTCCGCCACCAAAGAGCACATAAACGCCGCCGGGAGGAATGACCGTGTTCGGCGGGAAGATATGCCGGGGAACATTAGCATCCAGGGCTGTTTCGTCATACAAGGTAAATCCACTCAAATCCATTTCCCGCTTGGAGTCGTTGACGAATTCAATGAATTCATCTTCAGAAGCACTCCGGGTGCCGTCGCCGTTGGCATCGCCAGGAAGATCATTCGGTGGATCGAACAATACTTCGTTGATGATGAATCCCAGCCCGGGATTGATCTCACCCGCAAATGGATTTCCATCGGTCTTTTTCCCGGGCGAGTACGCAAGCTCAGCATTCGCCGTTTTGTGCAAGGTGTATCCCCCGTTGATATCCGGAGAGCGGGTAATCGATTGGTCGGAACCGAAATCAAGGCCGGCACCTTCAACAGCGGTATCAAACGTGAGGAAAATATCTCCTTTGGCATCTTTGATAATAATCCGATCGGCCGCATTATTCAGGTTCATATTCCCGGTGGTGGAAACGGCCACTTGTGCATTGCCAAAATCCCCTAATGCCTTTCCTCCGCCGAAGAGTACATAGACACCGCCGGGAGGAACAATCGTATTTGCCGGGAAGGTATGCCGGGGCTCATTCAGTGCCAGGTTAGTTTCGTCGAACAGCGTAAACCCACTCAGGTCAACCGGCTGATCCGAATCGTTGATGAACTCGATAAATTCATCTTCTGAAGCACTCCGGGTACCATCTCCATTGGCATCACCTGCAGCGCCGTTAGGCGGATCAAACAATACTTCGTTGATAATAAACCCTTTGTCGGGTTCGCCATCGCCATTGGTATCCAGATCGTCGTCAGCAAGGGAAATAGTCAATTCCTGAGGCGTAAGCTCCAGGGCATTTTCTACACTCGAAATCGTCACGATAATGGTTTCCGTACCTTCCAGCAGGTTATCCTGAGTGCCCGTAATGGTCGTCGTAGCCGTTCTTTCCCCGGCGGCAATAACCACCGAAGCAGCGCTAACCGAATAATCACTACCATTCGCTGCCGTGCCACTAAAGGCCAGGTTAACCGTTACGGCTTCCGTCACCGGATCACTCAGCTCAGCCGTAATTACGGCTACCCCGCCACCCTCGGCAATACGCGAGCGGTCACTGGCCAGCGTTACGTTGGCCGGTACGAAGGGCTTCGTGGTAAATACCAAGGAAAACGTTTCTTTTAGTGTTTGTCCGGCTTCACCCAAATCCCCCGGGCTTACGGCCACGGTAATTGGCGTTTCGTAAGGTAGCCGAGTTTTGCTCTTCAAGGTTATTGTTGAGTTGGTATTGGAGTAGGCAATATCCATATCGATTGTTGCTCCGGGAGCTGATACAGTAAGTGCCGAAGCCATTTTGGTGGTATTCAACGTATGGGAAAAGATCAACACGATTTCTACTTCCGTATCTATCCCGGTCACCCCGGTTTCTACCTTTTCTCCGTTGATGGTTTTTGACAATACGTACAACGTATCATCGGCAATGCTCATTTCATCTTTGGAACATGCCGCCAGCAAGATAACCAATACCATGACGGTGGTTTTACTGGCTGTATTCAAAAAATCAATTGCCCTTTTCATAATTGCATTTTTTTGCATAAAAAAACGAATGCCTCCGGTAGAGGTCTTTATTTTTCTTTCTTGGGTGTTCCTTGCCAGGTAAATGTTTCCACGAGCTGGCGAAAGAAAGCACCGGTTTCCGGATCGATTATCGCCAAGTACAGGCGATCCCCCCGCGTGTCGGTAGTCCACAAACGATCAGGGATGTCTGTTACCGAACGACCACTAAGTTTTTTGAAGAAAGCCAGCCCCGTCAGGTACGTTGCGTCCGGTGAAGGATGCTTGTCATCAGCAAACATATCGATATCGGGTCGCCATTTCCGAACTTCGCTCCAGATCGGCCCGGCCGTCACTACTTCAGCGCCCAGTCCGGTAGCCAATTGGCGATACCCTTCCGTGAGTGCCGGCTGTTGCAGTGGGTTGGAGTGATAGGCCCATGTCATAAAGAACAAGGGCTCAGCTCCTGATGCCCGCACCAGGTCTGCCAGTTTTTTGCCGTATTCCCGAAAGCGTACCGGCTCATCGATGGGGCTGGTGCTGTGATCTTGCAAAACCACGATATCCCAGTTACCCTGCTCAATCAGGGCTTTGGTTTTTAACCCCTTTTCTCCGTTCCAGTGTTGCTGCCAGGTTGCCCCACTTGCCGTCGATTGCCGGACCACCATGGGAAAATCCTGCGTTCCGGCCATGGCTTCCACCACCTGAGGGAGATTCCAATAGAAGGTGAAACTATTCCCGACAAAAAGAACGCGGAGGGAATCCGTTGCCTGGGCACCCGCCAAAAGCGGAAGCACCAATAACAGCAGTACGGAAACGCTGTTTTTAAGGTTTTTCATCATCGCCTGCATCGATTATTGGTTTACTGGCGTTGGCTGAAAGAACCCGGGAATAGGCGAAGGCGTACTCGCATTTCGGTCTATTTCCGTTTGTGGGTAGAGGAAGCGCTGTGGCAATTCATTGCCTCTGTTGGGGGTGATCGGCACTCTTACTGTGGTTTCCTTTTCGGTGCGCCGCGTATCATTAAACCCTTCAATTTGCCCAAAGAACGTCACATACCGCTCCTGGAGGATTTCGCGAAGCAGTGCGTTATCAGCACTGATATTGTCGGTATTTTCAATGCCTCCTGCTGCAAAGTCGGCAGCCGTATAGGCATCGTACTTCACATCAGCCAAATTAGCATTGGTCAGATAGCCACCGCCGGCCATGAAGGCCCGAAATTCGTTGAGGTGTTGTAAGCCAATGGCAAAGCCCTGCGTCCGAAAGCCAGCCTCCGCACGAATGAGCAGATTCTCCTGATAGGTAACCATCGGTGCCCGGGCAGTCTGTGCAGCAAACCCTCCATTTTGGGTATTGGGTTGTACCCCAACACCCGTAGTGGCAAAATAATAGTTAAAGCGGCCAGTCTCATTGGTTTTGCTATTGGCGCGGGACTGGATCAGGTTGGTCATGAAATCTGACGTCTTTAAATCGTTGGCGCGCACTTCTACCGCAAAAAATAAGTAGGTTAGGTTAGATTGCTCGATGCCCGTGCCGTGCGGCGCAAACATGCCATTTTGTGCTCTGCTGATTCCTTTTCCGGCAGCTTCATACGCCGCTGCATAGTTGCGGGTGTGCATGAAAAAGCGCGCCTTGAGAGTGTAGGCAACCTCAATCCATGCCTGCGGGTTACCGTCAAAATAAATTTCCGAGCCGCCTGCCGGGCGATCCGTGCCGGACTGCAAATTGGTGATTGCCTCGTCCAGGAGGGTCTGAACTTTGGCGTAAACAGTCGCCTGGTCCTCATAGGCTGGATTGTCAATCTCGATCCTGCCGGCTTCCTCAAAAGGAACGTTGCCATACAGGGAAGCGACGGTACCAATAACTTGTGCCTGCAGCACCTGCGTAATGCCCTTGGTTACGCCTTCTACGCCTGCTGCCGAAGCTGTTTTTTCTGCTTCCAGAGCATTCCGGTAGGAATCGACATAGGCATCGTACCAGAGGGCATTGAAATCACTGGTCGTCAGGGCGTATTGGGTGAAGCCCAGATGCTGGCGATCAATTCCCGTATAATAGCCGCAAAAGATCCCCGCCCGGCGGGCTGATTCTCCGGTTTGCAGGATAATGTTCCCCACCTCTGCACCGGTGAGAATGTTCTGATAAGACGCACTGGTGGGGTTATTGGGATCCTGATTGATCCCATCTACCAAGTCACCACACGCCGTCAGCAGTAAAACGCTGCTTAAAACATATATTAGCTGTTTCATAATTGGTCTGGTTAATAGCCAAAAAATTAAAGGTTAATGAGCAGGCTGAACAGGTAGGACTGCGTGCCGGGGTTGTTGAAGTAATCAATCCCGCGGGCCGCACTAATCCCCGACAAGTTCGTGTCCGGGTCATTTCCTTCAAATTCCGTCCAGAGAATCAGGTTCCGTCCAGTCAGAACGAATTCCACTGAACTGAGGCCGGTCCGACGCTTCAGCCAATCCGACTTCAGCGTATAAGACAAACTCAACTCCCGCAAACGGGTCCAGGAGCCATCCTCAATGTATAATTCATCATTACCGTTGCTGAAGAAACCACCGTCGCCATTATACCAGGCTTCGGTAAGGGCCACTGGCCCGGCACCAAAATCGGCAACGTTACCCCGGAAGGTTTGCCCGATATTGATGATATTACCCAGGTAATCTTTGTAGTTACGGGTAGCCGTAACCTCATTACCCGAATCAGCCCAACGACCCAGGTCGTAAAGTACGGATTTGGTACCCGCATAGATATCGGCGCCCTGGTAGGTTTCGAATAATACCGACAACCGGAAGTTCTTGTACCGCAGGCCCGAAGTAAGTGCTCCCTGCCAGTCGGGGTTAGGGTCGCCAATAATGCCCTCTACCCGATCCTGCACCGGAAATCCATTTTCGTCGAAAACGATGGAACCGTCCGGATTGCGCAGGGTGCGGGAGCCCCAAAGGACGCCCAATGGCTGGCCTTCGACAGCGCGGGAGTTGACGGCGGCCAATCCGCCCAGGTTGATGGAGGCTACTCCGGCCAGGTCAACTACGGTATTCTTTACGGCGGTGAAATTTCCACCAATTTCCCAGCTGAAATTCTTTTTATCGATGACCGTATAGCCCAAATCAAGTTCTACACCTTTGTTTTCTATTTCCGCACCGTTGGCGTATACATCGCTATACCCCCGGGTATTGGATACCGGGAAATCCAGGAGCACATCCACCGTCCGGTTGTTGAAATAGGTACCACTCACCGAAAGGCGGTTTTTCAGGAAACGCAGGTCTGCACCTACTTCAAATTCCTTTTTGCGCTCCGGGCGCAGGGCTGAATTACCCCGCGTAGCACTCGGTACAAAACCGCCGTTGCCGTAGAGGCCCAGGTTCAGGTTACCGCCATAGGTATCGCCAAAGCTTGGCGCTACAAACACATTAGAGGTGTTGTAACGGGCCGGTTGGACACCCACTTCACCGTAGGATAGGCGCAATTTTCCGAAGGAGAAGAAATCACTCTCCATACCGCCCAGCTTTGAGAACTGCCAGGCCAGAGAGGCCGAAGGAAACAGGAAGGTATTGTCAGCTACATCACCAAAGGTAGAAGCCGATTCAACCCGCATCGTACCGGTCAGGTAGAACATATCCCACCCCGACAGACTCATAGAGGAATATACCCCGGCTGTTCTTTCCCGCCCCTGTGAGCTGGCGGTCGTTACGTTTTCGGGTAGCGCATTGTCCTTATCACGAACTACCCCAGCCACATCAGCAAACTGGATAAAATTGGTAGTACTTACCCCATTGACGATACGCGATTTGCTATTGTAGTTGAAGCCGACCAACAAGCTTCCATCAAAATCTTTATTGAACTTGTGATTAGCCTTGGCGATGTAATCCATATTGAAAATGGAGTTCGTTGCCAGTGACTGCTCATAAAATCCTGAACTAAAAGTACCCGAAGCCGATCCCGGCGTATAAAATTCATTGCGCTGCTCGCCGTAGTAATCAATACCCACCCGGCTGATCAGGTCCAGCCAGGAAAATGGAGATGCCGTTAGCTCAAAATTGGAAATAAACCGGTTTACGGTGGCCAGGTCTTCCTGCTCGTTGATCGTCCAGAGGGGGTTGTTATATACCGGAGTATTATCGGCTGCCTGGGGTTCCTGGTACGCCCGGTGCCGGTTAGATACCGGAGAGGCATTGCTATTGGCATAATAGTCGCCGCGATAACCGGCAATATCAAAATCGGCAGGATTCCGCAATAAGCCCAGGTATAACCCTGACGAGGTGGACCCCTTCAGTATCCGGTTGGAATTGGTAAGGGTGTAGGCAGTCCGCGTCTTTAGTTTAATTTTTTCACTAAGGAGGTGGGTGGAATTAAAACGCGCGGAAGAGCGGCGGTAATCCGAATTGTTGCGAATAATCCCCTGTTGATCCAGATCGCTCAAACTAAAGTAGTAATTGCTTCTTTCGTTACCCCCACTCACACTAAGGTTGTTTTCCAGGAAATGCCCATTGCTGAAGATGAGGTCGAAATTGGAATCATCATAAATTTCCCGCGAATTCTTGCGTAGAATCGGATAATAGGTAACCCCATTTTGCCCTACAAAAAAGCCTCCCGAGGTGTTAAACTCGTCAGGGCCTCCCGGCCGGTCAGCAATCTTATCGCCCCAGGAATCGCGTGCCCTTTGGTTGTAAACGCCATTATCCCCCTGCCCGTAAGCGGTTTGCAGGGGATATTTCCGGTTGATAACATCCAGCGAATAGGTCGACTTAAACGAAATCGATAGTTTTTCCCCGAATTTACCTCCTTTGGTAGTAATCAGGATTACGCCCCCCAGGGCCTGAGTTCCCCAAAGAGCCGCCGCAGAAGCTCCTTTCAATACCGTGACGCTTTCAATGTCATTGGGGTTAATGTCATTTAAACGCGATTGTTGACTTACCCCACTACTATTACTATTCCCACGCACATCGTTGCTGATGGGTACCCCATCCAATACGATAAGCGGCTGGTTATCCCGGGTTATCGTCGATAAGCCCCGAATCTGGATGTAAGCGCCCGCTCCCGGGTCACCGGAGTTACGGGAAATACGGACCCCGGAGGCTTTTCCGGATAAGGAGTTAAGCAGCGTAGGTTCACCTGCGGCGGTAATGGTTGAGCCGCCCACCTTGGTGTTGGCATAGCCAAGCTCATCCTTGTTTTCTTCGAACCCCAACGCAGTGACAACGACTTCATCCAGAATGCCAATTTGTTCTTCCATCGTTACATTGATCACCGTTTGGCTCCCTACGCGTAGGGTTACCGTCTGCAGACCGATGTAACTAAAGATCAGCGATGCATTTTCGCCGGCAACGCTAATGGAATAACCCCCATCGATGCCAGTAACCGCCCCATTGGCAGTACCTTGCTCCAGAATTGTTACCCCGATAAGCGGCTCGCCCTGCGTATCGCTCACGACTCCCTTGACGGTTCGCTGACCGTATACTCCCTGGCTGCATAGTGCCAGTAAAGTGACGGCGAAAATGAGTACTCGTTTTTTCATAACATTAACCTTTTATCCGTAAGACGTAAGTTTTTATTTCAGATTTTCCGGAAAAACGCCCGGAACAAAACCCCATAAATAAGGTAGCAAAAAGAAGACAGCTATTGTTAGCAAAATAATAGAAATGACATTAAGCCAAAAGCCCGTTCGGGCCATATCCGGAATAGTCAGGTAACCCGACCCAAATACTACTGCATTGGGCGGTGTGGCTACCGGCAACATAAAGGCACAGGAGGCAGCAATCGTTGCGCCAACCATCAGGCTGAACGGATGTACGCCCACCACCAGCGCCAACGGAGCCAGAATGGGCAGAATCATCGCCGTAGTCGCCAGGTTGGAGGTGATCTCAGTAAGAAAGTTGACCGCAGCTATGACAACCAGCAGCAAAATGAGCATGGGTACCCCGTTAAGCAGCGCCATTTGCCCGCCGATCCACTCGGCCAACCCACTGGTCTTGAATCCTTCCGCCAGCGCTAAGCCCCCACCGAAAAGCAATAAGATACCCCATGGCAGTTTTACAGCTTCCTCCCAGGTAATAAAAGGTTCTCTTTTGTCCTTGGAAGAGGTCGGCAACAAAAAGAGCAAAACGGCCGCGACTACCGCAATCATGGTATCGTCCAGGTCAGGAATGAAGCGATTCAACAGATAGGACCGGCTGATCCAGGCAAATGCGGTACCCGCAAAAACGGCAAGGACCACCTTTTCTTCAAAGGTGATTTTACCCAGGGCTTTTAATTGCTTCCGGATCTCCTCGCGCCCGCCCGGAAACGATTTTTGCTTAAATGTAAAAGCGGTGCCCGTAAGATACTTCCAGGCAATGAACAGCAGAACTATAGATATGGGAAGCCCAAAAATCATCCAGTTGAAAAAGGTAATTTCGACGCCATACAGCTCGTTGGCTACACTGGCGAATACCAGATTAGGCGGGCTGCCAATCAGGGTGGCCATCCCGCCGATCGAAGAACTATAAGCAATTGCCAGCATCAGGGCTTTGCCAAAAATTAAGTTTTCATCCTCTATCGTGGCCGGGTTGTCACGCAACTGAGCAATGATCGCCGTACCAATAGGTAGCATCATCACCGCTGTAGCCGTATTGGAAATCCACATCGACAAAAAAGCCGTGGCGAGCATGAATCCCAGAATGATACTCTTGACATTAGTGCCGATGGCATTGATAATATTCAGCGCAATGCGGCGATGTAGATTCCATTTTTCAATCGCAATCGCAAGGATGAATCCGCCGATGTATAAGAAGATGTAGGGATGCCCAAAGCTCGTAGTCGTATCCTTCACCGATAAGGCCCCTAACAGTGGAAATAAAATAATCGGCAACAACGCCGTAACAGCTATCGGAACGACTTCGGTGATCCACCAAACCGCAATCCACAGGGTTGAAGCAAGTACTGCGTTGGCTTCACGGCTGAGTCCTTCCGGTCGAAAGAATAAAAGCGTCAACGCAAATAACACTGGCCCCAGAACTAAACCAAGTCGTTTGGTATCCATGATCATCAAATCTTCCTACCGCAATTGGTAGAGTTTTTGTTATTTTAAAGTGAAATTCCAGAGAGGCTTCGGCAAAATTTCAATCATTATCAATGGCTAATTTATCACTTTGCTTGTGGAATTTTTGAAATTTTAATCCGATAAAGTAATTTTTTATAAAATTTTATACTGTTTTACACTTTTTTACACCCACACGATTTTGATCAATGAGCGAACTACAGGAAAGATTTTTAGCTAAACTGGAAGAGAAATACGGTGTGTGGGACCGTACCACATCCAGTTTTGGAACAACTCCTTTTGGATTGATTGCCAACGACTTATCCATAAGCGCTAGCCAATTTACAAAGCTTCTGTCCGGTACAGCTACCGAAGGAATGTACGTACGGTCCATCGACAACGTCGACCGCCTGATCAGGTATGAGAGGACCCTCCAGGAACTGGAAGATTATAAGGTAGAAAAGAAAGATTTCCAGCAACGTATTCGGGAACTTTCAGGTCGCAAGTCAATCTCAAAGCGAAAAATTGTCCTTTTCACCTTACTGGCGGTCCTCCTGGGCAGTGCCATAACCTACCTTTTCCTGCGACTGAACTCCCCCGAGGGTATGCTCGTCCAACAGATTGGAGTGCACCCGCTTTCCGCCTTTTTTGACCTGGAATTTGACTCTGACTTTGATTCTCCTTACCTCAAGGAAGCCGAAGTGCAGGAGTATTGTCCCTGCAGCGCTTTCGAAGGTACCTGGTCACTGGCCAATGAATACAAACTGCCCCTGCCAGGTAACAAACAGCCCGGGGTTTACTACCTGGCCAAAAGTGCCGATGTGCGCATGAAGTGCTCCAAGAGTGACACCTTAAGCGCCGGCAAGGGCCGGGTACTCTTCGCTTATGAATATTTGATTAATGAAATCTGGGTAGACCTGGAAAAGGCACCCTTGTCGCCTAAATACTTTGATAAGGAAACCAAAACCTATACCGAAGCCTTTAATAAGCTAACCTTTGCTAACTCTCCTCAATTTCGGAAAGTCGCCACCATTCATTCGTTTTTTATTAACAAGATTGAACTATACCCAGACTCTATTGTCCGCAAAGGGGAGCCCTGCGGGCGTTTTGCCACTGATATCGACGATGCGTTGGTTAGTGAGTTTGCCATTGACCTGAAACATGTACTCGGCAATGTACTTGGTAACCTGACCAAGACTAATTGTTCTCCCGCACCGAACCCTTATTGTGACCCCAATGACCTGCACGAAGGAGAGAGCGTAATTTCCTTTGATTGTTTGTATACCATTAAAGCTGAAAACCTGGGCATCGGAGGTGGATACCCCTACCGGAAAGGCTTCCGCTTGGAAAAACAAAACTACTCGGACAACCTGACGTGTACCTGCGGCAGCTAAAGGGCCTTACTTCGCCAGAATCCCTTGGAGTCGTTATAAAATTAACCCAATACTAATGGTGGCCATGTTTTTGCGGTCTCCGCTATCGGTAAACAAGGGGGATAGACCAAAATCATACCGGAAATCGACGGTCAGCAGCAGAAAGTCTGCACCCGCACCCAGGCACCAGCCCCATTGAACATCTTCCACCCGATCGCGCTCCAGGTTCAACCGGTCTGTTGGTTTAACCCCTGTTGTCCATTCCGGCACTAGTCCTCCCTTGAGATGCAGCCGGATAAAGGAGGCATCACCCGTTACATACCCACCCACCTGCAAGGGGAGCTTTAATGAACGAATTTTTGTTTGTTCGCCAGGTAAAGGTGAAGCAGACAGGGGATTATCCAGATCCGTACGTATCGATTGAAAGTGAATCCCCGGATGCAGAAATAACCGCCGCCGCTCAATTCGCAAGTCCAGACCAATCGTACTCCCCCCAGCGCCCTGTGCCCGTAAACTCAAGGGAGCCAGATCAGTAGAAAAATCAGGATAAACAAAGCCAAACTTGGGACTCAGTCGGGTTTGCGCAGTCAAAGAATGCCAGAACAGGCCGCTGGTAATCACGAAAGTCAGGGCTAAAAGGAGTCTTGATTTGGAAAAGCGTTTCATCTGCTTGTAAGTTGTTCAGCTATAATAACGCTGTAAAAATCAATATTGTGACCTGTGATGCCAATAGTTTTTGTAATCTTTTTCAGGAGTGTGAACAGGGCAAAAAAAACTGTCGCCCCACGTGGTGGAGCGACAGACTTCGCCGGTATCCCGGATAGGTATGCCGTAAAGAGAGAGGAGGGATAATACCGGCATTAATGATTGAACACCCAATTGACCATGGTTAAGCTGTAAAGCTTATGGGGATCTTGCATCCCCGTTACCATTTCAAAAATACGACTGAAGCCTGCCGCTGCAGGTGATGATTGTCAATGCCAGGGATGATCTTTATCAGTGGGGGCTGGTTTTTGGTGACTGGTTATTAGTTTCTAGTTACTCGTTCAGCGCAACTGATTTCTCACCCCTACGCAGTCGGGACAAGTTTCTGATTTCCTCAATTCACCCGGCGAATGCCCAGGGAATCGAGGGCTTGATCCACCCGGCCGGGGACCAGGTTTTTGTAAAAATCGAGAAATTCCCGGGGGTCTGTCCATTGTTTATAGTCAGTAATCCGCATACCTAGTCCGGCCCGTTCCAGGCGAAAAGTGCGGACCTGCCCCCGGTAGGATTCCTGGCGGGTTTCCGGCTGATTGGAAAAGGGACGTAACTGGTAGGCATATTTCCCGTGGACCAGGAAGAATTCGTCGCCATTAGAATCCAACTGACCATCGAAAATAGCCATATTCTCATCACATATTTGGTAAAAATAGGCGTCAGGTTTCTCTCCGTGCAGCAGCGCATCCACCGTTTCCCGTATTTTGACCACGGTTAGGTACGGAAAAGTCACTTTGCGTTTTTCGTGCTCACTGTACCCATATCCGCCCAATAAATAAAGCGTATTGCCGTCCTGATAATAGGCCATTCCCCGCGAGCCTAATTGTTCATTCAGGGGGTAGGTAAAACTGCCCACATTGAACGCAACTGCCCGGCCCCGCCAGTAATCGATTACGATAAGGTCGGTATTGGGAAAATCGCGATCGTAGCCAGGTACGTCCGAGCGATAAAGCCCCCCAAATACAATGGCCTTACCATCGAACTCTGCGGCGGCATACCCATACAAATTCACCAGGGTTGGGTATAACTCAAAGGCTCGTCGGGATAAGGGTGGAAGTTGTTCTTGCCCCATAAGGGAGGAGGTTAGCAGTGAACCCGATACAAAAAAGCAGAGTAGCATTCTGAGCATGAAGGTAGGTATTTATACAAAGTTCGGCATTCTGGAAGTAGGATGCCAGCAACCAACTCATTTTCCCGTCCTGATTAAAATCAATTGCTTCACTGACTGCTATCATGGTGCTTACGCGATTTATATGGTATACTTGGAAAATGGAAGTAGCTAAGCAATGTCACTTCCGGAGGTGTCGGTAAATTTATCCGAAAACGGTAACGCAAGTAGCCGTGTTGATTTTTTCCCGGCGCCTCAAAAAGGATATTCATCAGCGACCCTGGTTTACGTGGATTTTCACAGAAGGGTGTAAAACATACCCGCATGAAGGAGATAAACAATGGAATAGCGAACGTTCAGATCATGGGGGTCAATACGGCCCTTGAACGTGCACTGGCTATCTCAGTCGAAAGTGCTGCTCTCGAACTAAAAATACCGATTGAAATTGAGTTTATCTCGGATATAGATCGCTTTATTGCTGCCGGGATCATTGCGATCCCTGCCCTTTTTATCAATAATAATATTGTTAGCATGGGTATCCTTCCCGATATCCAGGAAATTATCCATGCCCTCCAAGTGTACGGTCCTGCCCAGTTTTCAGCTGCCTGAGACATTCTGGGTTGAGCGTGATTCGTATACTGCTGACGGGTTTCTGGTTTTTTACCCGTCGAAGCGCTGCGAGGCGTGCTGCACACCGCTCACTAACATAAGTCATCCCAAATGCTGATTTGGTAGCAGGCAGGGTTTACCCGCCTTTGGAGGGTTTACCCGCCTTTGGAGGGTTTACCCGCCTTTGGAGGGTTTACCCGCCTTTGGAGGGTTTACCCGCCTTTGGAGGGCAGGCTGGTTTAGAGCCGCTACTCACTCCGCTCGTAGCCCAGACCCATACGGGCAAGCTGGGCAGGGAGCAACGCGACCTGCGGCTCTAAACCCCAAAGCCAGGTTGTCCAAAATTCGGGATGACTCATTTCAGGACAGCAGGGAATTCCGGCTCAGACATAGTGCATCATATCGATGACCTTTCCTTCCAGGGTTACGTATTGCTTGAGTAAATCGGCAGTCATACAGCTATGTACCGGCATAATCGGTAAGATATCCCCCGGGCGCACCCGGGCCAGTAGTTCGGGGGTAGCGGCCAGCCGGCCATGCTCCTGGGATAAGCTTACTACCGGGGAGGGAGTGCCCGCGGGCCAGGCCCAGCCCTCTGCCGTCCAATCCAGCAGGTAACCGTAACAATCGCCAGCGGGTGTAGGTAGCCGGTCTTTGGAAAAATGGACGCCGCCGCCATACAACAAAATCTCCTGTTTCCAGGGATGAACCGCTACGACCGGACAGGCCAGGGCGACAGCGACCCAATCTGGCACACAAGAACCAATGGCAAGCTGAGTGGCATCATAAAAAACAAAATTACCAGGGCGGATCTCATCAACGCCTGGAAATTGTTCCATTACACTGCAGGTAGGGGTATCGCCCACCGAAACTTCCAGGTCAGGCCAGGAAGGCTGGAGATCGCTGCGTAACCGTTGCATAACCGCCAGGGTTTCCTGATGAACCTGCGCTATTTCCGCCTGACCCCGTGCGCCATAACTATTCCCGGCATGGGCCAGTATCCCTTTAGCCTTCAGGTGCCAGCTGGACCGGATAGCGGACAGGATCTCCTGAATCAGCGAAAGGTTATCGGGTTGTAATCCGGTGCGATGGTATCCGGCATCGATCTTCAGCCAGATGCCCAGGGGGCCGTTCAGTTGGGTATCTAGTTGATGGACAGTTTCCAGGTCTTCCACCAGAACGTTAAGTTCAACTTGCTGGACTAAGTCGCGAATGCGGGCCATTTCCCGGATGTTTACCGGAAAGGCAACGGTAATATCGGACCAGCCATCGGCTGCAAAATAACTGGCCATCCGCAAAGAAGAAACCGTTATTGCCGTAACTCCCGCTTCCCGAAACCAGCGCCCCACCTCCCAGGATTGATGCGTCTTAAAATGAGGCCGCAACCGAACCCCGGCCTGGCGAGCCTTACGCACCATCCGGTGGATATTCGCCCGGCATTTTTCTTCATCCAATAATAAGGTAGGGACCGTCAGTCCCGCACGAATATGCTCCATGATGATTGTGCTTGCCGGGCTTTCGCCCCCTGGCATATAAAGCCCCGAAATTCTCCGGGGTGGTTATTGTTTATCGATTTCCACGATCAACCCTACAGCGGTAGTCGTTTTTGTGACGTCAGCGCTGAAGGCCACCGTATTCCCGGGCTTGAAGCTTACCGTGCGCACCCGCTCGCCGGCCAGCGCCGTTTTGAGGCGATCGGCATAGGCGCCCCGACCAGCATTTAACCGCTGATTGAATGCCTTGAAATCAATCTCCTTCTTACTGATCACGACCGCGATATAATCCCGGTTACCTAAATCATCGGGAACCATACTATAGTCCCGGGGAAAAAGTCGGGTACCGGTAATCCCGCAATACGCGGAGTGCTTTTCAGTATAGGGAAAAAGCACGTAGCTGGAACCGTCCGTCTCCTGACCAAAAACATACATATAACACTCGATAGAGTTGGCAATCAGCACTTTGAATTTTTGACCAGCCCGCAAGGGAATGCCGGAGCGGAAAACGATGTCCCCTGCTTGTTTCAGGGGTATAATCTGCTCGGTGGTGACATCCAGCAAGCCGAACTCTACCGCCATTTTGCCCTCGTCAAACTGCTGCTGCTCGCCGGCAGCCCCCATAGGGTATAACCCATAAGCCTCCCGTACGAAATATTCAAAATCCGGATAACGAACCCAGGCACGGCCGCGGTCACCCCACTCTTCTCCCCAGGAGTTCTGAATATAAAAAGCCCCGCCGGCTTTCGTATCGTCATAGCCGATTACGCACATCGCATGCCCGCCAAAACCCTGCATGCTGTAATCGCGGCTGGTTGGTTCCCACAGTGCCTGCCCGAGCATTCGGTTCATAAAAGTTCCCCCAACCATAGCGCCAATGACCACCGGCGCACCTTGCGCAAGATTTTGCTTGATCGCCATAATATCCGGCTTGTAATTTTCAGCCCCAACGGTCAGTCGGTTATACCCCTTGATGCGGTACTGCCGGCCTTCCGCAATTTGTTGGTTATTGGGATAATTGGCGCAGGTCCGGTCGTCATAACCAAATTCCTGCATGGGCAAGCCTCCATTGGCGGACATCGTCTTCATGGCTTCGAGCATGTAAGCCCCTTCACAACCATCAAGGTGAATCTGATTATACAGATACGCCGGTGAAAAAGCCACCCGGTTAGGATCAGCCCCGGTGGCCCGCGCCTGGAGGATAGTCCGGGCCGCATAGGCACTGGCCCAGCCAACACAAGACCCCTGCCGGCCCTGGTGAAGGGGGCGGGGTGCAAAATTGACGAGATTGACGCGCGCGGGTAAGCGGTTAAAGTCGCCCGAACCATAGCTCAACGGCTCAAAGACTTCCGCCTGATCAAATCGTTCCTCGCTTAATGAGGCACCCAGGGAAAACGCATCCGGGTTAATTTCATCCGGAGAAGCTACTCCACCACTGAGCATTTCCTGGCCACCCAGAAAAAAGTACCAGAAGCCCCCTACCAGCAAAAGGGGAATCAACAGCTTGGGGCGTTTAAAAACAAACAGCAGCAATAAAGGTAACCATTTGATTAGTCCACCTAAACCACCGCCACCGCCTCTATTGCCACCCTGTTGAGGTTCCTGGGGGCTGTCTTGTTCCATTCTGATGGGCATAGTCTGCGTTTTTTATTTGCTTGCGGAAAAAATAAGAAAAAGCTGTAACTTTTTTTCGGCATTTCCGTACATCAGGCAGTATACTTATCTTTGCAAAAGTTAGGTATGCATTTCATCCTATGAACACTATAGACACTATGACAACAAAATTTACACCTACACAATTACAGGTAGCTGAGGAATTGCTACAAACACTGGCCTGCCGCCATTACCGACCTGTCCTGGAATATTTGATGAACTATCCCACGGCTGATTGGATTGACATCTATATCAACGCAGGTATGGATGTACAGGCACTGGACCATTGTTTAACGCTTTTGAACAGGCTCGGTCTTATCCATTTCTCACAGGAAACGGCTTTTGGGCAATCGATTACCCTGGATCAGCAGCGACTACTGACAATCCTGCATACAACGAATGGCTGGTCAAAATCAATACAAAACTGTTCCGTAGAAATCTGACCACGTCAGTGTTAGGTAAAAATGTGCAGGGCTGCAGCGGAAAACATCTGCTGCAGCCCTGCACATTAATAGTCTATAACTAAAGGATATTAGGGATTTACCCCAGGTAGATGAGATGTAATACACCGTTAAAAAGGGTAAGAACCAGGGCCAGTAACAAAGCCCAGCCGAAGTTTTTCACACTAAAGCCCGGTAAAAAATAAGCAGCCAGCATAATTAAGGCCGCATCAATCACCAGATTAAATAAACCCAGGGTTAGTAACCGCAGCGGTATCGCGAGAAATAAAAGAATCTTACCCAGGGTAGCATGTAAAATAGCCAGAAAAATAGCCGCCAGGATAGCTTGTCCCAGATTCTTCAGATGAACTCCACGGAGCAGATAAGCAGCGGCAAATATAGCCAGTGCATTGAGCAATACTTTCAGGAGCACACTATTGGTACTCCCTTGCCAGGTGATTTCTTGGGTTAACCAATCCATGGTCTTACGTTTTATTTATTATCGATTCTTCAGAAGCCGAATTTGCCGCTGTAGTTCCCGAATTTCAAATTCTTTGGCTCGCAGTGAGTCGCGTAAGGCAAATATCTCGGCCTGCATATCAGCTTTCGACATGGATGAAGGCGAAGGAGTGCTAACGGTCGTCGTTGACTCGTCATCCTCTGTATCCGGGACTACCACTTCCTGGCGAGGGCTGTCTTGCTGGAAAACACGCTTGATGTTTTCCCAGCCATCTTCCCCATTATAGTAAGAGGCCGCCAGATAGGCAATCGGAGCCAAAATGACCATGACAATAAAAAAGCGGGCAAACCCGGTAAGTTTTAAACGTAAACGTGGCATAGCTGCGAATTTTAGTGCATCTCCTGCAAATATACACCCTTCTGATGGGTAGCTCCTAATAGGAATCTACCGGAAGCCAAAATTATCAGACCAATGCGATACCCTGGCCTTTGGTTGGTGATTTTGGGGGCCGCCTGCGTTGCTCAACGCCAAGATTATCTCTTTGGGGAAATGGGCCCGCCTGCACCGAGGTTTCGGCGGGTAAAAAACTTGTCCGCCTTTGGCGGGTGGGAACCAGTAACCAGTAACGAATAACCAGTAACCAAAACCACAAACCATTTCGAGGTTCGTGTAGATTTCGATAGCTTTGCAAAAAGGAGCCTGTCCAAGCTGGATCAATCATGACAGAAGCCTATATTTTTGATGCATTACGGACCCCCTGGGGCCAAACGGCACTTTACGAAGTAAAGCCTGTCGATTTATTGGCCCGGGTACTGGAAGGCCTGCAACGGCGGCAGCCTGAGCTCGATTTAAAGCAGGTCGACGACTTACTCATTGGCTGTGTTACCCCGACGGGTGACCAGGGGGCTAATATTGCCAAAGCAGCACTTTTGCAGGCCGGGTGGCCGCCTACCACCAGCGGAATGACCCTAAACCGATATGAGGCCTCCAGCCTGGAAGCTATTTCCCTGGGAGCTGCAAAAATTCGGGCCGGCTGGGCGGAGTTGATCGTTGCCGGAGGCATCGAAAGCATGAGTCGGGTTCCACTGGGAAGTGCCGGCGGAGCACTGGGTTTTGACCCTGGGGTATTACACCGGGTCGATTATGTTCCCACCGGCATTAGCGCCGATTTGTTAGCCACCTGTACTGGATTTACCCGGGAGGAACTGGATGCGTTTGCCCTGCATACCTATCACCGTGCGGTCCATGCTGGTGAACAAGGATATTTCCACCCCAGCTTACAACCCATTTACGACCAAAATGGGTTACTGATTCTCGACCGGGATGAGTGGCGCTGGCCAGCTATGACAGCGGATTTACTGCAGGCCCAATCGCCTGCTTTCGCCGAGCTGGGTGCGCTGGGCTTTGATCAAATGGCCCTGCATCACTTCCCGGCAGTTGAACAAGTCAAACACTTACATACACCCGCGACAATGGCCAGCAGTGCCGACGGGGCAGCCCTTTTACTACTGGGGAGTCAGCAAAAAGGAAAGGCATTGGGACTTACTCCCCGTGCCCGGATTCGCACGGCCACCACGCTTAGCCTCGACCCCGCCATTTTACTCAGGGGTGCTCACCAGGCAGCAGCAGTAGCCCTCAGCATGGCAGGCATGGAACCCACAGATATCGACTTGTGGGAATGCCATGAATCTTATGCTGCCATCCCGTTACACTGCCAGCGTATGCTACAAATTCCCGCCGATCGACTCAATGTCAATGGCGGGGCAATCGCCCTTGGAGCCCCACTGGGCGCCGCCGGTGCCTTCCTTCTGAGTACGCTCATCGACGAACTCGAACGCCGTGACCTGAACACCGGATTAGCCACCATAGCCGCCAAAGGAGGAATGGGGGTAGCCATGATCATCGAAAGGCAATAACACTCATTTACTGCGTATGATTCACTACAAAAAAGATACCGATAATATTGCCACCCTAACCCTCGACATGGCTGGGGTTTCAGCCAACATTATCAATCATCGCATCTGGGAAGCCTTTGTGCCGGTTCTTGACCACCTGAAGCAGGAAAAAAAACGGGGCCAGCTGCGGGGGGTTATCCTGACCTCTGCCAAGAAAACCTTTTTATCAGGCGGTGCGCTCGACTACCTTTACCAGGCCCGGGATGCGAGCGAAATTTTTGAAAGTGCCGAACGCCTGAAACAATTCCTGCGCGACCTGGAGCATCCTGGTGTACCAGTAGTAGCTGCGATCAATGGAAGTGCGATTGGCGTTGGGTTCGAAGTGGCGCTGGCCTGCCATCGCCGTATAGCCCTGCGGGATGATCGCCTCCGCCTGGGGCTTCCCGAAGCAGAAATGGGTTTAATCCCCGGCGGCGGTGGTATCATTCGCTTAATGTGGCTATTGGGGGTTGCCAAAGCGTACGAAATCCTGGCCGACGGCCGTCGTTACCTACCCCATGAAGCCCTGCAAAAAGGTATCATTGACGATTTGGCGGATTCTCCCAAAGAGATGCTGCTTAAAGCTAAAAGCTGGTTGCTGGAAACCAGTGAAGGCCGCCGTCCCTGGGACCGCCCCGGCGCCACTATTCCCGGAGGAACGGCACACGATCTGGTCATCGCTCAGCACCTGCGCGAACAAAGTGCCCGGCTTGCCGCGCAAACGCACTTCATCTACCCCGCTCAACGAGCCATATTGCAGGTATTGAGTGAGGGTTCAAAGGTCGATTTTAATACCGCTTGCCGGATCGAAAGCCGCTACTACACGGAGCTCGTCCTCAGTCGGGAATGTAAAAATATGATCAAAGCCTTTTGGTTTGATGCCAATTTCATCAGGACGGGGAAAAATCGCCCCCGGGGGTTCGGGAAATTCCGCCCTCGCCAGGTAGGTATTATCGGCGCCGGCCTCATGGGCTCAGGTATTGCCTTATCGTGCCTGCGCCAGGGGATGAAGGTCGTGCTCAAAGATGTGTCCAAGCCCATCGCTGATCGGGGAAGGGAATGGGTTACCCAAAAAATAAACGCCCTCGTCGAAAATGCCGAACTACAAGCATCCCAGGCGGAGAAGATGCGCAAAAATATCCAAACTACCGACGACTCCAGCGCCTTCGAAACCTGTGACCTGGTCATTGAAGCGGTATTCGAAAACCAGGCAGTAAAGCAAAAAGTAACGCGGGAGGCCGAGCAATATCTCGACGAATATGCGCTGTTCGGTACCAATACCATTTCTATTCCCATTACCAAACTGGCAGCTGCGTCTATTCGCCCGGCACACTATGTAGGGCTGCATTTTTTCCATCCTGCCGAAGAAGTCCCCCTTGTCGAAATTGTGCGCGGGGCTCTGACCTCCGACGAAACGATTGCCCGGGCTTTTGATTTTGTGCAGGCAATCCAAAAAACGCCCATCATTGTCAAGGATGATTGGGGATTTTTTGCCGCCCGGGTGCAGAACACGTATATTCTGGAGGGCATTACCCTCCTGCAGGAAGGCTACCCCCCGGCACTGATTGAAAACCTGGGTCGGCAAGCCGGAATGCCTAAAGGTGCTTTAGAGCTTGCCGATGACCTGGGGCTCGACCTCGTTTTACATTACGAACAACAGGCTGCCGAACATTATGGCCCTAAATACATTCAGCACCCGGCTGTCCAGGCCCTCACCAAAATGCTGACCACGCTGGAGCGCCCGGGACGGGCCAAACGGGCTGGTTTTTACCAGTATGACAGTGCAGGTCAGCGTACCCTCTGGCCCGAGTTAACGGCACATTTCCCCAGTCAAAATATCCGCGCCAATGATCAGGAGGTTACCGACCGCCTCCTCTTCGCTCAAGTCATTGAAGCTGTTTGGTGTATGCAGGAGGAAGTCATTTTCTCCATTGCCGCTGCCAACCTGGGTAGTATTTATGGTTGGGGATTCCCTGCTGCTAAAGGGGGTGTCATCCAATACATTCGTGATTATGGGTTAGCAAAATTCCAACACCGCTGCAACCATTTTCAGCAAGCTTACGGGCAGCGGTTCCGGGCTCCCAAGCTACTGCCTAAAGTTGCTACCGAGCCGGAAGCATCCATTTGAACCACAACCCCACCTCAGTAAACAGATAATAATTTTGCAGTCGACTTTCGTTTTGCGCATTTATTCTTTTTTTGCCTTTCTAGAAAATATTTTCCATTAAGTCCAGAACCATTTCGCCCGTCCATTGTCTCACTTTGGAATATTAGTAAACTATTATCCGTTGAGACACTTCGATTATATAATTATCGGAGGAGGTTGCGCGGGATTGAGTCTGGCTTATCGCATCACCAATGAAGCTGCCCTGAAACAGTGCAGGGTGCTGATCATTGAGCCTGAGTCAAAAACGCGCAACGACCGGACCTGGTGCTTTTGGGGCACAGATGCAGGTCTGTTCAGCCCGGTGGTTCGTCACCGATGGACGAATATTACCATCGCGGGCTCCGAATTTTCCCGTACCGCCGACATCGAGCCGTATCATTATTTCTTTATCCGCGGGATAGATTTTTACCAACACATACAGGCATTTCTCGCCGCTAACCCCCGGATCGAAATACTACGCGCCCCGGCAGATCGCTGGGATGCCAATGATACTCAGGCCATGGTTTGGGCCAATGGCGAGACCTTCACTGCAAATTATGTCTTTACCAGTGCGCCAACTGGCTCCGCCGGGCAAGTCTTGGCACCTTTACACCAATATTTCAAAGGCTGGTTTATTGAAACTGAAAGTCCAGTATTTACAGCCGATACGGCTACCCTGATGGACTTCAATGTAGCGCAACCTGACTTGGGGCTCCATTTTATGTATGTTCTACCTTTCAGTTCCACCCGGGCCTTAGTTGAATTCACCACCTTTTCTTCTCAGTTGCTACCCGACGAAACCTTCAACCAGGCGCTGGAGAAATACATCACCGACAACCTGCAGGTAGACCAGTATCGCATAACTGACACGGAACAAGGGGCCATCCCCATGGGATTACCTGCAAAATCCGCCGTTGCCGGAACCAGCCGGATAATTCCTATCGGCGGGCAAGGAGGTGCCATCAAGCCTACTACCGGATATGCGTTTTGGCGAATCCAGGAGCAAACCCAGCAGATAACAGCGCAACTGGCCCAAAACCGATGGCCGTCCGGGGAAATCGGACATCCCCGGCGCTTCGCCTGGTACGATCAATTGCTGCTTGACATCCTTGTAAAGGAAGGCCAACCTGCTCGTATTTTCAAGCGTTTATTCCAACACAATCCCTATCCCCGGATTCTAAAATTCCTTGACGAAGGAACTACTCCCTGGGAAGAAGTGAAAATTTTTGCCCAATTACCCCTATGGCCCTTTTTACGTGCCTGGAAAAGACAATATGCTCCCAAGCCCTCCTCTTCCAGGCAGGCCTTACCGGCTACGCCTAAAATCCAGCACCTATGATGCAGCACTACCCCCAACTGGCTCGCCTTTTGGTTCCCCTGGCACTTATAGGTATCATAGCGGGAGTTATACTTCCCCTGGCCGCTTACCCCCAGCTTAACATCGTAGCCCTTGCCTTGGTCCTGCTGCTCGGTATCCCCCACGGAGCTACAGACCACATCCTTTTCCACCGATTGCAAAACCAACATCAACTACCCATCAAGACCTGGCAGTTTTATGGTCTTTACATGTTGTTGATATGTGTATACGGTTTGCTTTGGATGTGGAGCCCCGGTTGGGCATTACTACTCTTTGTAGGCATTTCAGCTTATCACTTCGGCCAGTCCAACTGGCATTATGTTTCCTGGTCATCCTCACTGGGGGCTACCAGCGTATATCTGCTCTGGGGAAGTACCGTTCTACTGATCCCTATTCTGAGTCACGCCGGCGAATCCTGGCCGATCATCGAAGCCATTCTGCAAAAGCCACTCCCCCGCTGGTCCGCAACAACCCAAAACACCCTCCTGGTAATCCTCCTGGGGGCAAATCTGGGCGTCATCGGCTATGCCAAAATAACCCGAAAAATAAGGTACCGGGACCTGGGTTGGGAAGTCACCAACTTAGCCTTACTGGCAGGCATGCTTTACAGTCTTCCTCTCCTGGCAGGGTTTGCCCTTTACTTCGCCGCGTGGCACTCCCTAAGTTCGGTACTCGACCAGATAACCTACTTTCAAAAACAAGCTCCTGATTACTCCCTGAAGCAGTTTATCCGGCAGGCAACCCCCTATACTATGCTGGCTATTGTGGGAATGGTGGCAGCCATGGGCTGGCAGGCAGGCCAACCCGAACCCTTACCCTGGGGTCGACTTTTTATGGGAATTGCCTGCCTGACACTACCCCATATGATCCTCATGGAACAACTTTACACCCCGAGACACGAAAACAAGTATAAAAAACTGAATAACAATACCTTAAATGCTTATTTAAGCAAGCCTGAACGCTGAAAAAAAATGAACTAAACCCAAGTTTCATTGTTAGGCTTTTATTTTTTCTGAACACCTTATAAGTACCAAAACCATTTTGAATTATGGAAACATTAGTAAACTTCAAACCAATGTTATTAGCACAACTTCAGCAGGGTGACTATGTAGGTTTCACCTTCTTTATTGGCTCAATGGCCATGCTGGCGGCCACGGTTTTCTTCTTCGTCCAGATGACGCAGGTCGAAGGCAAGTGGAAAGATTCCATGCTGGTATCGGGCTTGATCACCGGTATTGCTGCCGTACACTATTTCTACATGCGGAGCTTCTGGGCTGAGTTTCAAACCTCGCCAACGGAATTCCGTTACATCGACTGGATCCTGACCGTTCCGCTGATGTGCGTAGAATTTTATCTGATCCTGAAGGCTTTCGGTGCCCGCACCGGGTTGTTGTGGCGGATGATTTTTTATTCCTTGTGGATGCTCGTTACGGGTTACCTGGGTGAGACTGTTTTCCGCGATCAATCACCTTTATGGGGAGCTATCTCTACGATTGGCTACGGACTGATCTTCTATGAAGTATGGTTTGGCTCTGCCAAGAAACTGGCTAGCAATTCCAACGATCCTGTTTTGCAAAAAGCGTTCAGTACGCTGGGATGGTTCATCCTGGTAGGTTGGGCTATCTATCCTATCGGATACATGGCGATTGAAGGTGGCTTGCTCAGTGGCGTTCTGGATCTGAAGGCCATGGACATCATCTACAACATCGGTGATGCCGTTAACAAAATTGGCTTTGGTCTGGTTATTTATAGCCTTGCCATCTCCAAAACAGCTAAGGCTGCTTAAGCCCTTGGAAGTCAACTAAAAAAAAAGGGGCCCAACTCTTTTACAGAATCAGGCCCGAAACATTAGTAAACTATTCAGGCAAAGATACAGGTTGCTCCCGTCGGGGGCAACCTTTTTTATTTTTATTAACAACTCCTAAACAAGTTTTCGGAAAAGTTGTATTTTAGATTAGCCTAAATTTATTTTATGCTTAATTTTAAATACTATTACAATTACCCGAAAATGAATTATAAATACCCTGCCCTACTCCTGGTTATCAGTCTTTTGGTCAATACGCTCTGTGCCCAGGCCGGTCAGATCAGCGGAAGAATACTCGACGAAACGGGCGTTCCACTAGGCTATGCTCATGCCCTGCTCCGCACAACCTCGCTGGGGGCAACCACGAATGATAATGGCATTTTTATACTGCAGGGAGTTCCCGGGGGCAGTCATGAGCTGGTCGTCTCCGCGTTAGGATTCCTGCCTTACACCAGCCGGGTTACCCTGGTTCCCGGGCAGATTACCGATCTGGGAGACCTGCGGTTAACCCCCATTCCGCTGGATTTGAATACAGTAGTCATCACAGGTACGCGCACCGGAAAACGCCGCTTGAACAACCCCGTAGCCGTAAGTCTGATCAATGCCCAAACCTTACAACAAAGCGGCGCCCAAAATCTGGCTCAGGGCCTTAATTACTCACCCGGGTTACGCTTGGAAACGGATTGCCAAACTTGCGGATACACACAACTTCGCATGAATGGCTTACCAGGTAATTATACACAGATACTCATCAATAGCCGGCCCATATTTGGTCCCCTGCTAAGTCTCTATGGCCTTGAACAACTCCCGGTAAATATGATCGAGCGGGTAGAAATTGTCCGGGGTGGCGGATCAGTTCTTTTTGGGCCGGCAGCTATTGCCGGAACAGTCAACGTCATCACCCGGGATCCGCAGTCCAGTGGATTTCAATTGGGAACGCAAACGACTCTCATTGATGCCCAGGCCTGGGAATCTTCCCTGCAAGGCAATGTCACCTGGGTTGCGGATGATCAGCACTCGGGGATTTCGCTACTGGGCTCCCGCCAGCGCCGCGATGCTTATGATGCCAATGGCGATGGATTTTCGGAACTACCCCTGCTCAGTGGAAGTACCCTGGGCATGAAAGGATTTTACAAGCCTTCCGCCGGGAGCCGACTCGAGCTCAACCTTTGGCAGCTGCAGGAACACCGCCGGGGTGGAAACCGTCTTACCGAAATTGCCAGTAAGGCCGATCAGGCCGAAGAGCGCTGGCACGATATTTTTGCCGGAGGGCTTGACTATCAGGTCAGCCTTACATCTAAGACCGAACTCCAGGCATACGCAGCCGGGCAAAACACCCGCCGTATCCACTACACGGGCGTTGATCAGGCAGACGGCTGGGGCCATACCCGCAGTCATACCCTGATTTCGGGCCTTCAACTCAACCACCAGATGAATCATTTCCCTGCCGGAGCCAACGTATTAACCCTTGGAACCGAATGGCAGCGCGACTTCACGGATGACCGCATTGAAGGGTATGGTTTCCATTTGCGACAGCGAATCACCCAACAGGGGCTTTTTCTGCAATCGGATTGGCAAGTAGGTCGTGACTGGCAATTCGTTGCCGGTGGCCGCATCAACTGGCATAGTGAAATAAATAGGACTATTTTCACCCCTCGCCTCAATTTATTCTGGCGGCAGCCGGGTCGCCCCTTCCAGTTCCGCGCTGGCTATGCCCAGGGGGTTAAAGGGCCCCAGGTGTTTGAAACAGACTTACATATCGCCTTCGCCGGAGGAGGGATATCCCGAATTCGGGTAGACCCCGGGTTACGTGAAGAAATATCTCACAGTCTGCAAAGCTCTATCGACTGGACCCTTGCCGGCCCGCACCTCTATGCTGGCTTTACCTTGAATGGTTTTCAAACCAGGCTATTGGATGCCTTTGTACTGCAGAATAACGGGCAGGATGATCAGGGAAACCTCCAGTTGTTCCGCACGAATGGAGCTGACGCACTGGTTCGGGGACTAACCTTCGAAACGCGCTGGAATTTTGATGATGCACTACAAATAGAAGGGGCCTATACCTGGCAAACCTCGCGATACAACACCGCCGTAACCTGGAGTGAAACGGCGCCACCCATCCGGAATTTTCTGCGAACCCCCGATCACTATGGCTATTTGACTTTGGCACTGTGGCCACAAAAAGCCTGGCAAGCTTCTATTACTGGGAATACTACCGGCCCCATGTGGGTACCCCATTTGGCAGGAGCCCCCGAAGCACCCGTCGACGAACTGGAACGCACCCCATTTTTTGTGGAAATAGGCATTCAGCTGGTTAGGCAAATTACGCTCCCCCGCCTGGGCCTCCTGGAGGTCAGCACCGGCATTCAAAACGCAGGAAATGCCTTCCAGCAAGATTTTGATAGTGGAAAAAATCGCGACAGTAACTATTTCTATGGCCCCGCACGGCCCCGGTCCTTTTACCTGCGCCTCACCTTGCGATCCTCGGAAAACTAAGACGAGGGCAGGGCAACTTTCACGCTTGAAATATTGTTTAATAACTAGGGTTAACGACTTATATTCCGAAGAAAATCAGCCTGGAGAGACCTGCCCCAAACGCATGTAATCACTGCACCTTTACCGCTACTCCTGTGTTTTTCGGAATCGTTCCCTTTTATATTTTTTTGTTAAAAACCTAGACTTTCTTATGATTCAGGAAAATCCAACCACCCGCCCACTTACCGCCATCACCCACGCTAAGGTTCAGATTGGCATGACTGAAACCAGCCGGCAACTCGTGGCAGAAGAACTGAGCCGCCTGCTCTCTGATCAATATATGTTGTATACCAAACTGCGCAACTACCATTGGAATGTTTTAGGGATGCAATTCAAGGCCCTCCACGATTTATTTGAAGAGCAATACACCCTGGTTGCTACCTACGTAGATAATACGGCAGAGCGCATCCGGATGCTTGGCTTCTTTAGTCCTGGTTCTATGGAAGCATTCTTAGGCCTTGGCCGCCTATCCGAAACCAACCACCAGCATGGTGATGCCATCAAAATGCTAAACAACCTACTTACCGACCAGGAAACACTCATTCGGTTTTTGCGGACCGCCGTGGGGCTTGCCTCAGATCAGGGCGACGAAGGAACTGCCGATTTCCTGACCGGATTGATGGAAGCGTATGAAAAAATGGCCTGGATGACCCGGGCTCACCTCGGATAAAACACCTTGCCAACCCGGGTTCTCCGGGTTGGCTTTTTTTTCTAAAAAAACACTTTAACGGAAAGCGATTAACTTATTGGATCACCCCGATATACCTAACTTTAGGGATGTCCTCATTCCAATCTTAGGTAATTTTAGGGGGAGAGTGATTTTTGTTACCTGCAAATGCGGGAAAACGGCTTATTTTCGTGTTATCTTTACATTAATTAGATTAAATCAAAATAAGGAACCCGTGGTAGCTCTCCGCAATAGCGACAAAAAACTGGCACATATGCACATCGGTGGTCAGGGGGAAGTTTCCCATTTTACCAACGAACGGATGGCCAGTAAGCTAATCGCCATAGGTGTTTTACCAGGCACCCGCATCCAGGTGATCCGCAAAGCGCCTTTCGGCGGAGGTTGTTATGTCAAAGCTGACAACCTGCTGCTGGCATTGCGGCGCGACGAAGCCTGTTGTATTATTCTCCGTTAAAGTGATAAACCGATTGGGTTGTGCAGGAAAGTAAGCGAGTTCAGGTAGCCTTAATCGGCAATCCGAATAGTGGTAAAACATCGATTTTTAACCAGTTAACGGGGCTGCAACAAAAAGTAGGCAACTTTCCCGGTGTCACTGTCGATAAAAAGTCGGGAACGCTAACCCTGCCCAATCAATCCTCCGTAGAGTTAGTCGATTTCCCGGGGGCCTACAGCCTCTACCCTACCTCCAAAGATGAACGTCTGGTTGTACAGACCTTTGTTAATCCAGCAGACCCCAATTTTCCGGATTTAGTTTGTTATGTTGCGGATGTCACCCGCCTCGAAAAACACCTGTTATTGTTTACCCAGGTCAAGGATTTGGGTATTCCGGTAATTCTTATTTTAAACATGACGGATGTTGCAACGCAGGAAGGGTTGCAAATTGATACAGGCCGTTTGTCCCGTAAATTTTCCGTTCCCGTAATTTCCGTAAGCGGGCGCACAGGCGAAGGACTGACCGCGTTAAAGCAGGCCATTCTTGACGTCAGCGAGGAGTCCAGGCGACCACTTGCCGACAACTTGTTTTACCGGCTTTCCCAGGAGGAAGCCCGTTTAGTTACTGAAACCCAGGAATTACTTCCCCATCTCAGTCCCTATCAACGGATTCTGGTAGCTCACCACTGGGAAACGCTTTCGGGGTTAAGCGATCAACAGCGCGAGCAGCTCGGAGAGCTTACCTCGCAAATTGGTTTCCAGGATCTCCCCCTGCAGGTCAGGGAAACTATGCTCCGCTATGACACCTTTACCCCTTTAGTCCAGCAAAGCATTCAACAGACCCGGGAACGAGGAAATTCGCTTACCGAATGGCTTGACACTATCCTTACCAATCGCCTTTGGGGGCCTATCATCTTTTTTGGACTCATGGTTCTGATCTTCCAGGCAATTTTTGCCTGGGCCAGTTACCCGATGGACCTGATTGACGGCGGTTTTGCCAACCTAAGTACCTGGTTACAACAAACCCTGCCGCCGGGCTGGCTTACCGATTTAATCACCGATGGCCTATTAGCTGGTTTGGGGGGCATTTTGGTTTTCATCCCCCAAATAGCCATTCTCTTTTTGTTGATTTCGCTCCTCGAAGAAATAGGGTATATGGCGCGGGCTGCCTTTATGTTCGACCGGGTGATGCAAACCTTTGGCTTAAATGGCCGCAGTATCGTAGCCCTGATTTCGGGAGGGGCCTGTGCGATTCCCGCCATTATGAGTACCCGCACAATCAGTAGCTGGAAAGAAAGGCTTATTACTATCATGGTTACCCCTTTCATCAGCTGCTCCGCGCGAATCCCGGTATATACGGTATTGATTGGCTTTGTGGTTCCCAATAAATCCCTGGGCATTTTCAATGTCCAAGGGCTGGCCTTCATGGGATTATACGTGCTGGGAATCCTGGCGGCACTAGTCGCTGCTCTGGCCATGAAATGGATTCTCCGCACCAATGAATTTAGCTTTCTGATGCTGGAACTGCCGGAATACCGCATGCCCGTGCTCCGTAATATCCTGCTGACAGTTTGGGAAAAAGTCAAGACCTTCACCTTGGAAGCCGGGAGAATCATCCTGATTATTTCCATCGTACTCTGGGTATTGGCTTCATTCGGGCCTGGAAACCGGATGGAAGCAGCCCGGCTCACCGCGCTGGAAACGGCGAAAGAGGAACAACTAGACCCCGAGGCTACCTCGAGTTTGGTTGCCTCCCGACAAATAGAAGCTTCCTTTGCCGGTCATTTAGGCCGACTTATTGAACCTGCCATAGCCCCTTTAGGGTTCGATTGGAAAATGGGCATCGCCCTGATCACGTCCTTCGCTGCCCGGGAAGTATTTGTCGGAACCATGGCGACCATCTACAGCATTGGCTCCGATGGCGATGAACTTACCGTGCGTGAGCGATTGGCCCAGGAACGAAACCCCCTGACGGGAAAACCACGCTATGACATGGCCACGGCGCTTTCCCTTCTGCTTTTTTACGTCTTTGCTATGCAATGCATGAGTACGCTGGCGGTGGTTAAACGAGAAACGAAAAGCTGGAAATGGCCCCTTATCCAGTTCATTATGATGACCGGTTTGGCCTATCTGGCTAGCTTAGGCGTTTACCAATGGTTGGCCTAGCCTGACGCCAGAACCTGGTTCAACCAGGGCCGCTCACTGATTTCGCGCATTTTGGCAACTTGCTGGCGTATCTTTTCATATTTCGCTGGTCCGCCTATGACCATTTTATACAAGGTCTGACAAAAGCGTTCGTAAGGCCGTTTTTGGTTTGTTGCAAATTTCTTATCACGACGCAAATACATGGTAAATGCTGCTATTAACGCCAGGCATGGTTCTGTCTCTTTTAGCTCAAAATAGGTTTTCAAGAGAATAGAACGCGCACCCAATTGGTAAGCCAAATCAAAATACTGCAAATCACGGAGATACACTAAAACCTTGTCATAGTTAGCCAGTTGAAAGTGAAGTAAGGCCAGGTTGTAGTTAAGTGTATCACTCCTGTTTTCTGGTGTAATTCGTTCTCCGTAATTCGCAATAAATTGCTGGCACCAATCATAACGGTATAAGATGATGCCCAATCGAAAGATATTGCTAAATGTCTGATGAGCTAAAAAACCCCGGTTATTAAAGTAAACGCCCATATCCAAACCCTGGATGTATAATTCCAGCGCTATTCCACTATAATGGTAATGATTGTTACCAGCACGTATTTTCCGGGCACAATAGTTGATTGTAGCTGAGTAAATATCGCGCATCAGTTCCTTATCCATACCCCCCGAATGGGCGCGCAACAACTCTAGTACCTTATTAAACTGAGCCTCCTGTTCCTCTTGCTCGCTTGTAAAAAGTAAATATATTGCCAGAAAAAGTTCAACTAATGGGGGGTTTTTGGGACGCTCTATCAACCCAGGCAGCAACTTGGGCAATAAATCAATATAAACCCCCTGCGATATTCGCTGCCGATTAGCCATTTCGGCTGAAAAACGAAGTCGTTGTAAAAAGTAGTAATCATCCAGCGCCTCCGCCACTAACTGCAAATGAACATCATAGCGATGTACGCCGCGAAGGGCATAGAAATAATTACCTGTTTCGTTAAGCAATATTCGTTTGTGGTAAATAGATGGGTGCTGATCTTGCTTTTTCCATTGCCCTATAATCTTATTATATAGAAAGGAATAGTGTTTTTCCAGCCGGCGTTTGGCATATTCCCACAGGGTAAATACTCCAAGCCCTCCAGGTTCATTCTCCAGGTATTGTTGGGCCAGAAATTGTTCTGCTAACGACAAAAGCTGGTGTTGGACCTGGCTTAGGCGCGCATAGGAATAGGCCTCTCCAGGAAACAAAAAAGCAAAGAGCACCTTGCGGTCTAAATCCCCTGCCGGAAAATCAGGATAGGAATTCCGCAAAAACTCAGTAAGGCGAATTAAAATTTCCTGTTGATTAAAATAAGGTGAGCGCACAAAATCCCAAAAGCGGGCCATTTCCGTTTCAGAGAATGCCGCCAACAACTGGATTAGTTTATTTCTATTCATAAAAAAAACCTTATTTCAAATTTAATTTTATTTAATATGCTGTAAACATATCATTGAATTTCATTTTTATATAAATTAAAAATAAATTATAAATATTAGTAAAAAGGATTTTCATTTACAAAAATAGGACTTTTTTGTTATTGTCAGCCCAGATTTAACCGCCTACCTTTACACTGTAAGTATTAGGAAACTGTGTTTGCGTTCAGCTACTCAGCTTTCCTGGTCACAGGGACCCACTACCCTATCCCAAAGACGCTGGAATTTAAATGCTGAAACCTGGGCGCAACAATAAAAAAAAAGCCCTTGAAGCGTGTTACCCTTATCGCCTCCGTGTTACTCCTGGGTGCCCTTTCAGTTGTCAATGGACAAAATGTGTGGCCCGGTGATGTTAACAATAATGGCATTGTCAATGGAGTAGATGCCCTTTACTGGGGACTAGCAAATGGTAGCAAAGGTTCTTCCCGAACTAATGTCACTAACAGCTGGCAACCCCAACGAACAGCGGGAAATTGGTCCGGTGTTTTTCCGGATGGTACTAGCCATGAATATGCCGATTGCAACGGCGACGGCAGTGTAGACGAACTTGATTTAACGGAAATAATTCAGGGAAATTTTGACAAAACCCATGGAACACCTGCCGCCGACAAATTTCTGGTCGGTGAAACCGATGTTGATCCTCGACTGATCATTCAGGGAGGAGAATCTGGGGCTGGACTTGGACAATTAGTCCAATTATCCTTGGCACTCGGGGATGCCCTAAATCCAGTTACGGATTTTTATGGGGTTACGTTTACGCTGAATTTCGATCCCCAATGGGTGAAATCAGCTAGTATTAACCTCCATCCCAATACCTGGATTGGTAACGAGAGTCAGGTTAAAGTATTTCAGGTACTCAATCGAGCTACAGGAAAGTTGTTTGTCACTTTTGTCCGCAAAAACAAACAACCTACTAGCGGCAGTGGTATGATTGCCACTGCAAGTGTCATTAGTGAAGATGTAATCAGTACCCGCGAAAATTTACGTGGGGAAAGTATGCCTCCGCTGCGATTTTGGATTGAGGACATCCAGATGATTGACCATTATGGCCAGGATTGGCCCGTGGTGAAACCCCAACCGTTGGAAGTACCAATACTTGATCAGCAGTTGGAAACAAAAACAGCCCTATGGGCTTATCCCAATCCGGCAAATGAGTCGGTAGTCATTGCGATGCCACAAGGCCGTCGTGAGTCAGTAAAACGCGTAGATGTATTTAACGCTCAGGGGCAACGCATGGACCTCCCTTACAGTCCTGCTATGTCCGGGCAGTTTACCCTTTACATGGCTGGCGCAACTACCGGATGGTACGTTGTCAAAGTATGGAGTGAAACCGAGGTCTGGACAACGCGGATTTATCGGTTATAGGAAAAAAAGTTGTTACGACTAAAACCTTAGGTTGCTATTGTTAAAATGGCAAAACCTAAAACCTGATTCGAAAAACAGCTGAGCTGTAAAATAAACACGGGGTAGATTTAGCGCAAAGTCGCTAGGGTTTGAGAGCCGATTATAGATCGGCTCTTTTTTTTTGCCTCTATTTAGTGTACTTTCGAATAGAAAATCGCACACATGCCATCGCTATCCCGCCAAAGAGCCCAGGAATCAAGGGCCGCCGTTCAACGCCTCTATATCGCCATGCGGCACCTGTTCATTCGGGGCAGTTATAAACCCCTTGGTCTTTCAGGGGAAGCCATGATCGAATCACTAATGATCCTGCAACCGGAGATTTATGGTGCAATTACGGACCCGGAGCGCGTTGATCTCGATGGACTTTTGTATATCTTCCAGCGACTGCCACGGGGTATTGAGGAATGCCGCTTCATTCGACTCATTAGCCGGGAGGGATTCGAACATTCTAATTTCGACCCCCTTATTCCTCCCAAACGCCGGCGGAATGCCTACCGAATTGATGAAGAACAGATGTTTATTGAAATGACTCGTGGTCGCAGCGATATCTACGATATTTTAACCCACCTGACCTTCATGTATATTGAGTCCGAAAAAATCCGGCGCAACAGCGAGGATCACCGGGGGACTAAAAAACGGGAATGGCTGATGCTGGAAAAAATTGCGCAGCAGGAAGAAGTCGGTGCTGAATTTAACCGGGAAGTCGCCTACACCTACCTTGGCAGTTTGCTCGGTCGCACCTACGAAGAAACCGTAACAGCTTGCCAGCGCTTCGAACGCGACACGAATGTGAATAGCATTTTCCATATCACTTACTGGCTGGGACGACTGGCGTCCGAGGAACGCACTCAAGGGCTTGACCGGGAAATTAACTTTTCTGCTGCCCTGCGCGACCAGGTAGGGCACCATCACTATGGGGAAGTATGGGCACAAAACATTAAACAAGTTCTCCTGAATCAAGGCTGGCAAAACCGGCCGCTGCATATTATCAGCGCGAACCTCCATAGTGTTATGAATAGCCTTTATGCTTCGGCAGCCCTGGCTAAGGAATTTCCGACTGCCGATGATCTTGAAGAACTAGCCCGCAAACTAAGCCAGGAAGACAAAGAGCATCTGCGGGAAAAAGTTTTCCAATATGCCCGCCGCCATGGGATGATTCAGATTGACGATACCAGTGGCACTAACATTTCGGTTCAGCTTTTTGACCTCGCCCAACTGGACCCGCAAATGTTGCCGCCTGAAATCCAGTTTGATGCAGCTTATATCCAGGCCAAGCAACCCTTGCTCTTTGTCATGGATTATGCCTTCGGTGAACAAGCCTTTGAAACCCTTGACGAGCTATTCAAGCCTCTCGATGATGGAGCCGAAGGTATCAGCTTACCTGTCGAATCAATTTCCATCATGGGGAAAGCGGGTATTCTGGAAGGGGATAAAGGAGATATTATGGTGCCTACCGCCCATATTTTTGAAGGTACTGCCGATAATTATCCCCTTGAAAATGACCTCACCCCCGACCTCTTCGCCGGTTCAGGGCTTCCGGTTTTCGCCGGGCCAATGATTACCGTACTGGGCACTTCACTCCAAAACAAAGATATTCTGGAATATTTCCTGAAATCCTCCTGGCGAGCGGTTGGCCTGGAAATGGAAGGGGCGCATTACCAAAAAGCGATCCAATCCGCCTCCAAAATCCGCAATAATATTAAATCCGATGTTGTCCTGCGCTATGCCTACTACGCGTCGGATAACCCACTGCGCACCGGCGGCACCTTGGCGAGTGGTAGTTTGGGGCTGGACGGAGTAAAACCTACCTACGTAATTACTACGGTCATTCTCAACCGCATCCTGAATCCGGCCAAATGAACTTTATCCTAGCGATTTGTCACCTGAGAAGTCAAGGGTTGGTGATGGTCATTAGGTGAAGACCCGCCTACACTATGCTACGGCGGGCAAAGGAAACTTGCCACGACTTCGTCGGGGTGAGAAATTAGAGCTTGTTCAAATTTTCATGGTTGTGCGAAAGAGAGCAAATTTTATGCTGAACAAGGCATGAATGAGCGAACCCAAAGGGCAAATCACCTGGTGATTTGAGCGAATGAACCGCAAAGCGGGTGGGCTTGCCAAGGCAATGCCAAAGCATCGGCGAGGCTTTTCAACGTAGTTCAGGATTAAAGTTGCCTCTTGCAGCCAAGTGATGGAATTTTGAACAGGCTCTTAACCCTCTAAGGCACGGGAGTAGTTCCAGCAATAACGTTACTGTGTTTCATCGAACAGGTAAATCGCTTTGCTGACACGAAACAAATGGCGACTTTCTTTGGCGTACAGCCTCGCTTGAAAGCCAGTGGCGATGTATCCTACAAACCCAAAATATCCAAGCAAGGAGCTGGCCTGGTAAGGCGGGAACTTTACTTAATAGCTTTTCGGACCTTACAAAACGAGCCCTGCCTAAGAGCGGTATATGAAAAACAACCGGCTAAGGGTATGTCTCACGATGCAGCTTTGGGCGTACTGATGCATAAGCTTTGCCGCATTATCTATGGGATGCTTAGTTCCGGTTCTGTATTTGATGCCAGTATCGACCAATTCAATCAGCATCAAACGATTCCGAGTACTAAAAAGGAGGAACCCCAAAAAGACCTGGCTCGACGTTTCCAGCAACCAAGCCTGGATGCACCACTCAGCAGGCGGCAGCGTAGGGAAAGAAAGAAGAACTACGAGCCCCAAGCGGATGGTGTGTCCGCAAGCGCGGGGTCTTCGTAGCCCAAAACGAAGTTATTTTTTTGCCATTTGGCTTGGTAATCCTGAGTATAACTCCGCTCAGGAACCAAAGGTTTAGAGGGAGAACCTGGTAAGCTTTTTCATGAAGGGGGACGATTGCTAATGCGCCAACGGCCAACGCGCTAACGCGCCGATAAATGGTTTATGCCACTCACTGCGTTCGTTTGGTTTATACCGTTCGCGTTGCTCACTCGGTTTATAAAGTTTATTTTTTAGCTAACGGGCCAAAACCCAACGCGCCAATTCGCCAACAGCCAACTCGCTAACAACCATACCAGCTCTGGGACAAAATCCTTACCTTTGCTGGTGGAAAAACCGCCATTCAACTTACGCCGATGTTTTATTTACTCGTTACCATTATCCTGAGCCTGTTTGCGGCCATGGTCTTTCTCAATGTCTACTTTCGGGTGCGGGTCCTGAAAAGTTACAAGGTGTTGGTGCAAAACAAGGTGGAATTTGGTACAGCCCATGTTTTCAGCCGCAAAAAAATGGCGGAGGAAATCCTGCCCAAGTACCCTCACCTGCAAAAAGAAATCACCGCCTTTGCCGATCATTTACGGAACTCCATTCGCATGGCTACCGTGCTGATCGCCCTGATCACGGCTTTCGGAGCTGTGTTTATGTATTACAAAAAATGACCTTACCTTTGCCCTCGCAAAATCGCAGATCCACATGCTAACAATTGGCGTCCTGGGAGCAGGACATTTAGGAAAAATCCACCTGAAGTGTATTCAGCTCGCTTCGGAGACTTATCACCTTGCCGGATTTTATGACCCCAACCCGACGGTAGCCCAACAGGTAAGCCAGGAACTGGGCATCAAAGCTTTCCCATCTGCGGAGGCCTTAATGGATGCTGTTGAAGTAGTGGATATCGTTACCCCTACCACGATGCATTTCGCGATGGCACAGTTGGCCGCAGCACGTGGCAAGCACATTTTCATCGAAAAGCCGCTTACGCACACCCTCGAAGAGGCCGAAGCCCTGATCCGGATGAGCCGCGAGCATGGCATTAAAGTGCAGGTAGGCCATGTGGAGCGCTTCAACCCGGCACTTTTGGCGCTGGAAGATATGGCACTGGCGCCAATGTTTATCGAAGCACACCGACTGGCCGCCTTTAATCCGCGCGGAACGGATGTATCAGTAGTCCTGGACCTGATGATTCACGACCTCGATATCATCCTGAGTCTGGTGGATGCCGATGTCAGCGAAGTGCGGGCCAGCGGTGTAGCCGTTGTGAGCGATACCGCCGACATCGCCAATGCTCGTATTGAGTTTACCAATGGTTGTGTAGCCAACCTTACCGCCAGCCGGATTTCGCTGAAGCAAATGCGCAAGGTGCGCCTCTTCCAGCGTGACGCCTATATCAGTCTGGATTTTCTGGAAAAAAATGCGCAGGTGGTCCGCCTCCACGATCCCAGTGAAGCCAGTCTGCCAGCAGATGCTATCCAGATGGAGCTGCAGACACCCCGGGGAGCCAAAATTATCCACATCGATAACCCGGTTATTGAGCCGGTCAATGCCATTAAACTCGAACTGGAGACCTTCGCCCAGGCTATCGAGGCCAACGCTGTACCGCGCGTAAGCATCGATGATGGGTACCGCGCCCTCAAACTCGCCTACGATATCATGGCCTGTGTTGCTGAAAACACCCCCCAATTATAATGAATATGGCTGTTCTGCGGAGGTTATTGGGGTTATTCATCCCCCTGCTGGTAATGAGCGCCTGTGAGTTGATCAACCCGGAGGAAGCCATTCCCGCCTACCTGCGCGTGGAACCCTTTACCCTGACGACTACCGCCACCCAGGGCAGCAACAGCCAGAAAATTACCGAAGCTTGGTTGTTTGTCGATGATGATTTTCTGGGCGTTTATGCCCTACCGGCAACGATTCCCCTGCTGGTGACCGGTGAAGGCACTATTCGCCTCGAACCCGGCATTAAAGATAATGGCATTGCCAGCACCCCCGAGATCTATCCCTTTTACCAGCCCTTCACCCAAACGGTAACCTTAGCCCCTGATCAGACGGTAACCCTGCGCCCCACAACCACCTATAAACCCACCACCCGCTTTGCGCTAATCGAAAATTTTGAACGCGGCAGTCATCTTTTTCCCTTCCTGGTCAGCGGAACCGACGTGAACCGGATCACTATAGTAGGTGGGGTCGATGCTTTTGAAGGCAATGGCTCGGGGCTGCTGCGGGTCACTACCGATGCTCCTCTGGCGACTATTGCTACCGGAGCCCGGTTTCGCGATCTCCAGGCAAGCAATATTAATGTGTATCTGGAAGTTAATTACCGGGCGGAAGCACCGGTGGTATTCGGTCTGCTCGCCTACAATCAGGTGGGGCAAGCCAGTAACGGCGATATTGTTTTCGCCGCCGGTTTCAACGCCAGCCCTACCTGGAATAAAATATATTTTAACCTCACCCAGGTGCTTCTGGAGCGGCAGCCTGCTGAATTTCAGCTGCTGATGCAAACGGCATTACCGGCGGGTGAAAATGGCCAACCAGCACCCGCAGCAGCGAATATCTGGCTCGACAACATCAAGCTCGTACACTTTTAATGAATCTAACCGACCCCCAATCGATGATGCGCCGCCGGCAACGACATACCGGCGTGTACAAAGTAGCCGACTTTGTCTGTGCCTTCATCGCCTGGGCCTTATTCTTTGCCTACCGCAAAGCGATGGTCGAAGGTGGTACCCTCACCGCCGAACTCCCCCAGGACCCCAACTTCTGGTACGGACTGCTGATCATTCCCATCGGCTGGTTCCTCTTTTATTCGATTTTTGATCAATATGACGATATCTACAGGATGTCGCGCCTGGCTACCCTCACCCGTACGCTTTTCTTGAGTTTCTTCGGCGTGCTCTTCCTCTTCTTCACGCTCATCCTCGATGATTTCGTGACCAATTACCGGACTTACTACGCCTCTTTTTTCACCTTGTTTTCGTTGCACTTTTTCCTCACGGCTTTCGTCCGCATGGTCATCCTGACCCGTGCCAGCAACCGCCTCAAAGCCGGAAAGATCAGCTATAACACCCTGATTATCGGCGGCAATCAGAATGCCGTCGACCTGTACCAGGATATCACGCACCGGAAAAAAAGCCTGGGGTATAAACTCATCGGCTTCATTGACAGCAATGGCGACAGCCAGAATGACCTGAGCGCCTACCTGCCGATGCTGGGAAAAATTGCCGATCTGCCTAAGGTCATCCAGGATGCCCATATCGAAGAAGCAATCATTGCCATTGAAACCCACGAACACAACCGGGTGCGCGACATCCTGAATACCCTGTTCGATTTTGATCACCAGCTGATTGTCAAAATCATCCCCGACATGTACGACATTATGTTGGGAACAGTAAAAATGACGCAGGTTTTCGGGGCGGTCCTGCTGGAAATCAAACAGGGCCTAATGCCCAAGTGGCAGCGCCTGGTCAAACGCCTGATCGATATCGGAGTATCGTCCGTTTTGCTGCTTATCCTTGCGCCCGTCTATGCCTACGTAGCCCTCCGGGTGCGCCTGTCGTCACCAGGGCCCATATTCTTTCGGCAACAGCGCATTGGTCTGAACGGTGCCCCCTTCGATATAATTAAGTTCCGCTCCATGTTTGTCGATGCCGAAAAGGACGGGCCCCAACTATCCAGCGACAGCGACCCCCGCTGTACACCCTGGGGCGGCATTATGCGCAAATGGCGCCTCGACGAGCTTCCCCAATTCTGGAATGTCCTCATTGGAGATATGTCGCTGGTGGGCCCGCGCCCCGAGCGGCAGTTTTACATCGAACAGATTCTCGAACGAGCCCCTCACTACAAACACCTCCTGAAAGTACGTCCGGGCATCACCTCCTGGGGGCAGGTCAAATACGGCTATGCTTCCAATGTCGAACAAATGGTGCAACGCCTGAAGTTCGATATCCTCTACATCGAAAACATGTCGCTGAGCCTCGATTTTAAAATCTTGTTCTACACCGTACTCGTGCTGGTGCAGGGGAAGGGGAAGTAGGCAGTGAGCAGTAGGCAGTAGGCAGTGGGCAGCATCCCTAATTATTCAGAGGAGCCTTCGGTCCGAATTATTAGACCTTAAGCAGCAGTACACAAAAAATTCAATCGTCCAAAAATAGTGCCGAAACCCTACCTGAATTTTCACACCCCAGATACAGCATTTTGCAATTTTAGCTATTTTGGCCCAGGAAGGAAATGACCGGCCAAGATGCCTGATCGGCAAAGGTTTCCTGCCGTAGTTTTGACCACCTAAATGCCCTTTATGTACCCACTCAAGTTTTCCCTGTTCCTCCTGTGCGCTATCTTCGGGAATCCTTTTTATCAAATGCTATCTTATTTCACCTGCAGTGCGCTCCAGCTGGGCAATGGCGAAGAATTTAATACTTTCCAGGCCAATATCCTGGCTCTTCTGCTGGTGCTGGTGCTGATTTTTGGCGTACGATTTCTTGTTTATGCCCTCATTTTCCGGTCAAAAACGGCTCCTTTCCAGCTGCGAGGAGAAAACACCTTTTTATACCATTTCGCCGAAAGGCATCTATTCCAGATACCAGGTTTCTTCACGTTATACTTATGGTCAATGCCCCTCGAAGGGAACGTCATTGGGTTTATTGTACTGCCGGCCACCCTGGCGCTGGGTGTCGTCGTGTCGGCCATTACCATTTTCCGAATGTTTAAATTAGGCAAGATTCTGGCGAAAACGAATGCGGTAAGCGAACCTGCCGCTTAAAAGACAATCCTGGTTGCTGGCCCCGACTGCGTCGAGGGTGAATTTCTGGTTTCTCGTTATTAGTTACTCGTTTTCTGGTTTTTTACCCTGACGCAGTCGGGGATCATTTCTCATTTCTCGTTTCTCATTTCTCATTTCCTTTGCCCACCGAAACTTTAGTGAAGGCCGGGTCACCCGCCGAAGTTGAGCGCAGGCGGGCCCATTTCCAACCAACACCCCATCCACCGGCACATCATGATCTTCCCGAGGCACCTGATCCACTACCTGAAACGGATAAGCCAGTGCCACTTTCCAGGCCTCGGGGTGCTCCGCCAGGAATGTATCGTAATACCCGCCCCCATAACCCAGCCGGTATCCTTCCGCATCAAAAGCCAGTCCGGGAACGATAATCATATCGTAGGTTCCCGTGTAAATCCCGGGGTTGGCCGGAAAGGACGTGCCCATCACTCCCGGTTCCAGCTCCGTTAACGATTGCAGGATTCGATTTTCGAGTTGGCGCCGGGGTAAGGTTTTCGGTGCTACCACCGTTACCCCATCCGCTAACAGGGAGGCAATCACCGGAAAGAAATCCACTTCCCCGGCCATAGGGAGGTAAGTATGCACCGTTTGTGGCTGCCGCTGGGCGATCAACGCTGCCAATTGCCTGCACAGGTCCTGATCCCAGGCTTCCCGCGTGGCGGTATCCAAGGTCGTACGCAACTGAAAGATCCGTTGCCGCAGCACTTTTTTTTCGGAAGTAACAGCCATATAATGAAGCCTTTAGGTAAAGATGGCACGGAAAAACGAAAAAAAGATACGGATTTTAAATCCAAGCGGAAGATCCACTCCGTAGGTAATAGGGAAGCAAATAATTTCCCTTCTTTGACAAATTACGTGGTCGAGCTAAAATGGAGCGTAAAAGCGACCTTTCGCGTGCCGCCGAAGCTTTAGCGGAGGGGCACGGAAGCGTTACGCTTCATTTTTGATCGACTTCAAAACACGGAATTTGCCAAAGAACCATTATTCCATTACCAAAATTCATAAACATGCGATCCTTCAAATCCCTTTTGATCACTTTTTCCGCTGCGGCGGCGTTGGCGGTAGTCCTGATGGCAGCCGACCACATTGATGCACCCGCAGTAAAAGGCGGCACGTCGGACCTGACCGACTTATTCGTTTTTCAAAGCCCGGCCAACCCCAGCAATTTGGTTTTTGTAGCCAACGTCCAGGGCTTGCTGGACCCTACAGCTTCCAAAACCGCTAAGTTCGACGAAAACTCCATGGTAGAGTTCAATATCGACAATAACGGCGACAATAAGGAAGACCTGGTTATTCAGTGTGTTTACCAGGGCGGCAAACTATGGGTGTACGGCCCGGTAGCACCTAAGGCCCCTGGTGCCCAGAGCACAATCAATGGCAGCGGAAACATGGTAAGCACCGACATTACCGCTTACGGTACTAGTCCCAGCATTGGCGAGAAAAACGGCATCAAAGCCTTTGCCGGACCCCGCGATGATCCATTTTTCTTCGACTTCAACCAGTTCGTAGCCATCCTGGGGGGTACTGCCACTGGATTTAACAATCCCGGCACCGACACCTTCGCCGGTACCAACGTAATGTCGACGGTAGTAGAAGTTCCCAAAAGTTTACTCGGCGGCTCCGGAACGCTGAACGTATGGGTAGAATCCAAGAAAAAGTAAGCTCCGGAAACATCCCTGTAATCTTCAATTTAACAACATTCAAACAACCATAATCATGCAACAATTGCAAAAATGGCTTTCCCTGGCCATGTCCCTGACCATCGTTTTAGTAAGCTTTACGTCCTGCGAAAAGGATAACGATGGTGCTGATATTACCCCCGACCTAATGGCTACCTACTTCCTGCAGGACCAAACGGCACGCCCGGCAATCAATACGGTATTCAACACCAGCGATGCTACTAAAAACCAGTTCAACGTTACGGTTCCTGGTGACCAGGGCAGCATGTTTGCCACGGCATTCAAGAATCGCCTGATGGCCCTGAATCCCGGGTATACCACCAATGCCCTTGGGTTGGATGCTGCCACCTTTACCAATGTCCTGGCCACGGATGTACTGAATGTCTCCACAACGGGAACAACTACCTTCTTTGACGGCACCAATGTACTGACTGGTCGGAACCTGACTGACGATGTGATCTCCGTTGAATTACTGCTAATCTTTGGGGGGCCGGACGGCACTGCCAATCCAACCCTGACTGATGACCACGTCGATGCGAATGATAAAGCATACTTGTCGACGTTCCCTTACCTGGCGACCCCACATTAATCCCTTGAACGGACAGGGTGGTTACCCACCCCATTTCCAGTATCCCTTTTATAGATATTTTGTGGTGATAAGGGGAGAGGAGGACTGTTGAGTGCCGGCGTTAACCGGCCGGTTTCATCGCCTGGCATTCAACGCCTCCTTACCGCGCCCGGGGAACTATTTCCGGGCGCCCCCTTTACCCATGCTTTCCCACTTCCAATCCTTATCACGCATGAAGAAAATAGCTCTCCTTCTGGGAGTAGCGGTCCTGACTATGGGCGCTATTCTCACTTACGCTAAATTCGCTTACCAGCAGCGCGTTATTACCCAACCCCAGGACTACGCGGTATTCCTGAACCCCGCCCTGGCTGAACGCGACACTTCCCTGACCCAGCAAATTACCTTTTGGAAAAACCGACTGGCCTTTGAACCGAACAGTGGTTTGTATAAGCGCAAGGTTGCCGGATTACTGACCGAACAATTCGCGCGGGGCGGCGATGTTACCGCAGTTCATCAGGCCGATTCCCTGCTCCATTCCGCCTTGGAGGGACCAATCCTGAAAGAAACTCCGATTTACCATGCCCTGGTACGGAATGCCATTACGCAGCATGATTTCCAGGGTGCCAAAGGGTATGTTACGCAAGCACTGGCCACGGAAGCTGACCTTGAAATAACCCGGCTTCTTCAGTTTGATGTTATGCTGGAACTCGGCGACCTCGCTGGCGCAAAAAAAGCCCTGACCCAGGTAGCGGATCCCGCTTCCTTTGATTACCAGATCCGCTGGGCTAAAATTCAGGATCATGAGGGTGACCTTCCTGCTGCGATCCACACGATGGAACAGGTGGCCGCAGGGTTGTCCCAGGATCCTTCCGACGATCGCTGGATCTGGACGATGAGCAACCTGGCAGATATGTATGGTCATGCGGGATTAGTGCAAAAAGCGTATCAGGGCTACCTTGCGGTATTACGCCAGGATTCCAGGCAGTACCACGCCCTGCGCGGCATTGCCTGGATTGCCTTTTCACATGATCAGCGTCCGGAGGAAGCCCAGCAAATTTTGCATTTTTTAAAGCAGGTCCACCCTGTTCCCGATTATGATTTATTGCTGGCCGACATTGCTGAATACACAGGTAATCCCGGGCAAGCGCAACAATACCGCAATGCGTTTATTGCGGTGGCCCAACAACCACAATACGGCCGGATGTACCATAGCTATCTGGCCAAATTGCTCCTGGAAGAACCATCCTCCAAGCTGGACGTGATCCACCAGTATGTCCAGGCTGAACTCAGTAACCGCCCCACAGTCCAGTCGTACCTCCTCCTGGCTCGTTACCATGCGGCCCGCAACGAATGGCCGGTGGCTCGCCAGATCATGGAAGAAAAGGTAATCGGCCATTCCCACGAACCGAGTGTACTTTTTGAGGTCGGCAAGCTTTATAGCACCGCCGGATACCCCGATTTAGCGATGCCTTTCCTGCAGGAAGCAGCATCCGCCTCTTTTGAATTAGGGCCCCTGGTTCACCAGCAAATTATGGCCATTAGCGAAAGTATTTAGTATAAAAAATCTACTTTTAAAAAGTAAAAAATGAAGTCCATGAAACCCCTGGTCACTATCCTTTTATATTTCCTGGTATTGTTTACAGGACAGGCGCAGACCGTACTGACTGGTCTTGTTGCAGATCCAGCGGGAGTAGGAATCCCCGGCGCCTATCTCTTCAACCATACCCAGGGCACCCATACCCATACCAACGAATTAGGGTACTTCTCGTTCGACAAGGTATATCCTGGTGACTCGCTCGAAATCAACATTCTGGGCTACCAGCGCTACAGTTGGTTGGTAGCAGAGCAGGACCTGGCCAGTACCCTGCGGATCACCCTGAAAGAGCAACCCTTCCAATTAGATCAGGTTACCGTCTCCGGCCGCGTCAATGAGCTAAATGTTATTACCGGCATTGACCTGGCCACCCAGCCGGTCAATTCTTCCCAGGAAATACTGCGTAAAGTACCTGGCTTATTTATTGGGCAGCACGCCGGAGGTGGTAAAGCCGAGCAAATTTTCCTGCGCGGTTTTGATATCGATCACGGTACCGATATAGCTATTTCCGTTGATGGGATGCCAGTAAATATGGTTTCCCATGCGCATGGGCAGGGGTATGCCGATCTCCATTTCTTAATTCCGGAAACGATCAACACCATTGACTTTGGCAAAGGGCCTTACTATGCTGATCGGGGTGATTTTACCACTGCGGGGTATGTAGCCTTTCAAACTAAGGACGCAATCGACCAGAGCAGCGTCAGTGTAGATTTGGGGCAGTTTAACACGCTGCGTACAGTGGGACTGTTCAACCTGTTGGGCAATACGGAACGCCAGCATGCCTATCTGGCAACGGAGTTTTTACAAAGTGACGGAGCTTTTGCTTCCCCGCAAAATTTCTACCGGTTGAACTTGATGGGGAAATACAGTGCCCGCATCGGCGAAGCGGATCAGGTATCACTCCTGATTAGCCGCTTCCAAAGTCAGTGGGATGCCTCCGGGCAAATTCCCCAACGCGCTGTCGATCGGGGGCTTATCGGGCGGTTCGGGGCCATTGACGACACGGAAGGAGGCCAGACCAGCCGAACGAATTTGTTGCTTTCCTACACCCATTTTCTCAATAATCAAACCTTCGTAAAAAGCAAAGCGTATTACACCCGGTATGATTTTGACCTATACTCCAATTTCACCTTCTTCCTCGACGATCCGATTAACGGCGATCAAATTCGGCAACAAGAGAACCGCACCCTGGTAGGCGCCGAAAGTGTTTGGCAAAAAGAAAAAAACCGGTCCAATGGAGGGGTTCAACTACGGGCGGGAGCCGGGTTCCGGTTCGACCTCAGTACTGATAACGAACTATCACATACCCGCAACCGTACGGAAACCCTAATCCCCCTTGCCCTGGGGGATATCCAGCAACAAAATCTGTATGCATTTGCGCAGGTTGAATGGCGCTGGGGCAGATGGCGCCTCAGCCCAGGGCTCCGGTTCGACCAGTTTCGCTTTACCTACCAGGATCAACTAACTCCCGCTTACGACCCTGCCACGGTTAGCCGCGGGATTATCAGCCCTAAATTCAATGTGGTCTATGCCCCGCGTCGCGACTGGCAGTTTTTCCTGAAAACGGGCCGGGGTTTCCATTCCAACGATGCCCGGGTGGTAATCGCTCAACAGGGCAGGCAAGTACTACCGGCGGCCTACGGTGCCGACCTGGGGACGATCTGGAAGCCAACAAACCGGTTGCTCCTCAATGGTGCCTTATGGGTATTGTACCTCGATCAGGAATTCGTCTATGTGGGCGATGCCGGTATTGTTGAACCCAGCGGGGAAACCCGCCGGATCGGGGTTGATGCTGGTCTGCGCTATGAACTTTCGGGTGGTTTTTTCCTCGATGGCGACATCAACTACACCTATGCTCGTAGCATTGATCCGGATGCAGCTCCCGGGGCTAGGTTTATCCCGCTGGCGCCCGACCTGACTGCCACCGCCGGATTAAGCTATACCGGTGGTGCCTGGACAGCAGGCATTCGCAGCCGGTACCTGAAAAGCCGGCCTGCCAATGAAGATGCCTCCATCATTGCTGAGGGGTACTGGATAACCGATGCCAATGTGCAATACACTACAGGCCCGGTAAGCCTGGGGCTGATTGTGGAAAATGTATTTAATAGTGCCTGGAACGAAACGCAATTCGCAACCGAATCCCGGTTGGCAGATGAATTGGACCCAGTGGAAGAAATCCATTTCATTCCGGGTACGCCCTTCTTCGTCAAAGGCCGGATTACCCTGCGCTTTTAGCCCGAAACTGCTGCCACGTCTCCAGCAGAACACCGGTAGCTTCGGCCAGTGTTGCACCAAAGCTAAAAATGCCTTCGCGGTGCCCCGCCATCGCAAAAAGGCGTTGCTGGGGCAGGTCGGTGTTCGCCAGCAAGTGGATAATCGCCGCCGCCATTTCCGGGGAGCCGTAAGTAGCTTCGACAGGGGTTGCCGGCACCCGGGTTAATAAATATTCCCATAAGCCCAGATGGTGGACATGCACCACGCCACCCACCCACGGACAGGTTGCATAGATCACCGCATGGCTCATGGATTCGGAGGAGGCGATAATCGGCCCGGTACAATCCAGGGTGTTATTGGGCCAATCCACATGCGTTACCCGGCTATAATGCTGAACGCCGAGCTCCGCAAAATTACCGGTAGCGGAGCCGCTGATGACGAACTGATCAGGCTCCGGATACCGCTGGCTGATATTGCCATAGCCAATGCCATCCGGGTAGGCCCCGATCAGCTTTCGCTGGTACAGTTCCTGCCGCCAGTGCTGTAGCTCGGCGATAATTTCCGCTGGCAACGGTGGCCCCAGTGTCCAGTGGGCCTTAAATTTGATATACCCCTCATCCATCATCTCCGGGAAGATTACTGATTGGTAAACTTTTCCGAAAATAAGTGCCGAATCCCCGCTTCCGATGCCGGGCAAATGCCCCGCTCCGTGATCAGTCCGCTGACCAGGCGGCCGGGCGTTACATCGAACCCGTAATTGGCGGCCGGGCTATCCCGGGGAGTGGTTCGCACCGAAATCAGGTGATGGCCATTCCATCCCCATACCTGATGAATTTCCTCCTCTGACCGGACTTCAATCGGAATATCCTGTAAGCCGTTGGCCAGACTAACATCCAGCGAAGATGAAGGCAAGCCTACGTAAAAGGGAATACCATTGTCGTGTGCAGCCAGGGCTTTCAGATAGGTGCCAATCTTATTGGCTACATCCCCCTGCCGGGTCGTGCGGTCGGTACCCACAATCACCAGATCCACCTTCCCGTGCTGCATTAAGTGTCCGCCGGCATTATCGGTAATGATGGTATGAGGTACACCGTGTTGTCCCAACTCATAGGCCGTCAGTTTTCCCCCCTGATTGCGGGGCCGCGTTTCATCAACCCATACGTGAACAGGAATACCACGGTCGTGCGCGGCATAGATGGGTGCGGTAGCCGTTCCATAATCAATACATGCCAGCCAACCAGCATTGCAATGCGTAAGGATATTCACGGGTTCTCCAGGCTTTTGGGCGGCAATAGCTTCCAGCAGTGGCAGGCCGTGTAATCCGATTTGGCGGCACTGCTCCGCGCTTTCATCCGCCATTGCTTCCGCCGTTTGGCGGGCGATCGCAATTGCTTCGGCGTAAGTAGTTGCCTGCTGAAGGGCCATCTGCTGGCGTCGAATGGCATAAAACAAGTCTACTGCCGTAGGGCGGGTGCGGGCCAGGCGCTCCCCGGTTTGGTGTACCAGGTCTGTGAGGTTGGTGCCCGTCTCGGCAGTAAGTAAGGCCAGGTAAAAGCCCCAGGCAGCCGTTACGCCAATGAGCGGCGCACCCCGGACAACCATCTCTTCGATAGCCTGGGCAGTATCTTCCAGCGTATGCAGCCCCAGGATATCCAGTTGAAATGGCAGGCTGCGTTGATCAATGGTATGCACCGTACCGGCATCAGATTCATCAAGCCAGATCGTGCGGTAATGTTTGCCTTCCAGACGCATAGGGAATGTAGTTTGAGCCGGTAGCAAGATAGGCAATCGGCTCAAAAACCCGGGGATTAAGCCTGTAGATTGTTAAGATTAAGTATGCTGCTTGGACCACCACGAAAAACGCCACTGTCAACCCTGAATTCCACCTTTGCAAGCCACCGAAACAGGCCTGGCTTTCGGTCAAAAACGGAAGAAAAACGACCTTGAAGGGGTTACTGGCCCCCCGGAGTCGGGTAAATTTCTGGCCCCGAATGCGTCGAGGGTGAATTTCTGGTATGCGGTCCGCTGGCCCTACGGGCGCAATAATACTTTCAGGCAATTATCGCGGCGTTCGGCAAACATCGCGTAGGCTTCCACCCCTTGATCCAACGGTAATTGATGCGAAAAAATCTGCGCTAATTGCCCTGCATCTTCCCGGGCGGCCTCCACCAGGCGATCCATGTAATGGCGCGCAGGGCAGCGCCCCACCCGATAGGTCATATTTTTTCCATAGGCTTCCGGTGGTGAAAAAGCCAGGTGCTGATCATTACAAACACCCACGGTCGACAAGGTTCCGCCTGGGCGCAATAACTCCCAGGCCAGGCGACCTGCACTGGTATTGCCCACAACTTCCAGTACGGAATCGGCTCCCCGACCCTGGGTAAGTTCCCGAATCTGGCCCAGGGGATTGTCGTCATGCAAATGCAAGGGCGTGGCACCCCAGGCGGCAGCCAGCGCCAGGCGCTCCGGGATGGCATCGATGGCGTACAGCTGCCGGGCACCCAGTTTTTGGGCGGCCCATATCGCCATTAGTCCGACCGGGCCACAGCCTACCACCACCTGAACCCCCTCGGGATGGATATCCGCCTGGTCGGCACAGAAATACCCGGTAGACAGAATATCCCCCAGCAGCAAAGCCACCTCTTCCGGTAGTCCGTCGGGGATGGCCATGAGCGTTTGATCGGCCAGTGGTACCCGCACGTATTCTGCCTGGCCACCATGCAAGCCCAGTCCCTTTTCCACCCAACCAAAAAACTGGCCCCGTTCACAGCGGCAGGTGAGACCCTTTTTACAATAAAAGCACTCTCCACAGGACGTGGTGAACGGGCACATTACCCGATCGCCAATACGCCAGCGTTGGATGCCTTTTCCAACCTCCACAACCTCACCAATAAATTCATGCCCCATGACAGTGCCGCTATCCAGGCCGCGCTCATGGGCATGGTAGATATGCAGATCGGAACCACAAATAGCACAGGCTTTCACCCGCAGGATGACTTCATGCGGAGCAGTAATGCCCGGGTCGGGAACCGTTTCGTGGCGGATATCGTGTTTGCCGTGGAAAGTTAAGGCCTGCATTAATGTGCGTGTTTTTAAGGTACGAAAGCAAAAGCTAGTCTTGGCCTTGAAAATATACCCAAAACTCAGGTTAGGTTTACTAAACTTTTAAAGTTTAGTAAACCTAACCGTAAGCCAATGCGCTTGTTCTACTGAATAAGGCCTACCACCTTGTCTACCAGCTCTTCAACCAGGCCGGAGAGATTACTTTTGGTGCCTGACACTTTAAACTTCCCAAGGGATTTCTTTTCCTGGAATAGCCGCCCCTCCACGGTGATGGTTTCCCCTGCTTGCATGTAGCGGCCCCGGATGGAGTACCCCGTAGGATATTCGGGCACGTCGACGTAGATAATCGGGGCCTGTGCGCCCTTGACGGTAACAGTGCGAAGGTAATTATCCAGTTCTTTGGTGAGGTCCAGGGGATCACCAAAGTTTTCTTCATCCTCCAGTACATTGCGGATAAACACGGGTTTCACCCTCGGCAGGGGGATCTGTGCGCCATTGTTTACAATACCGATATCAAAGCTTCCCCCTTGCTTGGGTAAAGCCAGCATGGGGGTTTGAATACCCCAATACCCTGTGCCAGCTCGGGCACCCGGTCGCGCGAGCGCTGGAAGAGGGTCATTACATCCACCCGCTTATCGTCGGTTAATCCCAAGCCACTCATGCCCTCCAAAAGGCTATAGGTGAGCAGGCCTTGCCCATACTGGGTAGCTTCATAACTGACTTTATCGGCGGCACTTCCGGCAAGGACGAACATCCCGGTGCGGTCCTTCATCCGGTCGAGGGCCCGTACCTGGCTGGCGCTGAGGTCCTTGCTCCCACTAGCCAAGTCAACCACTACTTTGCCGGAATTACAGGCATCCAGGATGAAGACTTGCTTCATGGCTGGAATTTGCTTGATCCATTCTGTTAATTCCGTGCTGGATATTGTGCGTGTTTTCCGCACCTGTTCGTCACTGATATCACTACTACTGATATCGCGGGTGAGGTAATAAAACTGCCCCTGGTCACCGGCGCCGTAATTCACCCCGTGACCGGAAAAATAGATCACCAGGATATCCTCGGGTTTAGCCAGGCTCCGCACCTTATTGAAGGCGGCTTCAATATTTTGGCGGCTTGGGGAGATAGCCTGGCCGGAGGTATCCGTCGTAAACAAACTGACCTGGACATTTTTTTTGCCAAACAACCCTTCTCCAGCTATCTGCAAGGAGGTGGCCATCGCCCTGGCATCCTGATCGGCAAAGCGCAAATCCAACTGCGTACCGGTATAATTGAGGTGCCCACTACGATAGCATATAAGCTAGGCTTTCCGGTCAGGATTGGAATAGCGTTATCTGGTGCTGGATTCGTTGGATTAGTTGTTGTTACCGGTTTGGTAGAGGTTGGTATTGAGGTTCCGCGCGGAGTAGCCGCCGGAGCCAGGTAGGTCAGGTTGAACTGAGGGCTTTTTAGCCAGTTTTCGGAGTCGTAAACCAGGAGGCTTAGTTGGTTTTCCTGATCCGCCAGGAAAAAGCGATTGTACTGACTCAGGTCAATATTCAATTGCGTTTTCCGCTGGGGTTTACATCCTCCTCTACTTCTTTTGCCATTGACAAACAGACTGAGTTTCCCCATGCCCCCGATCGTTTTTCCAATTGAACCTGGATTATGTTTTTGTTCTGGTCAATCGAGGCGTTCAGCAGTGGAAACAGGTCCAGTTTTGTTAGTTGATCTACCTCCCGTAGGGGCTCATTCAGGTTATTCAGCAGCTTGGCCAGTAAGCCAGGCTCGTAGTAACGTTCTTTAAGCTGATCCAGGTCTACGACTTCCCCGCCTACCAGGTAATACATCAGATCCATGGCCCCGGGCGAAGCATCAAATTGTCCGTTAGGGGCCAGAGCAACCCAATCCACCGAGTCAAGAGCAACCAGGGTAACTAACTCCCGGCCGGAGGCTACCTCCCAGAGCTTGGTGGTATTGTCGCGGGAGGTAGTCAGTACATAGTTCCCACTGTTGGCGAAGGCCACCGAATTAATAATCGTGGTATGCCCTTTAAGGTGGTGAAGTTTCTGCGGGACGGCACATCCCAAATTTTAGCGGTGCCATCCCAACTTCCGGAAACTGCCAGTTGGCTACCGGGGGCAATCGCCAGGGTGTTAACCCGGTCTTCATGAGCGGGGATCGTTGCCTTCCTGCTGCCATTTTGGGCATCCCAAAAATCAGTTCTCCATTTTTCCCCGAAGTTACCAAATGGCGGCCATCGGGGGAAAAAGCTGCTGCAGCCAGGCTGTCCAATCCCGTCAGAACATACTGCGGCTGGTTATCGGCCATCGACCAAACCCCTGCCGGTACCATCCCCGTAACCGCTCATGGCTAATTCCCCCTCTGGAGCAATCACTAGATTCGTTACGGCATTGGACGGGCCGGGCAGCTCTACAGGTACCTGGCCAGGGCCGGGTTGCCACCGGGTAGTTTTACCGGATTCTCACCCACCAATACATCTGCATTGTTGGGAGAAAAGGCAACGCTGGTAATCCATTCCTCCACCGGAGGGAGGTTGCGGAGAGGCTTGCCGGAAGCAACCTGCCAAACCATTGCACTGTGGACATAAGTTCCCCAGAGCGATCAGGCGGTCAGGAGAAAAGTGATTTGAGTAAAGTCGTCAATAGCTTCCTGCAAGCGGGAAGCGGCCACCTGCAGGCTTTGCGTATCCCAACGGCGGAACGAGGCTGTTTGGCTAACTGTAATGATTTCCCGGTCTTCCGGACCGAAAACAGCATTACTGGCAATAGTGCTATGCCCCTGAATACCTGAACCGGGCAGCCGGTAGCGATATCCCAAAGCAGGGCTGTTTTATCTGTACTCCCCGATAACAAAAAGCGGCCATCGGCACTGACATCCAGCGATGTCACCGGGCTTTGGTGTCTCCATAAAAGGTTAATTTCCTGGCGCGTAGCCAAATCCCACTGTTTAATTTGGGCATCGTCACTGCCCGTGAAGCAGGATTGCCCATCACGGGCAAAAATGACGGCATTAACAGCCCCATAATGACCTTCGCCAAGCTGGCCCAACGGCTGGTTCTTCCCCAGGGCCCAGAGCATGGCCTGCCCATCTTCACTACTGGTCAGGAGGGTGCGGCCATCGGGAGCAATAGCCACCGCATTGACGGTTGCCGCATGGCCACGCAGCACTTGCTGCGGCTTAGGTGCCAACTCCTGCAAATCCCAAAGTATGGCCGTTTGGTCGGCGCTGCCCGTAAGCAGATAACGCTCATCATCTGAAAAAGCTACACCGTAACGGCACCGTCATGACCACTGAGGACCCCTTTTTTCCGGTCTGCAGATTCCATAAATGGATAACCTTATTATCACACCCCAGCGCCAAAAACACTCCCCGGGGCGAATAGGCCAGGCATAGTACCTCCGTCTCAAGATCCACGTCATAGCGTTGCTTTTCCTCCCCGGTTTGGCGATCAAACAGGTGGGCCGTCCAACCTAAAGAACCTGTCAATACCGAACCATCAGGGGAAAAAGCTACCCCACTGATACTACCCGTCGATGAGGTAAAAGTTTTTATCTCTTTTCCGGAGTCGACCTCCCAGAGTTTAGCATGGCTATCATAACTGCCGGTGAGGACATACCGGTCATCAGGAGAAAAGGCAACGCTGGTGATCTTTTCGGTATGGCCAATGGGCACCAGTAATTGGGCCGTTTGCCCAGGCAGACAAACCGGCAGGCAAAGTATCAGGCCCAGTATTAATTTGACATAACTCATAGTAATAAGGACTTAATGATATTGAATAAGCAAACCAGGCTCAACTTCTAAGGTAAGGAAAAATATTTTGTAAGTTTAAAGGGCTAAAGTGAGCGGTGGGGAATCATCGCGCCAGAAACCTTTACCTCGAGCTGCTGAAAAAAGGCTATATCTATGAAACATTGCATGAACCTGCTCCTGTGGGGAGCTCATTGCCTGCTCCTGATGCTAGCTGCCTGTTCCTCCCCTTCCGCACCTGCACCAGAACTTGGTGTTAGCTGGGAGTTGGCCCAGCAACGTGCCGCCAGTTTATCCGATATTCGCTATTCCCTGACGCTGCAACTCCCCGATTCCGTCAGTCAACCAATTCCGGGTTCGCTGACGATTGCCTTCCAATTAGACAATACCAGCAATGCCCTCCTGCTGGATTTTCGGGAGGAACCGGACCACCTGCAACGGGTGGTGGTCAATCAGCAAGAGGTCGACCCCGTCATCACCGAAGGGCATATTGTCCTGCCGGCAGCAACCTTGCGAGATGGTGCCAATCAGGTAGAGATCACCTTCATCGCCGGGGATCTTTCGCTGAATCGCAATCCCGACTACTTATACACCCTGCTGGTACCCGACCGGGCGTCAACTGCCTTTCCCTGCTTTGATCAGCCTGACCTTAAAGCTCGCTACCGCCTGGTGCTGGAAACACCCGCCGATTGGGAAGCAGTAGGGAATGGCCCACGCGAAAAGGTTGAACAGGTGGGGATCGACAACGCTATACTTTCCGGGAAACAGAACCGTTCAGCACCTACCTCTTTGCTTTTGCCGCCGGTAAATTTCAGTCCCGAACCGAAAGCCGCAACGGCCGCACCATGACGATGTTCTATCGGGAGACCGATGAAGCCAAAGTAGCGCGTAACGCAGCAACCGTTTTTGATTTGCATGGGCAGGCTATCGCCTGGCTGGAAGAATATACCCAAATTCCTTTTCCGTTCACCAAGCTGGATTTTGTTTTGCTGCCCGGCTTCCAGTATGGAGGCATGGAGCATATCGGCAATATTTTTTACCGCGAACCCAGCTTGCTGCTGGAAGAAAATGCAACCGAAAATCAGCAACTCGGGCGAGCCCGGCTGATTGCCCACGAAACCGCCCACATGTGGTTCGGTGATTTGGTAACCATGCGCTGGTTCAACGATGTCTGGCTCAAGGAAGTATTTGCAAATTTCATGGCGGCAAAAATCGTGAATCCGTCTTTTCCCAAGATCAATCACGACCTGGCCTTTTTGCTTTCCAGTCAGCCTACTGCCTATGGGGAAGACCGCTCACAAGGCTCTCACCCCATCCAGCAGCCTTTGGAAAACCTGCGCGATGCGGGAAGTCTCTACGGAGGTATAATCTACCAAAAGGCACCCGTCGTCATGCGCCAGCTGGAAGCGATCATGGGTGAAACGGCATTCCGGGATGGGCTGCGCGAATACTTGAAATCCTTTTCCTACGGCAATGCCACCTGGGATGATTTAATCAGCATTCTCGACAAACGAAACCAAACAGACCTGCAGGCCTGGTCGCAAGTATGGGTTAAAGAAGCGGGGATGCCAGTCATTAAAACAGAACGAGGTTCAGATGGTCAGTTGCTGATCACCCAGGAAAAAACAGCCCGCAATGGCAGCTATTGGGCGCAACATACCGAACTCGCCCTCTTTACCCGGATACCATTGTTAAAGTTCCCCTTGACATTCGGGGACAAATAACGAAAATTCGGGAAACCGAAGTTCACCACGTCAGCCATCAGGCATTACTCCTCAATGGCTCTCCGATGAGTTATGGCTATTTCAAGCTAGACAACGAAAGTCGGGCCTATTTTCTGACCAAAATCCCACAAATCCAGGACCCTCTATTGCGTGGAGCAGCCTGGATGGCCTTATTCGAGGATTGCCTGCATCAGCGGGTTACTCCTGCTGTACTTCTGGAAGCCATCCTGAAGGCATTACCAACAGAGCAGGAACCCTTGAACAGACAACAACTGCTCAGCTATCTGCAAACCCTCTACTGGCGGTTCTCCTCAGACACCGTGCGTGCTGATTTGGCCCCTCGGGTGGAGGAATTACTTTGGCATTTATTGGAAAAAGCAGATAATGGCGGCGCCCGAACAGCCTATTACAATGCGTATGAATCCATGGCCATTAGTGAAGCCGGGGTAAATCGCCTGCGGGTTATCTGGGAAGGGAAAGTAGCCGTTCCCGGCCTGCCCCTGTCGGAAGCGCAACACCTGGACCTTGCCTGCGAACTCGCTATCCGGCTTCCGGCAGAAGCCGTAACCATCCTGGATCAGGAAACCACTAATTTAAAAATCCAGACCGGCAACGGCGGTTTGCCTTCATCCGTCCGGCCTTGTCCGCCGAAGAAGTGGTTCGCGATTCCTTTTTCAAACGCTCCTGGACCCTGCCAATCGCTCCACTGAACCCTGGGTTGTTGATGCTGTTGGGTACCTGCATCACCTGCTGCGGGCAGCTTCCTCGTTGAAATATATCGAACCAAGTCTGGCCGCCCTGGAAGACATCCAGCGGACCGGAGATATTTTCTTCCCGCGGCAATGGATTTCTGCTACCCTGGGTGGGCATAATTCTCCGGAAGCCTCCGTTATTGTTCGGTCATTTCTCAAAAGCCACCCTGATTTTCCCTACCGCCTGCGCAACAAGGTGTACATGGCGGCCGATTTGTTATTCCGGGCCAGTGCGCTGGAAAAACAGCCTCCAACGAAACAGGAACTAAAGGATTAGGGAACAGGATAAATCGTTTGATTTCCTTCTGGTCTAGCTGACTAGCAGCAAGATGCTAAAGCTTGCCTTTTTCACGTAAATGTAATACCTTGTAGCATCTCGCCTGCCTTCCTATCCAATTTCTATCGTACTGTTCATCGGCTCAGCTGTTCAGATTGCCTGTACGGTTGGGGCCCCAAGCCTTTTGTGCTATGAAAAAACACCGTAACGGCTATCGGGTACCCACTGCTCGCGCACACTGGTGGGATTACAGTCAGCCAGCTGCGTATTTTGTAACCATTTGCACCCATCGCAGGGTGCCTTATTTCGGTGAAATTGTCGCTGGGAAAATGCGGCTATCGGCACAAGGTGCACTAGCTGACGTCTTTTGGCGGCAAATTACCCAACATACCCGAGGCATTTCATTGGGGGCATTCGTCGTAATGCCTGACCATGTGCATGGGATCATTATCATTCAACCCAACCCCCCTGGCGACAATGACGAAACCCAAACCCCTGATTCTGATCCGGTAGATTTGATAATTGGACGGCCCGTTGGGGACGAACGGGACGAACGGCCTGGTTGGGGACGAACGGCCCGTTGGGGACGAACGGCCCGTTGGGGACGATGGTTGGGGGGGTGCATGCAACGCCCCTACCATCGTCCCCAACGGAAACAACAATGATGATTCGGAAAATAACAATCGCCGAATTTGGGAACCGAAAAACGAACCTGATTCCCCAGACCATACCCCGATCCTGGATAATCGCCCATTCGGGATTATACCCCCAGGCCTGTACGCAGCCTATTTACAATCCCTACGAATGTCCAGAATATCCCCTAAACACGGTGAATTAGGAACCATTATCCGATCCTATAAATCAGCGGTTACCCAACACGCTAACCGGATGAAATTACCCTTTCGCTGGCAGGCCCGGTTCCACGAGCATATCATACGCGATGATGAGGAATACCAGCGCATTGCCCGTTACATTCGAAATAACCCAGCCAATTGGGGAAAAAGAAAAAACCGAAATGGCAAGGATTAGATCACTGTTCCTCCCGCAGAGCGGCGATTTCCTGGGCTAATTCCGGCGCATGCAAAATAACCTGATCACCCTCGATCCGCACCAACCCCAGGCTGAGCTGCGTGCGGGTAAAATGCAGTGTCAGGCCGTCACCCTGCACCCGGAAATTAAAATGGCGCTGCAACGTCCCTTGGTCGTAGCGAAATTCATCGTCGAGTTGAAAATTTTTATCCTGCAAAAAGGGCTCTAACGTATTGGATTCCCCGTAGAAGGCCTGGTCAAAAGCCCGCAGGTTAATAGCCTTGTCAGGGCTGCTTTTAGCAAACTGAAGTACCTGTTCTTCAAACTGGCCAGCTTCCAATGGCACCCCGGTTTCGGCGTCCACTGGCAGAGGCAGTTCTTCCAATAATTCCAGAAAAGAATCCGTCAACTCGCGGCTGGATACGGGTTGGTGCAAGCCTATCCAATGGATAAAATACTGGGAAATTTCTTTCTGGGAGCGGGCATATTTAATAAGCTCCACACAGCGGTTACCTCCCTGGCGAAATCGATCCACCCGAATACGGCAAGCCAGAGCTAATCGATCGGTATTCAAATATGTCGTCGATTGTAACGAAAATGCGGCACGCGAACCCGCCCGCTGAAAAATTACCCCGTGCGTATCCCGAACGAGAAAAATCCCCAGGTAATGCTGTTCGCCGAGGGTATAGTTTGCATAGACCACGTAGGCTCCTTTAGCACCTACTACCCCTTGCAGGGAAAGTTGTAGCGCCTGCATGGTTTCTCGGGAAAAATCCAGGAAGGCAGGCGTAGTCAGCGCATTATCGACCAGCACCTGAAAATATCCCGGAAACAAAGCCTCGTCAGGAGGGCACAGATCGCCCTGCAACATTTCGGTATTGAATTCAAACGCCCGGTTAAGCTTTTGCACTAAAGCAATAGCCTGATCATCGGCGGGGAGTGGTTCATCGGTCAAAAAGACACTAACCTCTCCTGTATCCGGATTCTTTTCCAGTTCGTGAATAATGAGCTGCTGTAATTCAATCGGCATAGACGATGCATTTGACAATGGGAAGATTGCACAAGATTAGGTATTTTGCAGCAAAAGCCAGGTACTGGTTCGGGGAAAATACCCGAGCGCCGGTAAACCAGCGCCTAATATTTGTTTTTAAGCCATTTTAAAGCGAATACTACTTACATGAAAGCAACTCATCTACTCACCGCCTGCTTATTAAGCGGTCTTTTGTTTACTGTTGATGCCTGGGCCCAGGGAGGTTCTCAGGTAGAGCCGCGCTACATGAGTGATGTCCAGCAACTAGCTAAGCATCCATCTGTAATCAAGGCTTTTGACCTGATTAAAGCCGAGGATCCCCGCACTGTAAAAGAACATATTCTGCTAACCGAAATTGAAGCGCCACCTTTTGGTGAAGCCAAACGGGCCCAGCAGTTTGGCCAAATGCTCAAGGACGCCGGCCTGGATTCTGTATGGATCGACCAGGAAGGCAACGTTCTTGGACTGCGCAAAGGCACCAAACGCGGGAAAGTGGTGGTACTGGATGCCCACCTTGATACCGTATTCCCGGAAGGAACAGATGTAACGGTTCGGTCTAGTGGAGATACCCTGTTTGCCCCGGGTATTGGCGACGACACCCGCGGGTTGGCCATGGTGCTTTCCGTAGTTCGGGCACTGAATCAGAACAAGATCCGAACCGATGCCGATATCTTGTTCGTCGGCTCCGTTGGAGAAGAAGGCCTGGGTGATCTCCGGGGTGTAAAATATCTTTTCAGCGAGCAAGGCCCCAAGATTGATTCCTGGATTTCGATTGATGGCGGCGACCTGGGCCGCGTAAACAATGCCGGCCTTGGCTCTTACCGCTACAAAGTAACTTTTAACGGCCCTGGGGGTCATTCCTGGGGAGCGTTCGGCCTGGCCAACCCCTTACATGCCCTGGCCAGCGGTATTCATTATTTCGTACAGGAGGCTGATGCCTGGCCAAGCCGGGCTTACGCACCAGCTACAACGTTGGTCGTATCGGCGGTGGAACTTCCGTCAACTCAATCCCCTTTGAAGCCTGGATTGAAGTGGATATGCGCTCGGAATACCCTGAGATGCTGGGCAAAATGGCCGCTATCCTGGATAACACGATGCACCGTGGCCTGAAGGAACAAAATGACCTGCGCCGGCGCGGTGATTCACTGACAGTGTCCATCGAACTCATTGGCAAACGTCCTTCGGGGAGCCTGGCTACTACCCTGCCTCTTATCCAGCGGGCAATGGCAGCAGTTACCGTTTTCGGAGAAACACCCAGCCTGACACGTGGGTCCACCAATGCCAATATCCCAATTGCCATGGGGATTCCAGCCGTGACCATTGGCCGCGGGGGTGAAGGGGTAACGCCCACGCACTCGACGAATGGTGGAGCAATAAGGAGGGATACCGCGCTACCCAATATGCCCTGCTGCTGCTACTTGCTGAGAGCGGCCTTAGTAAATAACCCAATACGCGGACCCTGGATACGTATCCAGGGTCCGCGTATTACTAACTCATACATATGGAATACCGGAAATTTGGGCACACCGACCTAACTGTGAGTGCAGTAGGTTTTGGCGCCTGGGCCATTGGCGGGCCCGCCATGGCTGGTAATACCCCTATCGGGTGGGGTGATGTCGATGATAACCAATCCCGCACAGCTATCCACCGGGCACTCGAACAGGGAATTACTTTTTTGACACCGCCGATTTCTATGGCCTCGGACATTCAGAGACCCTCCTGGGCGAAGAAATAGGCACCCGCCAGGATTGTGTAATTGCCACCAAAGTAGGACACCGGCTGGATGCATCGGGGAATATTTATTTTGATTACTCCAAAAAGTATATCCTCAATGCTTGCGAGCAAAGTCTGATTCGACTGCGCCGAGACACTATCGATTTTTACCATTACATACCGCCCGGATGCCTCATCTCGAACAAGGGGAATGTATTGAAGCGATGGAACAGCTTCGGGAACAGGGAAAAATCAGGTACTGGGGTCTCTCTCTGAACACCTTCGCTCCCAATCCGGAGGGAGAGTTTTGCTTTCCCGAAACCTGGGCCAGGGTTTTCAGCTGGTATTGAACATCCTCAACCAACGTGCCGTTCCGGTGATGACGAAAGCAGCTAACCAAGGGTATGGAATCATTGCGCGCATGCCCCTCCAGTTCGGATTGCTCAGTGGAAAATTCACACCACAAACGCGGTTTGCCGAAGATGACCACCGGCATTTTCGCTTTGCCCCCTGTTTTAGAGCGCACCCTGGCTGCGATGGAACCCATCTGGCAACTGGCGTCCGATCACGGACTCACTCCCGTTCAACTGGCATTGAGCTTCATTCTTAGTTTCCCTGAGGTATCCACTGTCATTCCGGGCATCAAAACCGCTGCCCAGGCAGATAGCAACACGGCGGGGCTGGTGCAGCTCCCTCCTGCGGTGATGACCCGGCTGCAAGAGCTCTTTGCTGGTCCATTCCAGCAAGTGATGGCCGATTTTCAACAGGCAGGGTAAACGCTTACTGATGCGCCGGTGGGTAAGCCGGCGGAAACGTGCTGAAAGTAGTAAGGCACTGGCACTAAGGCCCAGCAACAAGCCAACCCATAATCCGTTAACTGCCCAACCGGCAATAAAAAGCTAATGTATACCCTGCGGGAATGCCAATACCCCAGTAGGCCAACGCAACAAAAAAGGTCGGCTTTTTTACATCCTGCAAGCCACGCAACAGGCCAACGCCAACGGCTTGCACGGAATCAGAAATCTGAAATATCCCCGCCAAAATCAATAGGTTTGCAGCAAAGCCTACAACGATAGGTTCGGTGTTAAAAATTAAGGGTAAGATATGCCGCCCACTGATAAATAAAAGGGCACAACCCATCCCATAAACTACCGCCATGCCAATGGCAGTTATGCCAATTTGCCGAACGCGGGTCCACTCCTGGCTACCATGAGCATACGCGACCCGTATACTCCCGGCAGCACTAATTCCCAGCGAAACCATAAAGGTAAATGCAGCCAGGTTAAGAGCAATCTGATGTGCTGCCTGTTGCTGAAACCCCAACCAGCCTGCCATAATACCGGACACAGCAAACGCCCCGGCCTCCATTCCGTACTGCATACTCGAAGGAATACCCAGGCGAATCAAATCGCGCAGGCGATCCACCCGCACTTCTAACTGCTGTCGAAGATGCTGCCGATAAGGGGCAAATTGCTTCCCGCGTGCAATTACCCAAATCATCAATACGACTAACAATACACGGGTGATAAAGGTCGCAATACCCGCTCCCATCAACTCATAACGGGGTACCCCCCAATGACCAAAAATGAATAGGTAATTCAATCCCGTGTTTATCGGTAAGGCCAGGGCAGAAAGGTACATCGCCCAACGGGTTAGCCCCAGCCCATCGGCAAATTGTTTCATCGCCATAAACTGGACCATCGGCACCATACTCCACCCCATCCAAATCAGATAGGGCCTGCCCAGCTCGGCAACAATAGGGTCCTGCCCCAAGTGATACACAACATCTGCACTCGCATGAATCACCACTGCCAATACGCCAATAATGGCCATACACAGCAGTAATCCGTTAAATAAAATGCGTAGTGGGCGGTCAAAATCCCCTGCCCCCTGGGCTGTAGCTACAAGTGGCGAAATAGCCATACTCAGGCCCATACCCAGAATCAAGGGTACCGTAATGATGTTATTGACAAAAGAAGAGGCCGCCAGCTGACTACTGTGAATGGACCCGACCATAGCACTGTCAATAATCCCCAGGCTCATCTGGGTGAGGTTACCTAAAATGATGGGCCAGCCCAGGTGTAACGTCGATCGGATTTCCGCACGTATTGTTGTCATAGCGCGGCAAAGGTAGCCCAAATACGGATCTAAAAAAAACAAGCTTCTTTTTCAGCCAGACTACCCACACCGAAGTCGCCTAACGACGTCGACGCAACTTAAATATGTAGGTCCCTGCGCGGTCATTCACCCGTAAGTTTAGTTTTTCCCGGGTAAGCAACGTTACCTCCCCGTACCAACTCCAGGCAACCCGATCGTTGCGGTCGTAAAAGACCAGATCCAGAAAACATTCCCGATCATTCTCATCGTCATAGAAATCGCGTTCGATGAAAAACTCCCAGTCGCCGGGGTATACTTCACGCCGGGAAAAGTCGTCGTACAGGGAGGTGTAATCCGGGTAAATTTCCAAAATATCGCCTTCAAAGCTACGGTCGATCCGGTCGCGAAAAATATCGCCGTTTTCCCGGTAGAAAGCCTGATCAAATTCCCAGACACCAATCAGTTTGTCCTCCTGTCGTTCAACATACCAGGTATCTGTACAACCGCTAAGTATTACGAGTACTAAAAGGGGTAGCAGGTAGTTCGTCTTCATGTCAGGTGTGTTTTTTGGTGATTTATCTTTTCGTCATAATTAGGATAATGGAAACCTGGGATTACCCCTATCCTTGATAGGTCCACGCTTAGCCCCATGGCTTTAATCCCGAAAGGTGTCCTGACCACACAGCACCTGTATTAGCAACTGATAATCAGGCCTTATGAAGCTAAATCGAAGATAAGTGACGAAAAATAAGGTCTCATCTTTTTAACACGCCTTAGGAAAGGTTTAACCTGCGTTAACGAAAGTTAACATGCAGGATTAGCTCGTATGCTATCTAAGTGCAAGCAAAATACTCCTGGCGGATATTGAGACGCCTACGAAGCTACTACTAGCAAGTAAATGGACATTTTAATATTCCCCATTTCCTCCGCTTCGACAGCATCAGCGTTTTACAAAACACTATAAGCCCCTGCCAGTCTCTGCCTGGCAGGTAATATCTTGCACGGTCTCACGACGTGCGTAAGCGCAGTTAACGTAACCACCACCCGCACGTCAGAAGACGTGCCATATAGCTCGGTGTCGGAGACTTACCTGGGCTAGATCAGGGGTTTAACAAAGGACGAGCCCGCCTTTATCTGCAACTTTGCCGGGTAAAAAATCAGATATTAGTTGGCAGTTGGCAGTAATCCTGAACGCTTACCTTTTTGTACGGCCCCTGAGCAAGTCGAAGGGTGAGCAGTGAGCAGGAATAATACCCCCGTCTGCGTCTTTTTTGCGGCTTTAGGAGGTTTTCTTCCTGGCTGGGTTTATCCGCCATTACGGAATGGCAAATCCTGAGCCGATCTGTTTGCGAACCCCAAGGAATACCCCCCAGGTATGGTACCGTTGAGTTAAGGCATAATCCGGGGCGGTAACCGAATGCGGGAACGCCCGGTAATGTGGTTCCAGCAATAATTCCAACCCTGGTTTAAGGTCATAACCAATCGCCAGACTGCCGTAATAACCTGCACCCAGCCGATTTTTAAAAGCGGGGTATGCATCCTGGTTGTTGGAAGAAAAGGATACCAGCGACTTCCCGTTAGGAGCGTAAAATTCTCCTGATTGGTTAAAAGCCATATTCAGATAGGTTCCGACATTCAACCCTACATTAACTCTGCCCAGGGAGCGCTCGAAGCCAATCAATACCGGTATATCAACGGTTTGAAAGGTATTGGTCCTTTTAGCAGGTCCCTGGGGATTTTCAACAAGGTCGAAAGTTGCGGTCTCGGTATAACGCGACCAATTAATACCACTGCGGATGGAAAAGCCATTTTTAGCAATTAGGCCAAAGCGGAGGGTGGTGCTGTAGGCCGCTCCTTGGGCTTCTGATTGATTACGCAATTGTGCATAATTGGCATAGCGGGTATCCATGGGGGTAAGCTGCCGAAACTGCTGGTCATAGGATACCAGTAAGTCCATTTTGGCATACCAATTGCGTTGCCGAAAACGCGAAGTAAGGATTTCATCGTAAATGCGGAGCCGAAAAGGAAATGCCGAAATAGTTGGGGCAGCGAACTGATGTAAAGATGACCAGGTACGGGCAGCTTCCTTTGCTTTGATTTCTTCTGCCACGCCCATTTCGCCAATATCTCCGGTCGCTTTTCCAGTTTCAACGAATAATTCAGTAAGCGGTTGACCGGCAGGAGCCGTAGCGGTGATTGTGGGCGCGATGGAAGTTGATAATCCCTTCGCATTACCACTCTTCGCAGCAGGAGGCTGTATGACTGGCGATGGCTTCCCTCCCTGGGCAACGGCGGGGGCAACTTCCTTGTTGGCAACAGAAGTAATTTTGTCAATACGGACAAGGGGGACGATTGCCTGCGAAGGAACCGTAACGCTTCCTTTAGCTGGACTTGATGGCTGACTATTTTGTTGTATAGCAATGACAGTTGTTTCTTGCGGATTACCTTCAGGTTTTTCATGTAGCAACCACCAGGTAGCCACTGAAGAAAACAATACCAGTAGGGCTAACCAAGGCCAGCGCTTACTGGCAGGTGCCGACGGAGCCGCTACCGGCTGACGTTTCGCGGCCAGGCCCTCCCACAAATGCATAGGAGGATCGTACTGGTGATCATAAAGCCGCTGGCGAAAATGATCGTCTATAGAATGGCGCTCATTCATACGGCAATTTTTTGAAGTTCAAGCACCTGGGCCTGGAGCAGCTTTCGTGCTTTGACAAGTTGTGAACGAGAAGTGCTTTCCTGGATTCCCAGCATATCGGCAATTTCTGCATGACTGTACCCCTCTATCGCATAGAGGTTAAACACTACCCGATAACCATCGGGTAATTGATGGATGAGTTTCATCAATTCCTCGGCGTGAAGTTGCCCGATGACATGCGGATCGGCCCCCACATCTTCCCGGTCTTCCAGCCCCATTTTTTCATGGGTGAAACTCTTGCGGTCATAATTCTTTAAGGCCGTATTGACAACAATCCGGCGAATCCAGCCTTCGAAGGAACCTTTTCCCTGAAATTGCCCCAGTCGGTTATAAACCTTGATGAAGGCATCCTGCAGGATATCCTCTGCTTCCAGGTGATGCCGGGCATAGCGCATGCATACCACCAGCATTTTTCCGGCATAACGTCGGAAAATCTCCTGCTGACACTGTGGATCTTCCCGCAAACATCCTTGAATCAGTTCCTCTTCGGTCACGATGCTAATAATTTTGACCGCTCTCATATACCTAATGAGCCGTCAGATGGTCAATTCGCTGCTCAGTAACAAAAACTAAGGTACACTTTTTTTATTTCGGCCTCCCACACAACTGTAGTCAGTTAAAAAAGCCAGCTCTTTTGGCCAAAGGCCTTTCCGGAAGTCTAGCTGCAGGGGTTTGCCGTTTTCGCAGACCAATAACCCTTAGGTATTAAACTTTAGCTACCGCCATCGAATTGCCATATCCGGCTATTTTTATACCTTGGAGGTAAAGAACCCTCTAATGGAATACACCCCTGATCCCATCGTTGAACGCATGTTCAGTGCTGATGCTTATAGCCAGTGGCTAGGTATCGAACGCCTCGCCGAGGAGCCAGGTGCATGTACTTTGCGTCTCACCGTTCGACCGGATATGCTAAATGGATTCGCGATTGCCCATGGGGGCATTACTTATTCATTGGCTGACAGTGCCCTGGCTTTTGCTTCCAATTCACGCGGTCGGCAGGCCGTTTCTGTTGAAACCGCTATTGCTCACCTGCATCCTGTTCAACCCGGTGATATATTGATTGCTCGGGCCAGGGAAGAGCACCTGGGCCATCGCATCGCCCGCTATCGGGTAGAGGTAACCAATCAAACCGGACATGTGGTTGCCATTTTTAACGGAACCGTTTATCGCAGCAATCGGGAATGGTAGTTATTCCAGACAATTAACCGGCATTTTTTATAGCACTCCCTTCCAATTTACAATGTTACAATCTTTTATTTTGCTGATAATCAGCAAAATACGCACCTTAAATAAAGGCAAAAAGGTTTGTCCTTTGCCTTTTATATATTGTTATTAAATAATGTTTAAAAATTTATCTATATTAACTACTATATTTGCAGTTAGTGTAGATAGATATCTTACATATTTAATCTAACTAATTCTCTTTACCCCCCCCAGTTCTCCCCTTTTTACCCTCCCAGTTGCTCAATTAATGGTGGAGACCGCTATGGTTTCGCCATTAGTATTCTTTCAGCAATTCGGATGGGGGCAATAGCTCCATCCAAAGGAAAACTAGGTAGACACTATGAAACAGCTGTCCTTGACAATGGCAGCACTGGCATTGGTATGCTCAATGGCCTGGGGGCAAGTGGATCCGTTGTTGTTACGACAAAAGAACCTTCCGTTACCTACATTAGCATTATTGCCTGATGCTGCAACACTACCCGAAGGAGAAGCCTTCTTGGGTTATTACTATCGAATCTGGTCTTTTGAGGCCCTTCCTGATGAAGCCAGACAAGCGCAATTAAGTGCGGAAGGTGTTTCCTGGATCGCCTACTTACCTTCTAATAGTTACCTGGTAAAATATCCGCAGCACTTCAAATCTTCCAATTGGGGGATTCAACAAGAAATGCCTGTATACAGCGCCCTTAAAGTTGATCAGCGTTTAATGTCTCTCATGGACAGTAATACCCCGGTGACCGTGCGTGTAGCTGGATTTCCGGGTTTATCGGTGAGCGAGGTTGCCACAGCGTTAGAAGCAGCAGGTTATACAGGTCTTCCTGGTGCTCAGTGGATAGATCTAACCGTTCCACCGGCAGCTATTGCCCAGTTGGCTAAGCTGCCTTTTGTGTATTATCTGGAAGCTACTCCGCCAGCTCCCCAACCCGACGGACTGGGAAGCCGAAACTTACTGGGGGTCAGCCCCTTAGGCTTGCGGGGTAATAACAGCCTCACCGGTAATGGGGTTCGGGTAGCTATTGGTGATGATGGCCCGGTCGACCATCTCGATTTCAAGGGCCGGATGACTGACCGTACTCGCCGCGCCAACAGTGGTCGTCACGCCAGCATGGTTGCCGGGATGTTGGGAGGCGCCGGCAACATCGACCCTGCCGCTCAGGGAATTGCCCCTGGTGCCCAGCTATTCTTATTTGACATCCAGGAGTACACCCATATTTGGGAGGCACCCACTCACCTCCTTCAGGACCGTATCACACTAACATCTACCTCTTATGGCGATGGTTGTGGTGGTTTTTATTCCATCAGTGCTTTAGCCCTGGACGACCAGGTTTGGCGCACCCCGCAGTTATTACACATTTTCTCGGCAGGCAATCTAGCCAACAGCAATTGCAACCTGACCTACGGTAGCGTTTTGGGCCCTGATGGCTTGTACTGGGGCAATATTTCCGGAGGACTAAAGGCCGCAAAAAATGCCCTGGTTATCGGCAATATCGACGGGAACTCCAACCTCCAGGAACGATCCAGCCGCGGGCCACTCCAGGATGGCCGCATAAAACCCGACCTGGTCGCCCTTGGCCAGAATGACTGGACTACCGACCAGAATAATACTTACCGCTTTAGTGGAGGCACCTCCGCCGCAGCTCCCGTCGTAACCGGTATTGCCGCTTTACTAACCGAGCGTTTTCGGCAACTTAATAGTCAGACCGATCCAACGAGTGATTTGTTGCGGGGGCTTCTGCTGAATAGCGCGCAGGACTTAGGTCGCAAGGGTCCGGATTTTGAATTCGGCTGGGGACAAGTGGATGCGAGTGCTGCTGTGCAGGTGCTGGAAGCCCGACAATACCGGCAGGGATCACTGGCCAACCAGGAGAGCATTACCTATACCATACAGGTTCCGGCCAATTCTCCCGAACTGCGGGTGATGATTACCTGGAATGATGCAGCAGGTTCCCCCCTCTCTGCAACATCGCTGGTTAATGACCTCGACCTCACGGTGAAAGCTCCCTCCGGAAAAGTATACTACCCCTGGGTTCTTTCGACAGCTGCCCACTATGATAGCCTGACTACTCCGGCGCGTCCCGGCATTGATCACATCAATAATGTGGAACAGGTTTCCATTACTTTTCCCGCGGCGGGCACCTATAGCTTGCAGGTAAAAGCATTCCAAACCCCAGCTGGAAAACAGCCCTTTACCCTGACTTACTATTGGAAAAGCCCATTGCTGGAACTGCGGCAGCCTGTTGCCGGCCAGAGTGTTCCTGCACAATCGACCCTGCGCTTGAGCTGGATTACCTCCCGTACCCAAAGTGAGCCGTATACCCTGGAATATGCCCAGGGTTCTCCCTCGAATTGGAAAGCCATAACTTCCAACATCCCCGCTACCGTTAATTCCTGGGATTGGGTACTTCCCTCTACCCTGCTGGGGGTTTATTTTTTCCGGATTCGCCAGGGGAATAGCGCCAGCACCATATCCGGCCCAATTACCATTCTGGATGTTCCCAGACCAGAAATACACCAACAAGGTAACAAGGAGGCCGAGTTACTTTGGCAACCTATCAACGGGGCAACCCTCTATGAAGTATTACAACTGGGAGAAAAATACCTGGAGGTGATTGGCAAAACCAGTACTACCTCCTGGAAGATCAACCATTTGGATTCGGATACGCAGTACTGGTTTGCCGTTCGGGCTATCCCCAACGGCAGCACTGCAGGAACCCAGTCAAAGGCCATAGCTTATTTGCACAAATCCTGCTCGGAAACCATTGCTCTGCGGGGAAAACTTGATTTTACCCGGCCGAGACCTGGTGGGAAATTCGCGATGAATCCGACCAGGTCATTCTCCAGGGGGCCCCTTACAAAGACCTGGCCCCGCACAGCACCTTCACCTTGTCCGATTGCCTTCCCGCGGGTTGTTTTAAGTTTATTGTTTATGATGGCTTTGGCGATGGCATTTGTTGCCAGGCCGGCGCGGGTTACCTCCAGCTATTAAATGCCCGGGGGGAATTACTGGCATCCGTAAGTCGTTTTGGCATGGAGATTTCAATACCTTTCTGTATTCAGGGTACGCCCCCATCCACCTCCTCCCTGACTGCCTCCATCACCCCACTCCAGGAAATCAGTTGTCAGGAAAGTCAGGATGGAGTACTTGCCGTAAGCGTAACCGGTGGGAATGGAAACTACCAGTACCGATGGAGTACCGGAGCCCAAACGCCAGAAATCAGCAACTTGTCGGCAGGGAACTACACTGTAACGGTTTCCGATGGCCTGCAACAACAAAAAGCCTCTTATGACCTGAAAGCCCCCCTCCACTAGCTGTGCAGTTTTCCGTGACCCAACCGACCTGTGCGGGCACTACCAATGGCCGGCTAAACTCCCAGGTTTCCGGCGGAACCCCCCTACCACTACCGTTGGTCAACCGGTGCTACTGCCGCACAATTGGTCAATATTGCTGCCGGATGGTACACACTAACCCTTACGGATGCCAATTTGTGTCAAACCAGTAATCAAATTTACGTTGCCGAACCACTGCCCCTGACCGTAACACTATCGACAAGCCCCGAAAGTGGCAGTATTCTGCCTGCTATCAATGGTGGCACCCTCCTTATCAGTTCCGCTGGTCGGATGGCAGTACCAACGCCTCCCGCAGAGACCTTTCGCCGGGGACCTATGGCCTGACGGTTTCGGATGTACGAGGGTGTTCCCAAAGCCTTACTACCTCGCTGGCACCTCCCGTGAACCAACCCAACAATACCAGCAGCTATTGTATTATCGCCGCTATCCAAACGAGTTATGAATGGATTGAATCCATAACCCTTGGCACTAACACCCGGAAAAGCGGAAGCGATAAGGGCTACGGAAATTTTACCGACCAGGTCTGGTCTTTCAACTGGGGAGCAAGCTGTGCTTACCGCCTGGAGGCAGGTTTTCCCGGAGCCAGTTATAAAGAGAACTGGTATATTTGGCTCGATGCCAATGGCGATGGCGACTTCAATGATGCTGGTGAGCTGCTCCTGCGCATGGAACCCGGCAATAACCCTGTGGCAGGTACGTTCATCTGGCCGGCTGGCTCCGGAGTACGAACGACCGGACTACGCGTAGCCATGAAGTTTTTAAAGTCTGACGACCCTTGTGGCGAGATTCCTTATGGCGAAGTGGAAGATTATACCGTCCAATTGGGACCTCCAGCTGCCGTAGCAACATTTCCTGTTGTGCCACCAAAGGGGGCCTCCACAAGCTTGGAAGACTCCTGGAAGGTTTTCCCCAATCCAACGAGTGGCCGGGCAACTATTGCCTGGAAGAACGACGCGGGGCAGGTTCCACAACATTTCCGCTTAATGAATAGCACCGGAAAGATCGTTTGGGAATCAAAAACAGAGGTCGGGTATCAGCAAATTACCGCCAATTGGCAATCACTTCCGGCGGGTATTTATCTTTTGCGCTGGGGTGATGAAGTCAAACGGATCGCCATACAACCTACGGGAAGTAGCGCATACTAATGCCTGGCACCAGCGGTCTGGTAATTTGGAAATTTTGGGTTGACGATTGTCATTAGTGAAGGGTGTCTACTTATTTAAGGACAAGACCCTTACAAGTATTGTTTGTCCAAGAGTTGGTCAGACGAGCAGCGGCATTATTGATCTTTAAATCCAAGGGGTTTCAACGCCCCAGCTTTTCGTCTCTTGACGGCCTGGAGAGCCTATCCAGTGGGTGTAGTAAAAGTTAATAATCAACGCACACAAAAAATCAACCTGAGCAGGTAATTATACGGGGCTTAAAAGGAATTCCGTTGCTGCTGAAAAAACAACTGCAATGCCGTTACGGTATGGGGATGTAAAAATCCACCCTGGCGCCAGCGCTTTTCGACTTCTTCCATTTGGAGCAGCACGACTTCGACTTCTTCCCCGGAATCTAGTTGTTGGGTAGAGGTAATTTGCGCATGCCGTAGAAGAAAGTGATGGACATAGCTATCCATAAAAACCGGATTTGACGCTACCTTCCCCAGATACGTCCAATCTGATCCGCCATAACCCGTTTCTTCCCGCAGCTCACGGGCAGCCCCGGTGCGTTTATCTTCCTCCTGTTCGATAATGCCTCCAGGAAGTTCCAGGGTGTACTGGCCAATGCCTACCCGAAATTGGCGAACAAAAACCATTTCCCGGGCAGGTGTAATCGCCACCACATTGGCGGAATCAGGCCCCTCCAGTATAGTCATCTGTTCTGAAGAACCCGTTCGGGGGTTAATTAACCAATCGAACCGAACGCGGAATAAGCGCAGCTCTGGGCCATATTCCGATTTTTCTTTCTCCCACTTGACAGGCCTCGACAGCATGTATTTTATCGTTAGTTATTTTCCAATAAAAGAGAATCCGCCCGTAGCAGTTCCAATTGCAATAAAGAATCGGCAGCCAGGGAATCAGCCAGTATTTCTTCCGGGGATTTAATATGCGCGGGGCAATTCAACCGCGCTGCCAAACTGGGCTCTAGTGTTGGGAAAGCTTGCCCTTGCCAGCGAACAAGCTGGGGATTATCATAAACCCGCTTCATGAACAAGGCCCAAACCGGCAAGGCAGAAGCGGCTCCCTGTCCATATTCAAAATTTCGAAAGCGTACCAGCGGCGAGTCGCCACCTACCCATACCCCTGCAGCCAAGGCAGGGTTAAAGCCAACGAACCAGCCATCGGCATGGTTCTGGGTAGTCCCGGTTTTCCCGGCGATAGGCTGTGTGGTCAACCCATACCGCCAACGTAACCGGGAAGCCGTCCCATACGAAGCAACAGATTGCAGCATTCGGGTAATCATATCGGCATTTTCAACCTCTAGTACTTGAGAGCTGGATGATTTGGACAAATCCAACAGTACTTTGCCATCCTGCGTTTCTATGCGCTGAATAACCTTTGGCGTTACCTTTTGCCCCCTGCTGGCAATGGTGGCAAAGGCAGTTGTCATATCTAAAAGCGATACTTCGGCGGTGCCCAATGCAATAGAAGGTTCGCGGGGAATCTCTGAGGTAATCCCCAGCTTTTGAGCTAAATCAATCACTGCATCAACACCGGTACGCATAATCAACGATACCGTTATGGTGTTGATCGAATTCGTCAATGCGCCTTCCATGGAATAACTTCCCCCATACTTACCATCAGCATTCTGAGGCACCCAATCATCTTCATCCTTTCCGGTGGTTGGATTAATGTGTGGCTCGGGGTCCTCCTGCCGATAATTTTTGATCATCCATTCTCCCTTACGATACTCGTGGTATACGATCAGATTGTTGGGAATCTGATCACAAGGATTAATTCCATTGCGCAAGGCCTGTGCATAGACAAAGGGCTTAAAGGCCGATCCGGCCTGCCGGCGGGCAACCACATGATCAAACTGGAAACGCTCATGATCAATTCCCCCAACCCAGGCGCGTACAAATCCGGTATAGGGTTCTACCGCAATAAAACCTACCTGAAGCATACGAAAATAATAGCGCAGCGAATCCTGGGGAGTCATCTTCATTTGCTTCTCGCCATCCCAGCTAAAGAGGGTCATATCCAGCGGGGTGTTGAACTGTTTATCAATTTCAGCCTCTTTCAACCCGTCCCTTACTGCCCGTTGATAACGAAGGGATTGCTTGCGCATCTGCTCAATGGCAGCTTCCTCCCCGGGAATGGGAATGTTACGCCATTGCTGGTCAAAATTCTTCTGCATCTCCTCAAAATGCTCCCGTACCGCAGCTTCTGCTTCCGCCTGCAACCCGCTGTGTAGCGTAGTATAGACCTTCAATCCATCGCGATTAATGTCATAAGGATCACCATTGGGTTTGCGTAAATCTTTCAGGAGTTTATCCAATTCAAGTCGCACGTATTCCCGAAAATAAGGGGCCAGGCCCTGGTTCTTGATGATCGGGTTATAGTTCAGCGTCAGGGGTAATTTCACCAATGAATCCCGGACAGCCGCAGTGAGATAGTTATTCTTCACCATTTGCCCCAGTACAACATTCCTGCGCTGGGTCGCCCGGTCCGGAAAACGATTAGGGTTGTAATAACTCGTGGCCCGCAAGGTTCCTATTAGGGTAGCTCCTTCCTCTATGGTTAACTCCCGGGGTTTTTTATCAAAAAAACGACGGCTGGCCACTTCAATACCGTAGACGTTTTCGCTAAAAGGCACAGTATTGAGATACAGTGCCAGCAAAGCTTTTTTCTCGTATGCTCGCTCCAGGCGGGTGGCAATGATAATCTCCCGGATTTTATTGATTGGGAGGGATAGCAAGCGGTAATTCTGCCGGGGAAAAAGGTTTTTCGCCAACTGCTGACTAATGGTACTTCCGCCGCCCCCGGAATCGTCGCCCCGAAGAATAGTCCGGTAGAACACCCGGCCCCAGGACCGTAAGTCAATACCACCGTGTTGGTAAAAGCGTTCGTCCTCGGTAGCTACCAGTCCATCCAGCAAATGCTCCGGCATCTCCTGTAAGTCTACGATCGTCCTGAATTCATTAAAATAACGACCCAATAGTACACTATCAGCTGCATATACTTCTGTGGCTACTTCCGTTTCTAATTGTCTCAACTCCCGAACACTGGGGATGCTCCAAAGCAATATCAACCAACCCAGTATCAGCAATCCGAAAAAACCGCCACCCAACAAGAACCCAAACCGCAGTATTCTTGACCAGCGTGGGTAACGCTCCGCAAACCGCCCCCACCTGACTAACCAACGCTGCCATAACGATTTTAACACCTGTTTGGTACGGCCAGTCAGTTCCAGAATACGCTGCGAAAAGGATGCCTTTTGCATGAAAAAAATTTAATGGTGGAATTCCCCGTAAAGGTAAACATTACTTGCGAAGGAAATACCGGGCTTTTAAAATCAACACCTACTTATAGACCAATGCCGCAGGTAAATTTCTGTACCATGGGGCGAAAACTGCACATTGGCCATGCCAACGGGTAGCAGTTTATTATAGCGTTGCTAATGCGCTTGCCCTTAACGCGTCAAACTGCGAGAGACCAATACTCCATTTTGCTTAGCTAGCCAAGCAACCACGGTAACCCGATATCACTGACCCAGAAGGCAATAAACGTCCCTATTGCCGTACCCAGCGCACCCAGCAGCACCGCCGGTAAAACTAAATCCTGCCGGCCCAGACTCCTGGCCAGGGCTAATGCCGAGCCAGCGCCCCCCACATTGGCCTGTGAGGCAACGGCAGCAGCATCGAGATCGTATCGCAGCAACCTGGCGGCACCAAAGACGAACACGCCATGAATACTCACAGTTACCAAGGCCATTACTAATAGGATAAGGCCCAGGTTTTCCAGCGTTTTTAATGCTTCTAAATCACAAAAGGCTCCGATGACAGCTAAGAACAGGTAAACGGAAAACAAGCCCAGCAACTGCCCGCCTTTCAGGCGCTTAGCAATGGGAAACTGAGCGATTACCAGGGCAATTGTAGTTATGATCAATATAGCCGGAACAGACCACCCTATTTGATTTAACCAATCAGCCAGTGCATTCGACAAAAACAAGCTGCCAAACCCTAATCCCAAAACCATACTGAAGGATAAGGGATCCACCGACTCCACATCTGTGTCGAGTTCAGCAACCGGGGTTATTTCAATTTTCTCTGCTTTCCGCCGCTGGCTTTTCGGCCATAAGGGCAATAACAAACGTGGCAAACTCAGGGTGGCAATCATCCAAAGGGTGGTCAGAATATTGTCAACCGCTACAGTTCCTCCGTATAGGGCGCCCTCCCGCACAACATCGTAATGCAAGGCAACCGCGTTAAAATTCACACTCCCGCCAATGTAGGTTCCCGTAAACATGCCCCCAACTGCCGCGTACAGGGGGCCAATGCCTGTCGGGCCATTAATCACCCACATCCCCGAGAGTACGCCCAGGGTAGTGCCAATGGCTCCAATGGTAAATAAAAAAAGTAATGGAAAGCCCGCCTGCAGGATATCCCGCAACTTAACACCCAGGAGTAACCAGAAAATGGATAGCGGAGCCACGTACGCAAAAATGCCGTCGTACACCGGGGTAGGGTTTTCAGGGGTAGAGCCCGTAGGCATAAACCCGATATTGGCTAACACGGCGGTAAGCACAATCACCAACAACGCTGTGCCGAAGTGGCGGGCAAATGTGTTACGCACCAGCCATTCCGAGCCGGCCACCAGGCCGCATAGCATAGCCAGCACATAAAGACTATTGGAGGTAAACATGAATAGTGGACATTTCGGGTGGTTAATTAAGGGGTATACCGCAATTTGGTAAAATAAGCCATCAGCTTCTGCAAACAATGTCCCGTCAATACCGCATCATCGAGGGCATCGTGATCCAAACCGGATCGCTCCATGCCAAAATAGGCAGCCAGGGCGGTCAAACTCTGCTTGGCAGGCGTTTCCACACCCGCTTCCCGCAGTAAGGGGAACAAAACGTGCGTCAGCGAATGCACATCTATTAAATGGTAAGAAAATGGCCATGGCCGTTGATCGTACAGGTAGGCAGCCTTGAGAAATGCATAATCATTGGCAATGCCCAAACCTGCCAGGCGCACACTGCGTAGAATACGGCTATTGTCCATGGGATCGGGCCTTTTACCCATCTTCTCAACGATCCAGTTTTCAAAGGCCGGCAATACCTCATTCATCATCGGCGCATCCTGTAGGTCCGCCAGGCTAAGACCGTGTACTTCTGCTGAGGGGGTAGAAAAAGCTTCCTCATTCTCCGGATAGACAAGTGAGGTATAGCGACCCCGCTCCTGCCAATCAGCTGTATAAAGAACCGCGCCAATCTGAATTACTTCATGCCAGGAAGGATCATCTCCTGACATTTCCAGGTCAATTACTAAATAGTGCATATATCTCTGGTGTCATTTAGTCCATAACGGTAAGGGCTGCCGGCTTTTCTGCCAGCAAACTTGCAACCGCCCTGCGGCGACCTTTACCTGATTCGTGAAAAATTCCTTCCCGGTACTGCCGTACCAATAAGTTGGGAAAAGCGTGCAGCAGTTCATTCCCCTTGAGTGGGTAGCGCGGTTGGCGAGCCTCAGCAAGCATCGCTTGCTCAATCGTATAGGTTTCGAACAATAAGTACCCGCCGGGGCGTAGCACTTTCTGCATCACAGGAAATAAATCCCTCTCCAGGAAGTTGAAATTCAAAATAATAGCAAATATTTCAGGTCCCGGATCCCAAGTGGTTAAGTCAACGACTTCTGCCCGCAAGGATAATCCTTCCTCGGTGGCCCGTTGGCGTAACCAACTGATTATAACGGGTGAAATATCCAACGCCACGACATCGAACCCTTGCCTCGCCAGATATAGCCCGTTCCGTCCGTTGCCGCAAGCTAAGTCAAGTACCGGCCCTGGCCGCAAAGGCAAAAGCCAATCCATCTGCTGGACTAACCAATCGGATGGTGCTGTCCCGAAAGCTTCGGCACCCCGTTCCCGATATCGGGTATCCCATTTTTCCTGATCTGCAGCTGGCATGAAGCACCCAATTGTAATCATTATTTGCCTCCAGCAAATTAGCAAAGGCGAAGATTTCCGGAAGATAGGAAAAAGGGACAAACCCACACGCTAAGGAACAGCAGGAATAAAAGGTTTACCTGAAATTTCCCGCAAAGCCAGTTTAAACAATTACTGATCAGGTAAAGGGCAAAGCCCCCCAAGCCGGCAATCCAAAAAAGTAAATCATGATTCGCAGGGTCAGGACGGGTTTATACTGCTTACCGTTCGCGCCAGATAAATTCACCACTGCGGTTGATATAACCCCATAGGCCATTCTTTTCAACCCAGGCCAAGCCTTCCCGAAAACCTTGCACAGCATCATACTTAGGAGGAATAGTCCACTCACCGCGGGCATCTATATATCCCCACTGGCGATTTTGACGAACCGGAGCCAGGCCTTCTGCGTATAATCCGGCATCCTCATAAATATAAGGTACCACCATGTCGTCCTGCTTGTTTATAAACCCATAACGCCCATGCAATTGAGTCGGAGCCAATCCTTCGCAAAAATCACCGGCAGCTTCGTAACGGGGAGTTACGACAACTTCTCCTTCATGGTTGATGAACCCGAATTTCCCTTGCTGGGTCACGATGGCCATCCCATCAAAATACTCACCGTTGGAGATTCCCTCGCGGAATGGAAACTGTGGTTCGCACAAGATGTCTCCATTACGGTTAATAACGCCCCACTGGCCCTGATCCACAATCACTGCAAGATCTTGTTGAAAAGGTAAACAACGTTCATAGGCTGTATCAATCACAAAAGCTCCATGGCGGTCAACATATCCTGAGCGGCCTAACCAGCGAACGGGAGCCAGCCCTTCGCGGTAATCCCCCATCCATTCATAGCGGGGCGGCACCACATAATTTCCTTTTAGATCAATAAGGCCAAATGCCGAATTCCAGCTAACAGCAGCTAAACCGTTATTAAAATCGCCAGCCTGATCAAAGCGAATGTCTATACTCAGATTACCCCTAATGTCGATATAACCCCAGCGACTGACCAGTTGTACCCGGGCCAGGTCTTCCTCAAAATGACCAACATAATTGAAAAAATGCTTCATCAGCAAACGGCCAAGCGGATCCATGGGTACCAGCTTGTCGTTCAGCTGAACGCGGGTAAACCCGTGGTAATAGTCTTCCACCGCCAGATACTGTGGCTCAATGACAACCTGCCCCTGGGCATCGATGAATCCGTATTTTCCCTTTTCCCGGATCTTGAAAAGCGGTTGTTCCATACCTGTTTGCGTGCAAAATCGTCACGAATATAGCCTATTTTTCGGACCAATTACCCTTCGAAGAATCCGAATTATCCCACCCAAAGGCTGCGGAATGCTTGTCGGTGGAATTTGCGCTGACACCAAATACCAACCAAGCCCTAAATCGTTAAGGTTATCTTTCGCAGGAGAAAAGGAGGAAAACCAGGTAAATTCTCCCCTACAGCAAACCTAATCGGGTGCGAATCCGTAACTTTACCAGCAGTAGCAAGCAAACCTTGTTACCCAATGCAAATCACATGGCGCTGCGAGACCAATTTCCAGCTGCGGGTTCGGATTATTTGGGGGGCGAATCCGATGGCTACGAATATCGAACTGCCTTTATCAGTGGGTCCCTGGAACAAACCTATGATATGGTCCGACAATTCTTGCGTGAAGAAGGATATAAAGATATTCCCCTCCCCCGAACGGCTGCGGAGCTTTCTCTGTTTCAATTAAACACCCGAAACCGGCAAATCCTGCTCTTTGAGGACAACGGCTATGTTCATAATCCCATCAAGATTCTTTTCCCGACTGACCGACGCCAGCGAAAAACCCTCTGGCTGCACCTGTATAATGAACAGGACCCTGATCATTTGTTAAAGTTCCATCGGGTGTTTGATCGGAAATGAGAAATTGGAAATCCAATTTCTCATTTCTAATTTCTAAATCGCTTACTGCAACTTCTTCAACCGGCCGATATCAATCTTATCCATCGCCTGTCGGATTTCTTTTTCCGTCAGGTTATCCCCTTTCAAGGTTACGATGAAGCGATTTTCCGCCAACAGCGCTAGTTCCCCGCGCTTATCCTGGCGATCATATTTTTCGAAGGCCTTGTACCCATCAATAGTGGTAGTCCGTTCGTACCCATTATCATCCTCACGATCCATTTCCATCAATGACCAGGATGCCATTCCGGTAATTAACATCCCTACGCCACCTACATCGACAATAGCCACTTCGAGCTGGCGGTCGCCCTCTTCATATTCAGCTTTGGCGGAGGCAAATTTAAAGTTACTCATCCCGGTTTTTTCACCCTCATGGCGGGTACGTGGCATTCCGGCAAGTTTGTCCGGTAATAGCTCCTTGAGTTTGCGAAAATCTACCACCTCTACCGATTCACCGTCATTCAATTGCTTGAGGGTATTCTCCATGTCCGAAGGGTCAATATTGATCTTGACATTACCCTTGTCGGATTGAATATCCAGATTAATTCCGGAGCGGTCTTTTTCCTCTTCTTTGGCTTTGTCGGAACCACAAGCTGTTCCGAGCATTAATATGCCAAAAGTCCCTAGCCAAATAAAAGATTTAAGCACTTGCATAACATTGAGTTTGATGGTTATTTGGCAAATTCCGCGTTTTGGAGTCGAGCTAAAATAAAGCGCAACGCCTCCATAGGTAACTTTTACGCTTCATTTTAACTCGACTACGGAATTTGTCAAAGAAAGAGTTTGATAAACAAATCGGTTTCCTCTTCAAGGTAAGGGGTTTCGCGGGAAAAAGCAGCAGGCTAATCGACCAACCCAAACAGCTTACCTACCAGTTTACAATTCCAGCAAGGAAATTCGCAGCTTAACCCGTTGACAAAAAAAGCGGGAGAGCTACTGACTACTGTAGCACTCCCGCTTGCTTATCGGAAAAAATAGTGATTGCTTATTCAGCTGGCGCTTCGCCCTCCGTTGCCGTTTTCTTGCGTTCCGGTTTCATCTGTGGGAAAAACAGTACTTCCTGAATGGTCGTATTATTCGTCAGGAGCATTGTCAGCCGGTCGATGCCAATACCCAGCCCGGAGGTGGGAGGCATACCATATTCCAGGGAGCGGAGGAAATCCTCATCAAGGGCCATCGCTTCCTCGTCGCCCCGGGCAGCTAACGTCAATTGTTCTTCGAAACGCTCCCGCTGGTCAATTGGATCATTCAATTCGGTGTAAGCGTTGGCAATTTCTTTCCCATTGACGAACAACTCAAATCGCTCCACCAGACCCGATTGGGTGCGGTGCTTTTTGGCGAGGGGCGTCATTTCAATAGGATAGTCGGTAATGTAGGTAGGTTGGATCAGGTGCGCTTCGACTTTGGCCCCAAAAATTTCGTCGATAAGCTTGCCCTTACCCATGGAAGGATCTACCTCAATATGCAATTGCTTGCACACTGCACGAAGTCCGGCCTCGTCCATGGTTGAAATATCGATCCCCGTATATTCTTTAATGGAGTCAAACATGGTGAGGCGCCGGTAAGGTCCAGCGAAATTAATCGCATGCTTGCCAACCGTCAGGGTGGTCTCCCCATGATTAACTTCCCGGGAAATGTATTCAATACATTGTTCCACCATTTCCATCATCCAGTTGTAGTCCTTGTAGGCTACATAGATTTCCATGGAGGTAAATTCCGGGTTATGCGTTCGGTCCATCCCCTCATTGCGAAACATCTTGCCTATTTCATAGACCCCATCGAACCCACCCACAATTAAGCGCTTCAGGTACAACTCATTGGCAATCCGCAGGTATAGCGGCATGTCCAGGGTGTTGTGGTGTGTCTTGAATGGACGAGCAGCAGCCCCACCGTGAATAGGTTGGAGAATAGGCGTTTCCACTTCAACCCACCCCTGCGCATCAAAATAACGCCGCATTGCCGAAATTATCCGACTGCGCGTCAGGAAGGTTTGCTTGACCTGAGGGTTAACCGTTAGGTCTACGTACCGCTGACGGTAACGGAGTTCCGGATCTGTAAAGGCATCGTAGGTCTCGGTTTCCCCTGTTTCTTCATTGACTTTCGTCTTGACGATCGGCAACGGACGCAAAGCCTTACTCAGCAGGGTGAACTCTTTGACATGCACCGTGATCTCACCGGTACGAGTTAAAAAGGCAAATCCTTTGACACCAATAAAATCTCCGATATCCAATAACTTCTTGAATACCGAATTATATAATTCCTTATCCTCACCCGGACAGATTTCATCACGGGCAATATACAATTGAATACGCCCGCTGGAATCCTGGAGCTCCGCAAACGATGCTTTCCCCATTACCCGTTGCATCATCAAGCGGCCTGCGAGGCAAACCTCTTGATAGTTTCCTGTTTCAGGGTCAAACCCGGCCTTGATCTCCGCGGCCAGAGCATTTACGGGAAATGCCGGAGCCGGATAGGGATCAATACCCAGGTTACGAAGTTCTTGCAAATTCTCGCGACGTACTATTTCCTGATCACTCAGCTGCATGTGTTCTGTTTTGTCATTAATTTCGCAGTTCCACAGGCTATCCGGACCGCAAAAGGGCCGGTGAGGCTATGGCTGCGCAAAAATAGCGTTTTTACGGGTATTTATTCCCAAAGGGAGCGGGAATGTGACCACCTGGGGCAGAGATCTTACGTTCCCATTTTAGCGAACATCTTTGTGGTTGGTTGTGTTCCCCCTTGGCAGTATTTATCCTTAATTATGTTGTACGAAGAAATGGGGCACATTCTCCATTCCTTCAAAACCCATATATCCTAAATGGAAATCCTTTTATGCTGAAAATTGCATTTGCACCTATATATAAGTACAACCTGCCGGAGGGGCACCGTTTCCCTATGGTTAAATATGAGTTGTTGCCGGAGCAACTGCTCTATGAAGGCACCGTCAGGGAAGAGAATTTTTTCGCACCCGAACCGCTGGAGGAGAGTCAGATCCTCCTTACGCATACTTCGGAGTACTGGGAAAAACTACAAAAGCAAACCCTCCCGTATAAAGAAAGCCGCGCTATTGGGTTCCCAATGTCTCCACAACTTGTCTGGCGTGGCCAGCATATTGCTCAGGGAACATTGCAATGTGCCTTGTTTGCGCAGCAATATGGTGTTGCGATGAATATTGCCGGTGGGACTCACCATGCCTATGCCGATCGGGGTGAGGGTTTTTGTGTCTTCAACGATATTGCCGTTGCGGCCAATTGCTTATTGACGGCAGGCCATGTCCAAAAAATCCTGATAATCGACCTGGATGTCCACCAGGGAAATGGTACCGCCCATATCTTCCGTAATGATCCGCGGGTATTTACCTTCAGTATGCATGGCGCCAAGAATTACCCTTTACGAAAAGAGGTATCCGACCTGGATATTGGTCTTCCCGATGGTACTTGCGATGAGCCTTACCTCCATATTCTCCGGGAAACCCTTCCCCGCTTGTTGGATCAGGTACAACCGGATCTCATTTTTTACCTATCAGGGGTGGATGTGCTGGCCACAGATAAACTAGGGCGTCTCGGCCTGAGTATTGCTGGCTGTCGGGAACGCGACCGCCTGGTCATGGAAAGCTGCCACCGACATCAGGTTCCGGTAGCCGTGAGTATGGGGGGCGGGTATAGTGAACGGATTGCCCATATCATAGAAGCACACGCCAATACCTACCGGCTTGCCCAGGAAATATTTTTTTAACAAAATTTTGTGACCTGGCTGGAACTTCTCCGTCAAAAGGGAAATTCATGCATATGATGAGGGGTATAGACAAAAAAAAAGTCGCACCCCAGGTGCGACCCTTCATTATAATCCCATGAACATATCCAAAATTGATTGGCGCTTTGTTTGGATTTGTGAGCCTTGATTTTGGCAATTCCACTAAAATCCTTAACTTGGCGCCAGAGTGCTAACTCAAAAATGTTTAACCTTTCAACAAATTGCTAATCATACTTTTTTACTTCTCATAATCCCATGAGCATGACCTAGTTTTCTGAGGGGGGCGATCTTATCGCCCTCTTTTTTTTTCTTATCGAGGATTTTTGAGAAGAAGAGGTGTTAATCGTCCCGAAGAACTTTCGGGACGACAAACATCCTGACAAATTATAATCCCATGAACATATTCAACTTTGTGTACCGAACCGTTGTCCGGTTATTCCTTCTGCCACTTCGTCTCTCTTGACAATACAAATATGCAACAGTACCTTTCCCTAATCAAAGACAAAAATGCCCCTTTGTGAAAAAAAATAATCAATAAAACATTTAAAATAACCCATTAAAAGCCCAAACAAAAAAACAGAAACCCTGAATCGTGTGAAAAAAAAGTAATTTTATTACAGGCTTTTGACCGCATTTTTGGCCTTTTTTTTTGATTTTTTTTTGATTTTCTTTTTTCCGCCCCCATTTGGGCAAAAAAAAGGTGGAGCTAGCCGGTTATTAATCCGGTAGCTCCACCTTTTTTTCACTCCAAACGCTGTATAAAATTACGTTGGATTATCGGTTAGTTCTTCCTCGGGGGTATCCGGGTCAGTTTCATTGCTCTCCGGTTCCGAGGCTGGAGCCTCCGGTTCCGGATCGTTTACTACCGGTTTCTCGTCCTCGCGAAGTTGCTCTTTAAGGTCGGCGATGGCATCTTCCAGTTGGTGCCCTACCACTTCAGCGACGGCACGCACCGTATCTACAACATCCTCCAACGCTTCTCCCAGGGTTGTCCCTGCAGCCTCCAGGATCGAATCTACGCGCGGTTCGCTGGGTGTATCTTCCGTAGTCGGTTCTTGTGCAGTAGCATCCTTTTCCCGAGCAGCGGCAGCGGATTTAATTTCTTCGGCTATTTTATGCTGAGCAGCCTTTTTTGCCTCTTCAACCTTTTGCTGCTCTTGACGCTTAGCATCTTTTTCTTTTTGTTGTGACAGTCGGCGTTCCAAATCCTGGCGGGTAGAATCCATTTCGTTCCACTTGTCCCGCTTGGATCGAATTCGTTCCTCGATCATTTTGATCTTGGCCTGGCGAATTTGTGCCTCCAGCTGCCCATCACTGGTGTCTACCTTCCGTTGCTGAAAATGCAATTCATCCTCATCGCGCTTAATAGACCGTTCCATTTTATCGATAGCGCTCATCAAGCCATCGAAACGACGCTGCAGGCGCTCACCAGGGGAACGGTCATCGTTCGCTCCTGGGCCAAATCTTTTTTCCTTGACCGCTTTAAAAGCGGCATCCATACGGTCCCAAATCTTGGCCCGGTGCTCTTTATTTAATTTGATATCGCGGAATTTGCGCTGCATTTCCTTCAAATCCTCAAATAAAGGCTGAAGACGCAACCCTTCCGTGATCTTTTGTTCGACCTCACTGAGCTTTTCACTAAGCCGCTCAAAGTTGTCCTTAGACAAAGAATCAAATTCTTCATCCAGTTTATGGCGTAATTCCTTCAACTGGCCGAACAGGGCATTGGTGTTTTCCCGTAATTGGTCGGCATGTTCGCGGAATAAATTTTTCTCCCGCACTTGCTCCTGCACACGATCCCAGTACCCTTTGAGCTCATCCCAGATATTTCCATCAAATTTCTTCAGGCGCTCAATGCGATCCTTTAATTCGTGGAGTTCTGAAACATAGGTACGGTGAAGTTTAGCGGAAAGCACCATGAAGTGCCATTCTGCCTGTGCCCGTTGAACTACATCCTCCCGCTCTACCGTTATGCCTTCGGGTAACAGCTGTCCGGTAATCGTTAAATCACGGTCTTCTACCTGAAAACCATCCGGAAACTCTACCGCACTGCCATCCCGCCATTCCTTCATTAGCAGTTGGCTGAATTCTTCCGTAGCTAACTCACCAGGAAAAGTATAGGCTCTAACCTTGTTGTCGTCTATCAGCAATTCCAAAGCAATCAGTACGCGTTCTTCCTGGGTGTTCTTTCCCCAAAGTACAATCTTGGTCTTCATAAATCTCGTACTAGTTTACGCCAGGCAAAAGGAAATAGTCCTTTTGAACCTATCCGTGTTGTCAAGTTATCACCTTCAAAAGTAACAAAACACTGGGTAAAGGGCTAATTTTTTTCATGGCAGTCAGGCCTGGCCAAGATCTGACAGACCATTCACCTCCATAGATTTATGTATGAAAGGTGCTTTAAGCCTTTGTAGAAACCTGTCCGACCAAATGATTAGCCACCAGGTATTCAGCAATCTGAATTGCATTGGTCGCTGCTCCTTTGCGCAGATTATCCGCAACCACCCACAGGTTTAGCCCATTTTCCATAGATTCGTCACGCCGCAAACGGCCCACCAGGACATCATCCTCGTCCTTGGCAAACAAGGGCATGGGATACTCCTGATTTTGTGTATTATCTATTAAGCGAACCCCGGGAGCTGATGCCAGCAACGAACGTACTTCCTCCAGCGTAAAAGGTTGCGCAAACTCTACATTGATCGATTCGGAGTGCCCCCCGGTAACGGGAATCCGCACTGCCGTAGCGGTAATGCGCAGGGTGTCGTCCTGCAATATTTTTTTGGTCTCATTGACCAATTTCATTTCTTCTTTGGTATAGCCATTCTCCGTGAAGACGTCACAATGAGGAATACAATTTTCAAAAATCTGATAATGGTAGGCCATCTCCTCCTGTTTGGGATCAAACCCCTTACGCTCTAACTGGTATTGCTTGACAGCCTTCATCCCCGTACCTGTGATAGACTGGTAGGTCGAAATAACCAATCGCTTAATCCCGAAGCGAGTATGGAGCGGCGCCAACGCGACCACCATCTGAATGGTACTACAGTTAGGATTGGCAATAATCTTATCCTCGGTAGTCAGCAAATGGGCATTAATTTCCGGGACTACTAATTTCTTTTCCGGATCCATACGCCAGGCCGAAGAATTATCAATTACGGTAGTACCTACTGCAGCAAAACGGGGTGCCCATTCCAGGGATGTACTTCCTCCGGCAGAGAAAATGGCGATATCCGGTTGCGCGGCAATGGCCTCCTCCATCGACAAAATGGTATATTCTTTACCCTGAAAAGAAATGCTTTTCCCTACCGAGCGGGCTGAAGCCACCGGCAAAAATTCGGTAATGGGAAACTTGCGCTCGGTAAGTACCTGGCACATTACATTTCCTACTAAACCAGTAACACCAACAACTGCTACTCTCATGGCAAAATAATTTGAATCGTTGTGAAATGAACTGTACCGCACTTGGCGTAGCTGAACTTACCAATTCTTCTGAACTGGCAATACTTCAAATCCACAGGCGATACGATACCTGGTTCAGGTTAGGGCTTCTTTGTTGCTGCATATTAACCCGCTGTCTAATTTCAGCGTAGATGCTATGCCGCATTTAATGGTTTACCGGTTATCCGCTTTGATTTTTCGCAATTTTTAGCGAATTTATGAAGCGTACGGTTTTATTGTAACGAATGCCTTCATCGTCGGTTCAAACTGCGCCGGCAGTAAAAGCATCTGCTCAATAAGGCTGCAAATATACCGACAAATTATTTTCTACGCTATTCTAGCATGTCTAAACCCCAGAAATTTTTCCCACTTTGGGTAGCTGGCTTACTATGCTGGCCGCTACTGCGGGGGTATTGTCAATCCGCCCCCAATCAGCCGATTCTGCCCCGCCCCGGCAATGTTGTCATTACCGAAATTATGGCCAACCCCAACCCTTCGCAGGGGATAATCCCAGCCCGTGAGTACCTGGAAATTTTCAACACCACAACCGATTCGCTTTTCCTCGCCGACTGTCAGCTGCACGTAGGGAGAAGTGTTCGCTTTTTTCCTCCCGATGCTATCCTCCCACCCGGGGAATACCGGATCCTGGGAGCACCGGCTGATACTGCTCTCTTCCCGCACGGGGCATTCTGGGGTATTGATCGGTTTCCGCAATTACCTAATGGAGGTACCTGCCTGCGCCTGGTCTCTACTGCCGAGAGTGCCTTAGACAGCGTTTGCTATACGGACTCCTGGTACCGCGACCCCAATCGCGACGGCGGTGGGTGGTCGCTGGAGCGATTATCACCCCAATTGCCCGGGTATTGTCCCGAAAATTGGCAAGCCCACCCTACCGCAGCCGGCGGCAGTCCGGGTAGCCCTAATCCTCTTCCGCAGAATACACTTGGCAGACCGGAACCCTCCATCCGGCAAGTTATCCCGCTGGATCCCTGGCGAATAGCTCTGTACAGTACCCAGGGGCTGGCGCTGCCAAGTCCTGCCGCGGCAAGTCTGCTTACCCTAAGTCCCGGTCCGCCCATCACTGCCATTCTTCCCGGGAATTCGCCCTACGAATGGTGGATAACCCTGGCCGACAGCCTCCGCCGCAAGACACTCTATACCCTAGCCCTGGAACCGGGGTGGAAGTCTTGCATGGAAACAACCAGCAGTCAGCCTGTCCAACGTAAGTTTGGCCTGCCAGAACCACTGCACGCGGGCGACCTGCGCATCAACGAACTGTTGTTTAACCCTTTTCCAGGAGCTGCTGATTTTATCGAAATATACCACGCCGGGCAATTTCCAGCGCAAATGCGAGGTATTGTGCTGGAAAATACCCAGCTTTCCAATGGCCGTATTTCCCAGACCCTGCAGGAGGATTACCTATTGCTCCCTGGAGAATTACTGGTCATTTCACCCGATACCGCCAGCCTCGGTCGATATTACCCTCAACTCAACCAGCGTGTAATGCTGCAACATCCATTGCCCACCTGGCCCGATAAGCAAGGAAATGCAACCCTCCGCCAGGAGGCAATCATACTCGACTCCTTTGATTATTCGGCGGATTGGCATTCCCCCTGGCGAACCAACCCCGAAGGAATCTCGCTGGAGCGAATTCAATTAGATGAACCTACTCAAGATCCTGAAAATTGGGAATCAGCTGGCGGCCCAGGTGCCACACCAGGATTGCCCAATTCTCAAAGGGCCTCCCCTGCTGAAAATACCGCCGATTGGTTTATCGTCGATCCACCTTACTTCACCCCGAATAACGACGGGAACCAGGATTATCTAACGGTACACTTTCAACCGAGAACGGCTACCTACACCTTAAATATTCGTATCTTTACCCCCCAAGGAAGAGCAGTCCGGCATCTGGCTTCCAACCTTTTGCTGGGCTCCCAGGACACCCTGACCTGGAACGGCCACACCGATGACGGACGCCTTGCTCCCCCCGGTATTTACATCGTTTGGATGGAATTTTTCAACCTTCAGGGGCAGCGGCATGTTTTTAAATGGAGTTGCACCTTAGTCTACGAATAAGATGAGCACCTGGCGGCGTAGATTGGCAAGTTTTCGATACGCATGGCGTGGCATAGTGGTACTCTTTTTATCCCAGCCTAATGCCCGGATTCATTTGGCGGCTACCTTGCTGGTTATTGCAGGAGGCTGGTATTTCCAGCTTTCCCAGGGAGAATGGGTAGCCATTGTACTGGCTATCAGTGGCGTTTTGGCGGCCGAGGCGGGTAATACAGCTGTCGAATTCATCGTCGATCTGGTATCTCCAATGCATCATGACCTGGCCGGAAAAGCGAAAGATGTCGCGGCCGCAGCGGTTTTGCTGATGGCAATTGGTGCAGCAATCGTCGGTATTCTTATTTTTTCCCCTAAAATTATCCATCTTGTGGGCGTAAACTAACCGGCAGTCGTTAGGTTACTCCCCCCCATTAGTATTTATCCTATATAAGCCTGTTTAAAATTCATACTTTACGTCGAAATTACCCCTTTTTTGATTACATTTCGCAGCAGTATTGGGGCCACAAGTCTGGATACCAGCCTAATTCGGCACTTTCTTTAATCAAAAAAGGAATTATTTTCAACAAGGAAGGAAGATTAAATTAGCGATAAACCTCAAAGTTCCCGGGAATGGAAGATGATGTGCGGACCCAGTTTAGTTTTTTGCCATTTGCCGGCCTCAGCCTGCAACAATTATATGACATTATGGCTTTACGGCAACGGGTTTTCGTTGTCGAGCAAAATTGCCCTTACCTCGATGCTGATAGCCACGACCTGAATGCCTGGCACTTGCTGGCACGCAACATGGAAGGCCGGCTCATTGGCTACGCCCGCCTGCTACCCAAAGGAGTTATCTATGAAGATTATCCGGCAATCGGACGGGTAGCTTCCCACCCTGATTCCCGTGGGCAAGGTATTGGCCGCCAGGTGATGGCCCGCATATTAAATGAGGCGGCTAATAAATTTGGCCATATGCCAATCAAAATTTCGGCTCAATCCTATCTTATACCGTTTTATCAATCCTTTGGTTTTACCTGCGAAGGTGAAGAATACCTGGAAGATAATATTCCACATATCGCTATGATCCGCCATTTGGTAGCGCCCTATTCGCAATCATGAAAGATACCTATCGCCATAAAGGAATGCGGCGAAAACTGATTGCCACCCTTCGGGAAAAAGGAATCCGGGATGAACAGGTTCTCGCCGCCATGGAAAAGCTCCCCCGGCATTTTTTCCTGGACAAAGCCTTTGAGGAATGGGCCTATGTGGACAAAGCTTTTCCCATTGGCGAAGAACAAACTATCTCACAGCCTTATACGGTGGCCTACATGACCGAACTACTCCAGGTAAACAAACGCGATGCCGTGCTGGAAGTAGGAACTGGTTCCGGATACCAGGCAGCGATTTTAGCGCTGCTCGGAGCCCGGGTTTTTACGATTGAACGCCAACCAGCGCTTTATTCCAAAACGAAAACACTCCTGGAAAAACTGGGCCTGGTGCAAATCCGCACTTTTTTGCGGGACGGCTACAAAGGCCTCCCCGAATTCGCTCCTTTTGACCGAATTATCGTTACTGCGGGTGCCCCAAAGGTACCTCAAGCCCTCCTGGAGCAACTGCGCATTGGTGGCAGAATGGTCATTCCCGTAGGTACTGATCAGCAGACCATGTACCTCATCACCCGCACGGGAGAAACTTCTTTTCAGGAAGAAAAATTGGGTGCTTTTCGCTTTGTCCCCTTCGTCAAGGGTATTCCGGATAATGATCCTTTTTCCTCCTGAAAGAGGTCAGGCACCCAAAGAGCCGCTTTTTAGTTTACCTTTCTACCGCCCACCGTACGGCTTTGTACTTCTATACGGCGAATTTTCTTGAGGTTGACCATTAACCCGGTAAAAGCGCTGCGGGTACTAACGGTATACTCCCTTCCCTCGTAAGTGACTATTCCCTGGTCGCGACCCCAATCTTTAGCCAGTAAGACATAGCGATCACCCGCTTTGGGGTTAGGTCCGAAAATCAGAAATCGCTCATCGCCATTGGCCTCGAAACTGATCGCCAGCCGATTGGTTTTAGGGCGAAATAAAGCGACTCCCGGGGTTGCCCGGGGAATAAGGATTTCTTCCACTTCCTGACCATCCACCACTTTTACTGATCCACGGATAATTTCCGTGGAACTTCCCGAAAAAGCACGTCGCAGGACCAAATCATCGGATAGGTAAAACTGAATTTGCCGGAGTTGATCATCCGACCAACGGTATTGCTGCTGCAGAGATTCTGTGTAAGGACTCAGGGTGGGGCTGCAGGCAGAAAGAACAATTAACCCGGCACCTAAAAACCAGTAGAAGTAACGCATATTTTTTAGGGAAAATGTACGGGGAAATGAGCCATTAATGCATCCCTTGGGAAGGGATTAACGCCAGTTTAATACTTGTCAAAAGATGTTAAAATCTCCTGGGCAACTCACTGTCAGGAAATTACCCTCACTATCCTTTGTCAGCTCTCCGGTCGCGAAAAAATTGTTTTAACAAATCCTGGCATTCCTGATGCAGGACGCCATACTCCAGCTTGGTCTTGGGATGCAGCAATGTTTTGCCAAAACGCATGAATCCCCGTTTGTCATCATCAGCCCCGTAAACAATCCGATCTATTTGTGCCCAATAAAGCGCCCCGGCACACATAATGCAGGGTTCCAGGGTAACATATAAAGTACATCCCGGGAGGTATTTGCTATTCAAATAGTTGGAGGCTGCCGTAATGGCAATAATTTCCGCATGCGCGGTTACGTCGTGTAGTTGTTCGGTGGCATTGCTACCTCTGGCGATAATGCGGTTTTCACAAACGACAATAGCCCCTACCGGCACTTCACCTGCAACGTAGGCTTGCTCTGCTTCCCGCAGCGCTTCCCGCATAAAATGTTCGTCGCTATAAACACTTAACATATAAGAGTACTCATAAGCAGCTAAAAGGGTATTATTCCCACCCGCTATCGGCAAAGGTAATCCAGGAGCATGACCTGGCCAAATACCCGTGGCCTGGAGAAGTTTTTTTCCCGTTTCTGCTATTCGTTAGTATTCGCGGGAGGCTTGGTCATTCGCCTTGCCTACTGCGGAAAAAACCTTTTCGGGAAAAGTTGCCGGGGTCCTTTTATTTTTTTAGGCAATTCCTTTACCTTTGCGCATGGAAACAAAGCAAACCACCACCGACACCGCCAAATTCCTTGGCGAAGCACTTACCTTCGACGACGTTCTTCTCGTTCCAGCCTATTCGGAAGTTCTGCCGCGTGAAGTCAATATCTCCGGGCAACTCACTCGTGATATTCGGTTGAATGTCCCGGTAGTTTCGGCAGCGATGGACACTGTGACTGATGCGAAGTTAGCCATTGCCATTGCCCGCCAGGGAGGCCTGGGTATGATTCACAAAAACATGACCATCGCCGAGCAGGCCGAACAAGTACGTGCCGTAAAACGCTCGGAAAGCGGAATGATCATCGACCCGGTTACCATCAACCCCGAAGCCACCATCGGCGAAGCCCTTCAATTGATGCAGCGCTTCAAAATCGGAGGTATCCCGGTCGTTGATTCCCAAAATCAACTTGTTGGTATCCTCACCAACCGCGACCTGCGCTTTGAAACCCACCTCGAACGCAGAGTGCAGGAGATCATGACCAAGCAAAACCTGGTTACAGCCCCCGAGGGCACTACCCTGGAGCAAGCCCGTGAGATCCTGCAACGCAATAAAATTGAAAAACTTCCCGTGGTTGATGCCCACCGTACGCTGCTGGGCCTGATTACCTTCAAAGACATTATGAAGGTCCATGACTATCCCCAAAGTTGCAAGGATACGTATGGTCGACTCGTCGTTGGGGCTGCCGTAGGTGTTACTGGTGATATGCTAAGCCGGGTTGAGGCGCTGCGGTCGGTAGGGGTCGATGTCGTAGCGGTTGATACCGCACACGGGCACTCCCTTGGTGTATTACAGGCCGTACGCCGGATTAAGGAAAACTTCCCCGATTTGCAGATCATTGGGGGCAATGTAGCCTCTGGTGCTGGTGCACTGGCATTGGTTGAAGCCGGCGTAGATGGTGTTAAAGTAGGCGTTGGCCCCGGGAGTATCTGTACCACCCGAATCGTAGCCGGAGTAGGCGTTCCCCAGCTTACCGCCATCCACCAGGCTTATCAGGCGATCAAGCACACCGGCGTTCCCGTTATCGGTGACGGAGGCATTCGTTATACCGGGGATATTGTCAAAGCGCTTGCTGCCGGAGCCAGCACGATTATGGCAGGTGGTTTATTTGCCGGAGTAGAAGAAGCGCCCGGTGAAACGATCATCTACGAAGGCCGGAAATTTAAAGTTTACCGGGGAATGGGTTCCCTGGGTGCCATGCAGTCCGGATCCAAAGACCGCTACTTCCAGGATGTTGAAGATGATATCAAGAAATTGGTCCCCGAAGGGATCGAGGGACGAGTACCCTTCAAAGGTTCGCTGGCCGAAGTAATGGTGCAATACGTAGGCGGGTTGCGCGCGGGCATGGGTTATTGCGGCGCAGCAACCGTGGAAGAATTACAAGCCAAAGCCTCATTTGTGAAAATCACCAATGCGGGAATGCATGAAAGCCACCCACATAATGTTTCGATTACTAAGGAGGCGCCAAATTACAGTCGCCGATAATGGATAAACGCGACAGACCTCCTGCAGGTAAGCGCTTAGATGCTGCTTTTTTCCAGCGGGAGGACGTGCTGCAAATCAGCCGGGAATTGTTGGGAATGGTGTTGTGCACCCAACTCGATGGTCAGTTTTGTGCCGCACGCATCGTCGAAACGGAAGCCTACCGGGCCCCCGAAGATGCTGCCTCGCACGCTTATCAGGGGCGACGTACTCCTCGTACCGAAGTGATTTTCCAGGCTGGAGGCCATGCTTATGTTTATTTGTGTTACGGCATCCATCATTTGTTTAACCTGGTCACCGGCGTCATCGACCAGCCTCATGTTGTGCTGGTCCGGGCAGTAGAACCCCTGGAAAACGTCTCTACTATGCTCACCCGGCGTGCATTCGCCCAGCTAAAACCACAATTAACTGCGGGGCCAGGCGTTATGAGCAAAGCCATGGGCATTACTACCGCCCTCTCCGGAACCAATACATTGGCCCCGAAGAGTTCCATTTGGGTGGAAGACAGAGGGCTTGCCCCTGCTGCCGACTCCATCAGCCAGGGAACCCGGGTAGGTGTGGCTTACGCTGGCGCCTGGGCCTTACAGCCCTGGCGTTTCTGGATAAAGAACTCCCCCTGGGTAAGTCGGGCTCAAGGCCTATCAGGTGCTCCCCGGGGACTGGAATAAATTAATATTCGCTATGCGCTGGATTTTTATTGTTTTAGGCTGTGTCGTCGGGTTTTCTAGTCCTGCTTCGGGACAATCCAATGCGGAACTGGATTATTCCGACCGGGTTTATTTACCCAATATTATGTCTGTTACGCTTTCGGTTGCCGGTACCCCGCTGGCCTATCCGGTGGTACCACTTAACGGCGGTAATTTCCCCTTGATTTTGGAGTTTGACGACCTGGATGGCGACACCAAAAACTACACCTACAGCATTATCCAGTGCGACATGGATTGGCAGCCTTCGCAGTTGGTCCAAATGGAATATATCGATGGATTCGGTGAGGAGAATATTCGCGATTTTCAGTTTTCGTTTAAAACGACAGTTGCTTACACCCATTATACCCTGGCAATTCCCAACAACAGTATGCGTTGGACAAAATCGGGAAACTATGTCCTTATTGTCTATGAAGATGAGCAGGATAGAATCCCAGCCATTACCAGGCGGTTCATGGTAGTGGATCAGCGGGTAGAAGTTAACGCAGAGCAGGTACGCCCCAGCCAGGTGAGTAAAATGCGCACCCATCAGGAAATCGATTTCATCGTCAATCACGAACGGATGCCGCTACGCAGCCCTATGCAGGAAGTTAAAGCGGTAGTACTGCAAAATGGCCGCTGGGACAACGCTATCACTGGTATTACGCCTCAATTTAGCCGAATCAATACCCTCGTTTTTGACTTTCAGGATAAGATTGTTTTTCCGGCCGGAAAGGAGTTCCGCCAACTCGACCTGCGTTCTCTCCGTACCCCTGCCGGCCAGGTCCAGGAGGTTTATACCTCACGCGATGGTAATGAAGTGATGTTGTATAAGGACCGCGCGCGCGATGGCGATAACTACCTGGAATACCGCGATATCAATGGGAATTTCGTCCTTGGCACACAGGATCAAAACAATCAACTCGCTGCTGATTATGCGCAGGTGCTCTTCACGTTGTATGCGCCGACTCCTTACTTTGACGAGAATGTTTACCTCGTGGGTAAATTCACCGATTGGCGACTCGAAGAGTACTATAAAATGGTCTACAACCCATCGGTCAATGGCTATGTGCTCAAAACGCCTCTCAAACAGGGCTTTTATAATTACGCCTATGCGGTAACCCCCAGCACTAAAGGAAATAAGCCGGCACCAGGAGTATTGCAGCTAAGTCAGATAGAAGGCGATTCATTTGAAACCGAAAACGATTACCTTATCCTGATCTATTACCGCCCCTTCGGAGGACGGTATGACCAAATCATTGGTTACCACACCCTGAAAACCCGCCAGTAAATTGCCGTTTGTCGATTGAAGGGTTAAGCAGATGTATTATTTAATTCCTGCAAAATTCTGCTTACTACCGGTTTCATTCAACAGAAAACAGGGGCTTCTTGTCGACAAATGCCCCCGATAAAATCGCAACCGGGTTCCTCCCGACGGCTAGTATTGGGTATTCATCCAAATTTCTGTCTTCTTTATAGAAATAATTCGGCCCGGCGCGTGGGCTTCACTACTATTGCAAAGCCATCGTGACCGATGGTCTTTACCACGTACGTATAAAAGATTTACTATGTTTCGAAAGTTACTCGCGCTCTCCATATTCCTGGCCTTGGGTGGGATGAGCGCCTTCGGGCAAGAAACCTGGTCGCTGGAGCGCTGTATTGAACACGCCATCCAGCATAACCTTACCATCAAACAAGCGCAAAACCAAATTCGCAATGCCGAATTAACGGTCAAGCAAAACCAGATGAATCGCTTGCCGGATTTAAATGGCTCGGTAACGGGCGGGGCTCAGTTTGGCCGCACCATTGACCCTACGACCAACTCCTTTAACAACCAAACAATTACCTTCAACAGCTACAACCTGAGTACCGGCGTCAGTTTGTTCAGCGGCAACCAGTTGGTGAATGCGGTTAAGCAAAGTAAAATTGATTTGGAAGTAGCCCGGCTCGATGCCCAAACCAGTACCAATAATACTGGCTTACAGATCGCCCTGGCTTACCTCAACGTTTTACTAAGTCAAGAACAATTAGAGATCGTACGCGTTCGTCGCGAACAGTCTCGCCAGCAGTTAGCCCAAACCATAAAACTCATTGACGCTGGAGCCCGTCCAGCCAATGAGCGCCTGGATTTCGAAGCAACCCTGGCAATCGATGAGCAGGCTTTCATTGAAGCTGAGAACGCCATGAAACTGGCTTATCTCAACTTAAAACAACTGCTTTTACTTGACCCTAATCTGGACATCCGCATTGAGAAACCGGACGTGCTGATTCCGGCAGATATTGATCCTGATAAAGTTCCCTTTAGCGAATTATACACCTCGGCCCTGGGAAATCAACCAGAAGTTCGCGCCGCTGACCAGCGGGTCGCCAGTGCGCAAGTGGGTGTAGACCTGGCAAAAGGAAGCCTCTACCCTACGCTTACTGTTTTTGGCAGTCTGCGGAGCAACTACTCCGACCAGGCCCGGCGCATAGATGGATTTAGCACCACCCGCGTAGGTCAAACGGTTTTCCTCAATGGTACCCCTGTCGATTTTGAGGTAGAGCAAGCCATCCCGCAATTCTCCAAGAACCCCTATTTCGATCAAATTAATGAGAACTTCGGGCAATCGCTGGGCATGACCCTGAGTATCCCCATCTTCAACAACTTGCGCTCCCGGATTGGCGTTCAACGTGCCCAACTGGGGGTCATTTCCGCTGAGGTAAATACCGACCAAACCCGGCAGCAACTCCGTACGAATGTCGAACAGACCATTACTGCGGCCCGTGCTTCCAAGCGTACGCTAGCTGCAGCACAGACTTCGCTGAGTGCTGCGCAGGCTGCCTTTGACAATACCCAACGGCGTTATGACCTCGGCGCAGCCAACGCCCTGGAGCTGACCAATTCCCGTACGAATTTAGAGCGGGCCAAGCTGGATCTGGCCCGGGCACGCTACCAACACCTATTCAACATCAAACAAATCGAATTTTACCAAGGAAAAGGCCTCCGTCTCTAGTCGAAAGATAACCTACCTTGTGAACTTCCTAATAAACCACAACGCATCGTCATGACAAAGCGAAAAAACAATAACACGCTACTTTATATTCTCGGTGGTGTTATCCTGGCCCTGATTGTCTTCGCCATTTTCAAGGCAAAGAACCGGCCGCAGGGAGAAAAGGTAACCGTTGAAGCGGTTGCTGCCCGTACTATCAATGAAAAAGTATCCGCCAGCGGGAAAGTTTTCCCTGTGGTAGAAGTAAAAATCAGTTCCGACGTTTCGGGGGAGATCGTTGAATTATATGTTCAGGAAGGCGACTCCGTAGTTGCCGGTCAGGTATTGGCTCGCATTGACCCTGATGCCTACCAATCGCAGGTTGAGCGTGGGGTAGCAGGCGTTAATAGCTCCAAAGCCCAGGTAGCCAACTCCAAATCGCAGATTGAAAACCTGCGTGCTCAACGCGAGCAAATCGTTGCACAACTGGAAAATGCCCGGGAAATTCAGAATCGGAATAGCAAACTGTTCAAAGACGGGGTGATTTCCGAAGCCGATTATCAAGCCTCGCTATCGAGCTTGCGAAGCCTGGAAGCTAACCTCCGCTCGGCGGATGCCGGCATTAAGGCAGCCCAGGAAAGTGCCCGCGCCGCTGAGTTTACAGTGGCCAGCGCGGAAGCCAGCCTCAAAGAGTTGCGTACCAGCCTGCGCCGAACAACAGTCTACGCCCCTAGTGGCGGCATCATCTCTTTGCTCAATGTAGAAAAAGGAGAACGGGTAGTAGGTACTATCCAAATGACAGGGACTGAAATGATGCGAATCGCCAACCTCAACAGCATGGAAGTTCGGGTAGATGTGAGCGAAAGCGATATCCCCCGGGTATCTCTCAATGATCCAGTGGAGATTGAGGTGGATGCCTACCTGGGCCGAAAATTCAAAGGCCGCGTTACCCAAATTGCCAATACCGCCTCCAATGCAGCGGGTGCCGCCTCGTTAACCAGCGACCAAATCACCAACTTCGAGGTACGTATTAATATTGACCCTGCCTCGTACAGCGATTTGATTTCCCCGAAAAAGCGCTATCCTTTCCGCCCTGGAATGTCAGCTTCTGTAGATATTCTTACCCAATCGAAAGAAGGTGTCCTGAGTGTTCCCATCCAGGCAGTCACTACCCGGGAAAAAGAAGGCGTAAAGAAAAAATTCGTTGAGTCTAAAGATGGCGAAACGGCCGAAAAATCCACTTCCACAGAAGATCTGCTCGAAGTTGTATTCGTCGCAATGGAAGGCGATACGGTTCGCATGGCTGAGGTTAAAACCGGCATCCAGGATGATAATTTCATCGAGATTGTTTCCGGCCTCAAAGCTGGCGAGACGATCATCTCTGGCCCCTACTCCGTCATTTCCCGCAAATTGAAATCCGGAGAGAAAATTCAACGGGTTACCGAAGACGAACTCTTTGGCTCCAAGGATAAGAAAAAAGAAGACTGATAGATTGTTGCTGGTTACTGGTTACTGGTTATTAGTTGCTAGTAACTAGTAACCAGTAACTAATAACCCTCTCTCATGTCTTCATCCGCCCTGATTATCTTTGTCAAAAACCCTGTCCCCGGCCGGGTTAAAACGCGGTTAGCGGCTACGGTAGGTGATCAGGAAGCAATGCGAATATACCTCGCCCTCTGCGCCCGCACGCGGGACATTTGCTTAGGCATTGATGCCGACCGCTATCTCTATTACAGCGATTTTATTGATCCGCATGATGCATGGTCAAATGCTGCCTTTCACAAACGGTGCCAGGTTGACGGAGATCTGGGCCAACGTATGGAGAGCGCCCTCCAGGAAGTTCTTGCCCACCACCAGCGGGCGGTACTTGTCGGAACAGACTGCCCTTTACTGAGTACGGCTATTCTCCAGGAATCCCTGGATCAACTCACTACCTATGATGCTATTTTAGGCCCCGCCACGGACGGAGGCTACTACCTGCTGGGGCTACGCCAGGTAATTCCAACCATTTTCAGGGATATGACCTGGAGTACCGACCAGGTGCTGGCCGATACAGTTGTCCGCCTTACGGAAGCCGGAGCTACTTACCATACTGTAGCTACCCTCCCGGATATCGACTATGCTACCGACTGGGAGCAATATGGCTGGCCGTTGGAGTAGATTGGTGGTGGCTGGTTGCTGGTGGCTGGTTTCCAATTTTTGATTTTTTTACCTGCCGAAGCCCGCCATAGGCGGACAAGCTTAGCGTAGGCAGGGCGCTTCCCCACTCACTCCTCACCAAATCACCATCGTCAACCAGAATCAGGCTTTACTATTTTCAACTTTAGTGATGACGATCTTTCCGAGACGGCGCCGTTTGCTGGTGGGGTCATCATCTACCACTTCCTGCCAGTAGCCATAGAGGTTTTTCTTCCAGATATCACCTTTAAACGCCAGCTGGTATTTGCGTAAGAAATCGGGAATGGGTCTATCGGGGGCAGCAACCAGGCGAAGATCTTCCAGGTAAATGGAAAAGTCCTCATAGATGACGCCGTGTACTTCCATCTCAATAAACTTCCCATCGGGTAGGTAAACGTAAGAACGCCCACTTACTTTTTGTTTGTCTACTTTGAGAAATAGTTCAAAGGGGTAGCCCTGGTTAGAACTTAATCCGTTTGTAAGGGTACCCCGCCATTGTCCTTCCAATATGCGCTGTGCGGAGAGGCTGGTAGTCACCGACAGCACCAAGCCAAGGCATAGTAAACCGGGGAATCGCATCATAAAACCTTTCGGGTTTCGGCTGGATAGCCCAACCGGGATTAGGGAATTGATTAACCGCCAGAATAAACGCAGCATGGCCAAACCTTTATTTGAAGGCCAGAGTTACCGCTCGCCTTTTAAGTCAGTAAAAGCGCCTGCTGGTTCTGCGCTGACCGTTACAAGATACAAAACCGGGCAGCAACAGCATAATCCGGTGCTGAGAACCTCATTTTTTTGGTTACTGGCCCGCCGGAGGCGGGTAAATTACTAGTTGCTGGTTGTTAATACCTAAATGACGTTGAGCGTTGAGCGTTATTTATCCGCCTCTGGCGGGCTCGTTGAGCGTTTATTTACCCGCCGAAACCTTGTGCAGGAGGGTTACCCGCTGTAGCCTTGCATCGGCGGGCAAGAACCAGGCGGAGTCGAAGGGTTGTGGTGTTAAGCCTACGGCGTGGTGATCGTTCGAAATGGGTATAAATACCACCGGGAAGACGAGCGAGTCGACTTCCCGGTGGAGAAAAGTTATATTCATGGGATCAGCCGCAATTACTGTAGGATGACCTCTCTTTCTTCAACCATTTTCCGGATGTTGATTAAGGCATAGCGCATCCGGCCCAGGGCAGTGTTGATACTTACCCGGGTTAGCTTGGCAATTTCTTTGAAGCTCATATCCGCGTAATGACGCAGGATGACTACTTCGCGTTGTTCAGGAGGAAGCATATCCACCAATTGGCGCACTTTGTCATGCGTCTGGCTGCGAATCATGCCCTGTTCAGCATTGGGTTCTGAAACCTGCAGGATATCGAAAATATCGAAAGTATCCGTTGGCGAAACCTTTGGACGGCGCTTCGTCCGCCGGAAATAATCCACGCACATGTTGTAAGCAATACGCATAGCCCATTGCAGGAACTTGCCTTCGTGGTTGTATTTACCCCGGCGAAGGGTATCAATGATTTTGATGAAGACCTCCTGGAAGATGTCCTCAGCTAAACTTTGATCTTTGACAAAAAGGTAAATTGAGGTGTAGATTTTTTGCTGGTGACGATTCAGCAACTCCTCAAATGCACGCTCATTCCCTTCTAAATATTGGGCAATGAGCTGCTGGTCATTAAGCGGCGTAACTTGCATAACTAAGACAGTTTACGTTATGGGATCGTAATCTTATTAGTGTAGAAGTTCTCGCCTATAGATTCAACGTTTTGTGAATGAAATGACCAACGGTTTATTGTTCTGATGCCAAAGATAAGTGCTAGGTTTTAAAATCAACAATGTTCCCTGCATTTTTTTTCATTTCTTAACACCAGGTTAACGCTTGCCACGCAATATCTTGTTTATTTCTTAATAAAACGCCTACTCTCGTGTCGTTATGCTTGCCAAACGCATAAGGATGTCTTGTTTTTTTATTTTTTTATCAAATAATATTTCGAATCTATTGAAGTTTTGCACCTCTTCGGTAGCAAAGCTTTGCTTTGCCGAACTGATCTGCCGAGGAAGAGGTGTTTACGCCGAAGGAAGGTGGCGACCTTTTTTATTCCGGGTTTCTGTAGCTAAAAGGTTGTGTCCACCGCAGAAAACTCTAGCTTTGTTATTTTGTTTGTGGGTATGAAGGCGTCTTTTTTGCACCTTCATAAATTGTTCATACAGCGTATGCCGGCCAAGAAAAAAAATCAGCCCATTGTGGCACCTACTTTGGAAAAGGTAGGTAATTACATCCTCATCAAGGGTGCGCGAGCCAATAACCTGAAGAATGTTGACTTGCAAATCCCAAAGAATCAACTGGTGGTCATCACCGGGGTTTCCGGTTCAGGAAAATCGTCGATCACGATGGATACCCTCTACGCAGAGGGCCAGCGCCGCTATGTAGAAAGCTTATCCTCCTACGCTCGGCAGTTTCTGGGGCGCATGAAAAAACCCGAGGTTGATTACATTAAAGGTATTTGCCCCGCCATTGCTATCGAACAGAAAGTAAGTACCAGTAATGCCCGCTCAACTGTAGGAACGCTCACCGAGATTTACGATTATCTGCGGTTGCTCTATGCCCGGGCAGGTCGCACCTTTTCACCCATAACCGGCGAAGAAGTACGCAAGCACCAGGTATCAGATGTCGTTGACTTCATCCAGCAATTTCCCGATGAAACCCGAATCCAGCTTTTCATCCCGCTTCCATATAAATATGCAGATCGCACCCTTGCCCAGGAATTAAACCTGCTATTGCAAAAAGGGTATACCCGATTTTGGAATCACAGCCAATTATCCGATATCCAGGATTTCCTGGAAGGCAGCGACCCCTTACTGGATGCCAAAATTGGTACGCTCCGTGATGCTGATATTTACGTCCTGATTGATCGCTTCATTGTACAGGCTGATGACGAAGCGAATGGGCGCCGCCTGGCGGATTCCATCCAAACAGCATTCTATGAAAGTGAGGGCGAGTGCCTGGTTGATGTCATAGGGCAGGAACGCCGCATGTTCAATAATCGCTTCGAACTGGATGGGATGACCTTTCTGGAGCCTTCGCCTCAATTATTTAATTTCAACAACCCCTATGGTGCCTGCCCAACCTGTGAGGGATTCAGCATGGTCATGGGTATTGATGAAGACAAGGTTGTCCCCGACAAATCGCTATCGTTATACGAAGGCGCCATAGCTTGTTGGAAAGGAGAAAAATATGGCCAATGGCTGGAAGAACTATTGGCCAATGCCCACCATTTTGATTTTCCGGTGCATCGGCCTTACCAGGATTTGACCCGGGAGGAACGGCGCTTGCTGTGGAATGGCAACCGGTATTTTGAAGGTATACATGCCTTTTTCCGGGAATTAGAGGAGAAAACCTATAAAATTCAGAACCGGGTGATGCTGGCACGCTACCGGGGCCGTACCCTCTGCCCCACTTGCGAAGGTGCTCGCCTGCGCCCGGAAGCGATGTACGTAAAGGTAGCTGGCCATACCATCGGGGAACTAATTGACCAACCTGTTGATGAATTGCTGGCTTTTTTTCAGCAGGTAGATTTATCGGCGTATGATGCTAAAGTAGCTAACCGGTTGTTTACCGAGATCATCACCCGTCTGCAGTTTATGGTCAATTTGGGGTTGGGCTATCTGACGCTTAACCGGATTTCAGCAACCCTAAGCGGTGGCGAAACGCAGCGGATTAACCTCACCCGCACCCTGGGTAGCAACCTAACCAGCTCCATGTATATTCTGGATGAGCCCAGTGTAGGCCTGCACCCCCGCGACACCAATCGCCTGGTGGGTGTGTTGCGCTCCCTGCGTGATCTGGGAAACACGGTTATTGTCGTAGAGCACGAAGAGGACATCATCAAAAATGCCGACTACCTGGTTGACATTGGTCCTGCCGCCGGTATTCACGGCGGTGAAGTGGTCTTCGCCGGCCCCTATGATGCTATTTATGATGAGGCTACTGAAAGCCTGACAACCAAATACATGAGCGGCCGCATGACGATTCCGATTCCGGAGCAACGACGCCCGCTGAGTAATTACCTTCACCTTCGCGGCGCCCGCCAGCATAACCTGCACCGTATTGATGTTGATATTCCCCTGCAGGCCTTTACGGTAGTAACGGGTGTTTCAGGATCCGGTAAAACTACCCTGGTCAAACAGATTCTTTACCCGGCGCTGAAAAAGCATTTTGGGGAAAATATCGCCAAATCACCGGGTTCCTACACCAGCCTGGAAGGTGACCTGCAACTGCTCACGCAGGTGGAAATGGTCAATCAAAATCCGATTGGAAAATCGTCGCGGTCTAATCCGGTAACCTATGTCAAAGCCTATGATGCCATCCGGGACTTAATGACCTCCCAGCAATTGTCTAAAATTCGTGGCTACAAGCCTAAGCATTTTTCCTTCAACGTCGATGGTGGCCGGTGTGATGCCTGCAAGGGGGAAGGTGAGCAAGTCATTGAAATGCAATTCCTGGCCGATGTACGGCTGGTTTGTGACGTTTGCAATGGTCGCCGTTTCAAGGATGAAGTGCTGGAGGTGCAGTACCGCGGCAAAAATATCTTTGATATCCTGGAAATGAGTATCGATGAAGCCATGGAGTTCTTCCAGGACGTCAAGGAGGTCATCACCAAGCTGCGACCGCTGCAGGACGTTGGCCTGGGGTATGTCCACCTGGGGCAATCCTCAAGTACGCTCTCCGGTGGTGAGGCCCAACGGGTTAAACTCGCATCCTTCCTGGGACAGGAACGCAGTACCGAAAAGATCTTGTTCATCTTCGACGAACCTACCACGGGGCTGCATTTCCACGACATTCGCAAACTCCTCGATGCCTTGAATGCCCTTGTGGAAAAAGGACACACTGTATTAGTTGTTGAACACAACCTCGAGGTGGTAAAATCTGCCGACTGGGTCATCGACCTGGGGCCGGGCGGCGGCAAGGAAGGCGGGCAGCTGGTCTACCAGGGGCGGCCTGAATTACTGGCACAACATCCCGAATCCTTTACCGGGCAGTACCTGGCAGAGAAGTTGTAGGATTACTCAGAAATGAGAAACTTGTCCGCCTACGGCGGGTGAGAAACTTGCCCCGATTGCATCGGGGTGAGAAATGAGAAATTTCGGTCCCTGAGCGGAACCGAAGGGTCCATTTCCTTTAACCAATGCTGTAGTAAGCCGAAAATTCCCTAATTTTAGCGCCGACACAAATGGCGTAGGAGGAAGCATGCCTGTCAGCAGCTGGTTACTTTTTGTCTGCTACGCCCTAAAACCAGTGATCAACGAACAATACTTTTCACATGAAATTACTGCAGGACAAAGTTGCCTTGATTACCGGAGGATCCCGGGGAATTGGTGCGGCCCTGGTGCGCCGGTTTGCGGAGCACGGTGCGCATGTTGCTTTTACCTATCGCTCAAGCAGTGCCGAAGCGGAAGCCATCGTAACCGAACTAACCGGGATGGGTGTAAAAGCCAAAGCTTATCAGTCGGATGCCGGTTCTTACACCGAAGCGGAAGCCCTTATTAACGCCGTAGTGGCTGATTTTGGACAACTGGATGTACTCATTAACAACGCAGGTATTACGCAGGATACCCTAATGTTGCGCATGACCGAAGAACAGTGGGATAAGGTGATTAGCACCAATCTCAAATCCGTTTTCAACCTGAGCAAACATGCCCTGCGCCCAATGATGAAAAGCCGTGGTGGCGCCATCATCAACATGGGCTCCATTGTGGGGATTACCGGTAATGCCGGACAAGCTAACTATGCCGCCTCCAAAGCCGGTATTATTGGATTTTCAAAATCCCTCGCCAAGGAAATGGGTTCCCGAAATATTCGCTGTAATACGGTTGCGCCGGGCTTTATCGAAACCGACATGACCGACCAGCTGGATGAAAAAACCCGCGATGCCTACCTAAGCAATATTCCCCTCAAGCGATTCGGCAAAGCCAACGAAGTAGCTGACGTTTGCGTATTCCTGGCCTCCGATATGGGTGCCTACGTATCGGGGCAAACGATTAGTGTTTGCGGGGCGTTACATACCTAAAGAAATCAGAAATGGGAAATCAGACAACTCATTTCTCATTTCTGATTTCCCATTTCCTCAATGCCTATGGAAACCCAAATACCCATCTACCACCAACTCCTCATTGCTGAAGCGAAAAGGCGGCTTTTTGACGAGTCTGCTCCCCGGATTTTACGCTGCCTCGAAGAGTTATCCGAAGCGGCCGTTTGGGAGCGTCCTAACCCGCAATCCAACAGTGCCGGTAATTTGGTACTCCATCTATGCGGCAATGTACGGCAGTGGATCGTTGCAGCGCTGGGAAACCAAGCCGATAATCGCCAGCGCCAGCAGGAATTTGACGAACAGGGACCTATCCCCAAAGCTGAATTGTATCGTTTATTGGCCGTTTTGGAAGCGGATGTCAATACCACCCTCGACCAATTACAACCCGGAGACCTGTTGCGGACCTATGCCGTGCAGGGTTTTTCTGAAACGGGCCTCAGCATCCTTATTCACGTCATTGAGCATTTTTCCTACCACACCGGACAACTGGCCTATCTGACGAAAGCCCGCCTGGGCACTGATCTCGGCTTTTACCGGGGACATGATCTGGAGGCGAAGAATGACTAAAAAAAAGAAGTTGCCCTTTTGTTTGAGCAACTTCCTATTATGTTTTAGAAATAGATAAGCATCAACCTACTCCCCCTGACCCAGCGAGTAGCCCCGCTCACCGTCAAACTGGTAGAGATTTTCCGTTTTGATGATATCAAAGCCAGCGGTAAATACAGCTTGCTGGAGTTGGATCGCCGCCTGATAATCGGTGATCTGTGGAGCAACCACGTCGCGGTTGTTTTCCAGGAATTCTACCGGTGCATGCATGAAGCGGCAACGCCAGTGGTCGGTACAATAGGTTTCAGGCATCCCGTCGGGATATACTTTTACCCCCCGGTTGGTGATCATTTTCAGCTTCCAGCCTACCGACTTAGCCGCTTGTGCCAGTTGGTCGCCCAGCACTTGTGGATTGCGGTCATCTGCTGCCCAATCAAGGAAGAGGTCGATCCCCAACAGTTCTTTCTTCACCGGGGCTGTCGGCTTGACGTGAACCTGAATTGGCTTGCTTTCTCCCAGGCGTACCGGCTTAAGCACCTTTGGTTCCTGACCCAGCCGGGCGATAATGGCATCGGCAAATTCCTGGGTACCTAATTTCTGCAGGGTAAAAGATTCATTTGCGATATCGGCCGTATGCAGACCGTCTTCCAGCGTCTTCAGCAGGGCATTTTGAATGCGCTCTGCCACGGGACCCTGGCCGATGTGGGTCAGCATCAGGCAAGCGGCCTGCAGCAATCCCGATGGGTTGGCCATATTCTTTCCGGCAATATCCGGTGCCGATCCATGGATCGCTTCAAACATGGCAAAGTTTTCGCCAATATTGGACGAGCCACCCATCCCTACCGAACCGGCAACCTGCGCCGTGATGTCGGAAAGGATATCACCATACAGGTTGAGGGTAACCACCACATCGAAGCGCTCAGGGCGATCGGCCAGCATCGCAGCGCCGATATCTACAATGTAGTGTTCGGATTCAATTTCAGGGTATTCTGTAGCTACTTCGCGGAAAACCTCATGGAAAAGGCCGTCCGTAAGTTTCATGATATTGTCCTTACTCATGCAAGTGACCTTCTTACGGCCATTGGCACGGGCATATTCGAAGGCATAGCGGATAACCCGCTCGCAGCCCGGGCGCGAAACCAGCTTTAAACACTGAATTACCTCCGGAGTTTGCTGGTGTTCAATCCCTGCATATAAATCTTCCTCATTCTCACGAACAATCACCAGATCCATATCGGGGAAATGGCTGGGTACGTAGGGCACCAGGGCCTGGCAGGGGCGAACGTTCGCGTACAGGCCCAGCGACTTGCGGATGGTCACGTTCAGACTCTTGTAACCACTCCCTTGTGGCGTAGTAATAGGAGCTTTCAAAAAGACTTGCGTACGGCGCAGGGTTTCCCAGGATTCCGGCGCAATACCCGAGGTGTGACCACTCAGGTATACCTCTTTGCCGATTTTAACCGGCTCGGCCTGAATGGCAGCCCCAGCGGCATCCAGGATGCGCAATACAGCGTCCATGATTTCCGGGCCAATTCCATCACCATGGGCTACCGCAATGGGTACCGGTGTAGCTGTGTTTTTTGACATGGTTAGTTCCTCTTGAGTTAGGGTGGTTGTGCTCATAAAATGATAGTTTTGCTATTATTTTTAGTGATGAACGTTTTTGTTCGATAATAGTTCGTCACAATAGCATAATTAGTAGAAAGGATAGGCTTTGGGGGGAAATGAGAAATGAGAAATGAGAAATGAGAAACTTGCCCTGGCTGCGTCGGGGTGAGAAATCGACCCGCCTGCACTAACGTTTCGGCGGGCGAAGGAAATCAGATTGCAGAGCACCCCCGGTACAGGTACGTCCTCCATCCGTAACGACGGGATGCCTCGCGTTGTCCCTCCCGGTCAAAAGGAACCAGGCGCTTTGGGTTCACCTTTAAAAATCCTGTCATCGGTCTGAAGACCGGCCAATAGTGCGTCTGGAATCTGTTGATTCCAACGAACAGGAAAACGAGGAGCAACGCTCAGTGCCAAAAACCAGAAATTTACCCGCCTCCAGGAGCGACAGCGTAAGGAGGCAGGCCAGAAATTTACCCTCGACGCAGTCGGGGCCAGTTACCAGCCACTGGTCCCTCCCCTTACCGTTCCAGTAGGCTCAGGTACAAGTCAATCATTTGTTCGGTGAGTTCCTCGCCGCGGAACCGCTGGGCGTAATCATACCCCTGTTCGATGGCTTGCTCACGGTAGGAATCATCCGTGAGGAATTTGGCGATACCGGTCGTTATCTGGTCCGCATCATCGGGATCCACCAGCCAGGCACCAGGTCCAGCTGCTTCGGGAAGGGAAGACACCAAGCTGGAAATCACCGGTGTTTTGCTAAAAAGGGCTTCCAGCACAGGAATGCCGAACCCTTCGTACCGGGAAGGATAAAGAAAAACGGAGGCTCGTTGGTAAATAGCTGGAAGGTCTTCCGACTCTGCCTTGAGAAAGAAGATTTTATCCCGCAGGCTGCTGGATTGTAAATATTGCTCTACCTGGTTGCGGTAAGAAACATCTGCACCGCCAATAACCACCAAAGGCAGGCGTAGATCAGCAGGTAGTTTTTCAACACCCTGAATCACGCCCAGCAGGTTTTTACGCTCCGAAATGGTCCCTACGTAGAGAAAGTATTCAGAGGGCAGGTTGTATTTTGCTAACACACCCTCAATGATTTTTGGTGATTTTTCCTGCATGAAGCGCTCGTGGCACGACTGGTAAATCACCTCAATCCGGTTGGGGTCGATTTGGTAATAGTTGACGATATCCTGCTTGGTGTGCTCACTGATCGCCACAATCCGATCGGCATTCCGGCAGGCATACCCAAACTTGAGGTTATACACTTCCCGATCGAGGCGCGGATAATAATCCGGGTAATGCAAAAAAGCCAGGTCGTGAATCGTGACTACGGTTCGAATATCCTTACCAGGTAACCCTAAGGGTAATTCATTGCTTAACCCGTGGTACAACTCAATTTTGTGCTTGCGTAAATCATGGCGAACCCGCCACGAACGCCATAGCGGCCTGCGCCATTGGGGTGGCGTAATTACCGAATACAGCGGGCTATTAAGAAAGTGTTTGGTTTCCGGATTGCGGATAATCTTTGGGGTGTACAGGAAATAAGCATAGTCATCGGGGTAGTAATACGACAAGTTGCTTAGCAGTGTCCGGCTATAGTTCCCTAATCCTGTGAAATTGTTGAAGAGTCGTTTGGCATCAAAGCCGATTCGCCACATGCAAGCGATGGGTTTGGTTCAATAAGTTGAAGGTAGCAAACTTGGGGCAATCTTTCGCGCCTCGCCCCGAACGTTTTACCAAATATTCCGGATAAAGCTTTCTTTACCCCAGTTTTGAATCCATCTCAACCTGTTATTTGCTAAAATCCTTACCTTCGATTTCCGGCGGTTTAGTTACCAAAATGCCAGCCTGAATTTTACCGGCATGTGATGGGTCATCATTATGTATAAGCTTTGTTCAGTGCAATTTTGGGGTTCAACAAGGCAAAAAACGCAGGCGACGCAGCGCGTCGGCGAGGCTTTTTAACGAAGTGGAAGCCCAAAAGAGCCTGAAATAAGGTATAGATAATATTGTCCCATCACTTACATTTTCGAACGGGCTTAAACCAGGTTTATGGCACATTTTCTTTTATTACCAACCTCGATGTCCTATGGTCCATAAAATGCTCATTTGGTTTATCCTTTCGACCTTGGGTGTCGGTGTTCTGCGGGCTCAACCCCAGGAAATCACCTTTTTATACACCAATGATATTGAAAGCGTGTATGAACCCATGGAAGCCTACTGGAATGATACCATAGCGCACATTGGGGGCATGCCCTACCTGGCTAGCTTAATCCACGCAAAGCGGGCTGCTGCTCCAATTTCCTTTTTGTTCGACGCCGGAGATATCTTTACCGGAGCGTTATCCCAGGTATCCCAGGGTGCTTTACCTTTCGAAATTTACAGCGCGATGGGTTATGATGCCATAACCCTGGGCAATCATGAATTTGAATACGGATGGGAGCGCTTACGCGAAGTTCAACAGCGGGCGCGGTTTCCCGTACTCAACGCCAATATTTATTACGCAAACACGGACATCCCCTACTGCCGGGCTTATACAATCCTGGAAAAACAAGGAATCCGCGTTGGCGTAATTGGCGCGATGGGCCTGGAAGCTTTCAAAAACACGATCAACCCCGCCCATCGCCAGGGCCTGGAAGCCCGCGATCCAATCGGGGAGGTTCAGCGCTATATTGACCTCCTGCGCCCGGAGGTAGATTTAATCGTGGTGCTCACCCACCAAAACCAAAGTGCCCCGATGCAAACCGACAAGGAAGCTGATCCGGAAGTTCAGCGGGGCTTTGCCGAAGACTACGCCATGGCGGGCCAGTTGCGGGGAGCAGATATCATCTTTGGCGGGCATTCCGACAATGGCCTGTGGGCTCCCGTTCAGCATCCGGTAACGGGTACTCTTATCGGACTGACCTTCGGCCAGGGTAAATACCTGGGCAGCCTCACCTTGTCGCTGGACAAGTCGACCGGAACCAAAAAGATGCTCACGGGCCAACTGATTCCGGTAATGTCCGACCAACTAACACCAGATCCCCAGGTTACCGCCCTGATTGAAAAATACAGGACGGCATCACCAGCGATGACGCAAGTGCTGGGCCAGGTGGATAAAACCGCCTTCCGGAAATATTACCGGGAATCTACCCTGGGGAATTTGCTGGCAGATTTACTGCTCGAGGCCGCTCAAAGTGATATTGCCGTCATTAATCCCGGCAGCTTGCGGGCTGACCTGAATGCCGGTGCTGTAACAGTGGAGGATCTGGTCAACATTTACCCCTTTATCGACAAATTTCAGGTCAAGGAAATTAGCGGACAGGCCCTGCATGATTTGTTAGAGTACAGCTACGAAAAAAACTATGGGGTAGCCCAACTGGCCGGCATAACTACGCGCTTTGATTCCCGTCGGCCAGCCGGAAAACGACTTATTTCCGCCACCATTCAGGGGAAGCCTCTGGACCTGAAACGACAGTATACTATTGCTGCCAGTAATTTCCTGGCGAATGGCGGCGATGGCTACTCCATGCTCAAGGCAGGGCGCTTGATCAGTGAAAGTGAAGGCCGAATGATTGAAGCACTGATTACGGTCTTTCGTTGGCAGGCTACTATTCAGGTACCAGCCCTGGGCCGGCAGGTGGATATCGCTAAAGAATAATCGTTCAATATGTCCACCGCAGGCAACAGGGTTGCTGTACACCAAATTGGCACCGTGAATTATTACTTCAAGCTACAAGTACGGATCATCAACCGCCGGTTTTCAGCATTCGGGATTTCACCGCTGCCGGGATACCTGCTGGTTGGCTTCGCCTGGGCTATGGGGTCCATCTACCTGTTCCAACAGACCCAATATGCTCCTATCATTTATGCATTCCTGGCCTTGGGTGTGATTAGTCGCAGCAGCGAACACCAGCGGAATGAATTTCTGGCCGGATGCTTTCCCGCTGTCCAGTACCGGTTAATTCGCTTGCTGGAAAATGGCATCCTTGCCTTGCCTTTTGCGGGCTTTCTCGCCTATCAGGGCTACTGGTTATGGAGTGCAGGGCTGATCGCCATCGCTGAGTTGTTTGCCTTAATCCGGTTTCCTTCCAGCCCAACATATGTACTCCCCACGCCATTCCAGCGCTACCCTTTTGAGTTTATTGTTGGCTTTCGCAGTACCTACCTGGCTTATTTCCTGGTCGGACTACTGACCTACCAGGCCATCAGGGTTGGCAATTTCAATTTGGGCATTTTTGCCCAGGTGCTTACTTTCCTCCTGGGGATGACCTACTATTTCCGTCCGGAGCCACCTTATTTCGTTTGGATTTTTGCGGCTAATCCGCGCCAATTTCTTTGGCGTAAAGTAGGAACCGCAGTGTATTGCGCCAGCTGGTTTAGTCTTCCGGTGGGTTTCATCCTGGGTATTGCCTTTCCCGAAAACATAGCTATTCTTGGCGTGGCACAGCTAGTTGGCTATCTGCTGCTGCTAACAATCATTTTTGCCAAATACGCCGCCTTCCCGGCAGAGATCAACCTGCCACAGGCTTTTCTGTTGGGGCTGGGGCTTTGGTTCCCCCCTGTTTTACTGGTGATCATTCCTTATTTCTACCGCCAGGCGCTGCAACGCTTACAAACTTTGCTCACATGATTGTGATTGACCATTTAACTAAAGCCTATGGGCCCAAACAAGTGCTCCAGGATATTCACCTAACCTTATCACCCGGAAAGGTGTATGGTATCGTGGGTGAAAATGGTGCTGGCAAAACCACACTATTTCGCTGCATAGCCGGGCTGGAAACCGCTTATACCGGCCAAATTCGATCTGATTTACAACCCTTGAAAAATCACCTGGGGTTCTTGCCCACCAACCCCATTTTTCTGCCCAAAATAACCGGGAAGGAATATTTGACCTTGCTAAGCATCGCCCGTAAGACGCCCCTTCCCGACTTCAACGTTCAGAACATTTTCGACCTTCCCCTGGATGAATTTGCGGAAAATTACTCGACAGGGATGAAAAAGAAGCTGGCCTTGCTGGGCATTCTGTTGCAGCAAAACACCTATTTCATTCTCGACGAGCCATTCAATGGTATCGATATCCAAAGCAACATGCTGGTTACCGCAATTATTCACCAGCTAAAAAAATTGGGTAAGACTATTCTGATATCCTCCCATATTTTTTCCACCCTGAATGACACCTGTGATGAAATTCACCTGCTCCGGGAAGGAACGTTTACGCGTCGGGTTCTTCCCGGGGATTTTGCGCAGCTCAATGAAGAAATGAAACAGGTAATGGTAGGTAACCGACTCGACGCTTTGGATTTACGATAAAAACAAAAGAGCCATCCCAAACTTTGACTGGCTCGCCATAGGCGGGTAAATTCGATTATCAGGACATAAGGGCCAAACCACGTGGAAAACGATCTGAAGATCGCTAGGTCCAGGTCTTGGCGGGGAGTCCGAAGATTCCCGCCAGCAAGTCATTGTTAGGCTTAGTCTTCAGATTACAGTAAACCCAACATCTTGCGAGCGTTTAGAGGGTACCACTTAATTCCAAATAATATATGCTAAAGATTTCTGGATAAGACTGCTCCTCAAATATTATCCGGCCTTTACCGGTAGCCTGTTAAAAAATGAGGCGGCTTAAAGGAAAAATGCCACTCAGCCTTGCGGCCGCCGGCCCTCCATAGGCGGGTAAAAAAGGTGTCTGAGCCAAACGAATGGCATGCTAAAGTGAAAATGGCCGGATGTCACTAATCCGGATAAGCAATGTACTAACCGCAAAGGCGAGTTTCTCCTGACTTCGACACTAATTGATTTTGAAAAAACTAATAATCTGTAAACCTGATAGTTACAGTAAAAAACAGGTTGATTTTGGGTGACCCAGCCTATTTTGTGCGTAGTTTTGGGGATGTTTGTTCGCAAAAAGAAGAATAAGAGCGGAGTAATCAGCGTCCAGATAATAACCAAGGTGGATGGGAAATCACGTTTGGTTAAAACCATTGGAAGTTCTGCCAATGCGGATGAAGTGGAACGCCTGGTAAAGGAGGGGCGGGTCTTCATCCACACCTACGCGGGGCAGCAGAAACTAGATTTTTCCAATACGACAGAGCTAATAAAGTCAGCTTTTACGCATATCAGCTCGCTTACGGAGGTTGGTACAGAACTCTTACTGGGGCGTATTTTTGATGATATCGGGTTTAACCGTATAGCGGAGCCCTTGTTTCGGAAATTAGTGTTTGCACGCTTGAGCAATCCGGTAAGTAAACTCAAAACCAGCGCCTATCTGTTACGGCACAAAAACATAGAAGTACCTGTGCAACAGATATATCGGTACATGGACAAACTTCATTCTAGCCAGAAACAAGAGGTGGAGGCCATCAGTTACCAGCATACCTTAAAAGTGCTCAACAACCGGATTAGTGTGGTCTTCTACGATGTAACGACCCTGTACTTTGAGATTGATAACGAGGATGATTTGCGTAAGACAGGCTTTTCCAAAGAAGGCAAGCATCAAAATCCTCAGATCGTATTAGGGCTGTTGGTTGGTGCCGAGGGTTACCCTTTGGCCTACGATCTGTTTGAGGGCAACAAGTTTGAAGGGCACACCATGTTACCGGTCATTGATGCTTTTAAAAGGAAATATGGCCTTGATAAGCTGATTGTTATTGCTGACTCTGGGCTACTGTCATCCGCAAATGTCGAAGAGTTAATCAATAAAGGATATGAGTTTATACTTGGCGCGCGTATCAAAAGTGAGCCGGAAGCCACCAAGCAAAAAATCCTTGCGCTCCAACTCCAAAACGGACAAAGTGCTGTTCTGGAAAGAGGCCCATTAAAACTCGTTGTAAGCTATGCTGATAGCAGAGCAAAAAAAGATCGGTACAATCGCGAAAAAGGTCTTGCCAAACTTGAAAAGCGAGTCAAAACGGGTCGGCTGACTAAGGCTAACATTAATAATCGAGGGTATAACAAATACCTAAAGTTACAAGGTGAAGTTGTGGTGGAGATAGATTATGAAAAATATATCAAAGACGCTCAATGGGATGGCCTTAAAGGCTATATCACCAACTCCACAATGGATAAAGAACAAATCATTGACAACTACCGACACCTGTGGCAAATTGAAAAGGCATTCAGAATAGCCAAATCAGATCTCAAAATACGACCTGTCTATCATCGCATATCACGCAGAATTGAGGCCCATATTTGTATATCCTTCGCAGCATACAAGGTCTATAAAGAACTCGAAAGGCAACTTCGTCTTTTGAAGGCCGGAATAAGCCCGGAGAATGCGTTGGATATAGCCAAATCAATTTTTATGATCGAAGCCAAGACCCCAAATAGCCAACCGGTAAAACACCTTTTGTTATTGAACGATGAACAACGATTTTTGGCTGAGTTGTTCCAGTTTGGT
>JACJXV010000019.1 GCA_020636445.1 Lewinellaceae bacterium | reverse complement strand
GGACCTGACCAACGGGTAACTGAGCGGTAAGAGGGGAGTTATTGGTGATAGTCCTCAGGAAAACGTTCTTACAGATGAATTGCTGGTTCGCATTGCGCAGCAATACCCCGGGGAGCAATCCGGCTTCACACAGAATTTGAAATCCGTTGCACACGCCCAGGACCATCCCGCCGGCATTGGCAAAATCAACAACAGCTTGCATGATAGGGGAAAAACGGGCAATTGCGCCTGCTCGCAGGTAGTCACCAAAAGAAAATCCACCGGGCAAAACGATACAATCCCCAGAGCCGAACCCTTCTAATTCGGTGTCTTTGTGCCAGAGTTTTACCGTTTCCTGGCCCATTACATCGGCCAGCACATGGACCATGTCGTCATCGCAATTGGAACCTGGGAACACTACTACACCAAATTTCATACAGCTACTATTTTACTGCCTCAAAAGTAAGGAAAAAAAGCTTGTCTAGCCAAAGAGCCGCGCCTCGAACTGGCAAAATAAAACAAAGGCCAGCAATAGAAAGTGAATTAATTCGGCCCAATTCCGGTCAAGGGATATTATCCGCATGCTGAGTAAATAACCCAGGGGTACTGCCATAATCAGCAGGTGATCGGGGCCGGGAGTCGTTTGGAATAACAGGGTTAAACCGCCAATCAGCAATGTCCAGAAGAGGATATTAATACGTTTTTGCGTCTGAATGATCCGTTTACTCAGGAAAAAACCCTGGGAAAAGAGCATTACCATCAGGAGTATCCCGAAGAATAGAATAGCCAACCATCCACCCCAATTCAGGGTGAAGGTGGGCCCTGACAGGAGGGAAAACGGTTCCTGGTACTGTACGGACCAGTATTGCTCGAACTGATTGTGCCAGAAGTAGTAGGTGCCTACCAGTATATGGATAACGGAAAACCCTAGGAGGACCATGAGTCGTTCCCGGATATTATAACTGCGCAGGATGTTTAGACCAGCAAAAGCCAGTAGAATAAATACGGTATATCCCGGGTAAAACAAGCTGGCCACCCCAATCCAGAAGCCTGTGTTGAAAATTAAATCGGCACAAGACGCTTTTTTATAGGTATCCATGAGCTGGATAAGCGCAATCAAAAGAAAGAAATTAGCAAAATGTAACGGGGATAAGCCCAGGAAATAAGGGGAAGTACTACTTACCAGGATAAGGAATACACCGGGAAAGAGGCTTACTTCAGCCGAAAGGCGAAACGTAGATTCCAGGGCATTCAGGGCAATAGCCTGGGCAAAGACCAATAGGATGCCCAACGTCAAGGCAGTGTGGGTATTAAACCCAACCTTGCCATAGACCCACTGACCCCAGACGCCAGCATTGGTTGGCTCCCAGTCGATGGGAATAATCCATGATGATCCATGCAGGAAAATAGCATAGAGCAATAGAAATACCCCGAAGAAAAGCTGGCTGGTGCGAAATATCGATAACACAGGAAATTGGCTTTAGGATTAATCCGCTGCCAAAATACCAAAAATAATGCTTCTCACCATGGATTGATGAGCTTCCCGGGGATAAGGTTTTATGGGTTCATGTCCTCGGGGCTAAAAACCTGCATTACCGTCCGGCCAGAAACGCCAGGGAGCGGTCCAATAGTTGTTGGCTGGGCGGGGGTAATGTAGTTAGAGGATAAGGATGATATCCTCCGAAAACATGGTCTGCCTGATCGATGATCACCAATTTGGCTTCAGGTTTCCATTGGTGCAATTGCTCGGCAGCCGCTAAGGGCACGCTTGGGTCGGCATTGCCGTGGATAATGAGTAAGGGGCAAGTCAGTTTTTGTAAGGCAGGTTGCAGGGCGTACTGGGTAGGGTGGGCTTCAACGTCTTCCAAAAAGGGTAAATACAACGGTAACTGTTGGCCGGTACGGGCATTGGTAATCCAGAGCACACCCTCCTTGCGCCATTGCTCTGCGGCACCGGAGCGTTGCCAGGCAAAAGCCATATTGTCGACACTGGCCCAGGTGATCAGGATCTTAATTCGCTCATCCTGAGCTGCATGGAGAATGCTGATTCCTCCTCCACGGCTATGGCCAATCAGCGCAATAGGTCGTTCAGGAGATCCGGCCCCCAGGTGCTCACAGCACCAATCGACTACGGTTCCCAGATCAATGAGTTCCAGACGGTAATTGTTGGCGCCAAAGGCCTCCGGATCGGCCAATGCTAAAGGCTCCTCAAGGGTAGTTCCGTTATGCGAAAAATTGAATTTCACGAAGGTATAGCCAACCCGAGCAAAGCCCGCAGCTAGCAGATGCCAGTGCCCCCAGTCTTTAAACCCCTTAAAACCGTGGGCAAAAATGATTACCCCTCGGGAGGCTTGGTGTGGATGGAATACGTCGAGTAAAAAAGCCCGGCCATGAGGAGGCGTGATAAGGAGGTTATTTTCCGTTTGCATAGGCAGATATATTTTAAACAGCAATCTTACGGGGCTGCTATTCGCTGGCTAATTCCGTGGCCTGCATTAATTCATCCTGTCCGGACACGTCTGGTATTTCGGTCGGGTTGGTAAGTGTGGTTAACTTCCAGGCTAAGCCAATGGCAATTATACTCATCAGGATGGCAAAGTAACCTACCCAGGGATAGTGGGCCAGGGAGCCATCAGGGTTTTTTGTGATAATCATCCCGGCAATCAAAGAACCCAGCGCAAGGGCCAGTTGGTTAGCGGAAGCACGTACGCTCATGAATCCTCCTCGATTTTCGGGTCGCACCACCGCAGTAACCATCGTCATCGCCGGAACATTTCGCCCACTTGCTACCGCAAAAAAGGAAGAGGTTGCTATCAAGGCCAGCGCAATAGGAACACTGGGCAGGTTGGTAATAGCGAAAATGGAAAAAAGAGCAAAAAGACTAGCCAGGGTAAAGACCTGCTGGTTGCCAAACCGATCGGCAAGTTTGCCAAACAAGGGAAGCAGGAAGACCGTTAAGGTTCCCCCCACTAAATAGATATAAGTTACCTGGTAATCGCTGAAGCCTACATTCAGCTGCATGTAGGGAGCGATAAAAGGAATAATGGTAAAATGGCCAAGCATCAGCACAACTGAGAACAACAAGGCCCTAAGTTGGTTGGGGTCCCGGGCAATGGTCAGAAACGTGTCCAGCGGGTGAGGTTGCGCAACGGTAGCTGCCCGCATATGTCCCCGCAGCGAAGGAAACCAGATGACTATGGCGGTAAAGATGATGGAAGCTACAAACCCAATCACCAGGAAAGGTGCACGCCAGGTGAAATGCGCCGCCAGGAAAATACCGGCCGGAACACCGGCTACGGATGCAACGGAAAACGCTGTCATAACAATTCCCATTGCGCTGGCCCGTCGTTCATAGGGAATCATATCTCCTACAATAGCCATTATTAAGGCGCCCAGAACACCTCCGAAAGCTCCGGCAAGCGCTCTGGCAGCGAGGAATAATACATAACTGTTGGCCACCGAGCAGGCCAGGGTGCCGATAATGAATCCGGCAAAGTTGAACAGCAGGGCTTTTTTGCGGTCAAAACGATCGATAAAAGAAGCGCTCACCAGGCTCATTGTAAAAGCAGCACCCGCATAAATGGACACAATCATACTGAATTGCTGCGGGTTGATGCCGAAAATTTGCATGAATTGCTTGCCCAGGGGCATAATGATCATGAAATCCAGAATATGCGAGAACTGGATGACCGCCAATAGAAATAACAGGTTTTTTTCACCTATTTTCATGGGAACAGGGTTATGCGTTTGGGATAATTTTTTCTCCCGGGAAACGGAAATCTGGGGTAAAGCCAGCCAGAGTAGTCAGCAGACTGCTATTTACGTCCTGAAAGGACACTGCTTAACTATTGTTCCAACACTAATGCTTTTTAGGGCCGTTTAGTTCTGTCTGGGGTTCAAATTTCTGGGCACTCACTTTTCGTTGAGTGGTACTGGTTACTGGTATCTGGCCCGCCGGAGGCGGGTAAATTTCTGGTATCTGGTTACTGGTTTTTAGTTACAAGTTTCTGACTCCGACAAAGTCGGGGTGAATTTGTGATCCGCCGGAGGCGGACAAGTTTTTTACCCGCCGAAGCTTAGCACAGGCGGGCTGATTTCACTGCCCACTGCCCACTGCCCACTGCCCACTGCCTACTGCCCACTGCCTACTGCCCACTGCCTACTGCCCACTGCTCACTGCCCACTGCTCACTGCTCACTGCCCACTGCTCACTGCCCACTGCTCACTAAAGCGGCTGATCCTGCATCTTGGGATAGCATAAATAATATTTTACCGTATTGCGGGGTTGGATTTCAAAATCTACACTGGTAGACATGGGCCTGACCTCACCATTCTTGTAAAGAATTTGGATTTCGGCCTTTTGGGTATTATAAGTATTGTTACTTTCCTGTCCAGCAAACACCAGGTAGGGAATATCTTCTGCCTGGCCATTCCACCAGCCAGCAACCTGTTGTTTCATCTCCTCCATTCGCGCTATGGCGATGGGGGTGTTTTGCAGTTCGAGTTTGAAAAGCCGCCGGTTAATCAGGCTTTGGGCTAGAAAGGCAAGCACGCGGTCAGGCGCATACATCCAGTTTTTCAGCGCGGCAACGATATCGAAATCATCCAGGGCGGCAAAATACTCGAGCAGTGTATCGCGGTTCGTGTCGAAGTCATTTTCGGTAACCGTATTGGTTAGGAAAAAACGCAATGGCGGCGAGCCGGGCAGGTCCCAGCCGGTTGTTGCCAGGTGGCGGGCTCGCTGCAGCGTGCGCACCAACATTTGCTCAGCGGACAGTACCGTTTTGTGGAGGTACACTTGCCAGTACATCAACCGTCGGGAGATCAGAAATTTCTCTACACTGTAGATGCCTTTTTCTTCCACAACCAATTCACCATCATGCACAGAGAGCATTTTGATAATCCGATCGTACCCAATTACACCCTCGTAAACACCTGTAAAGAAACTATCGCGGGTCAGGTAATCCAGGCGGTCCATATCTAATTGCCCGGAAACAAGTTGGGATAAGAATTTTTTTGGGTATTCATCGCGAAAGATCTGGATGGCCAGGGAAAGGGCCCCCTGGAATTCTTCATTCAGTTTTTCCATGAACAATGCCGAAATGCGCTCATGGTGCACCTGGATCAGGGTATGTTCAAGGGTGTGGGAGAAAGGACCGTGCCCAATATCATGCAGCAAGATAGCAATAGAAACCCCTTCAGCTTCTTCAGGAGTGATCTCTACGCCTTTTTCGCGCAAGGTGCGAATGGCCTGTTGCATAAGATGCAAAGCCCCCAGGGCATGATGAAACCGGGTATGCAAAGCTCCGGGATAGACATAGTGCGTCAGGCTGACCTGCTTAATCCGGCGCAGGCGCTGGAAATAAGGATGTTCAATGAGCTGAAAGATAATCCCGGAGGGTATATCAATAAAACCATAAACAGGGTCATTCAGGATTTTTTGCCGCAGCATGATGGATGTTGTTCGTTAATGGTTGCTCGTTACTCGTTACTCGTTATTCGCTGCCCACTGCCCACTGCGAGGTAAGGTACGAAAAACGAAAAATCCCGAACCCCGGGAGTACCGGAATTCGGGATTTTGACCTCTTAATACGGACCAGGGTTATTAGTAGGTCCAAAGATCATTTTCGAAGTTAAAGATCTGTTGTTTGATCTTTTCAGCTTCGAGTAGCATGTCGCGGCCGGTGTATTCATCCTGCAAACGCAGATCTTTCACGTTAGAGGCTTTGTACACATAGCTCGAGAAATAGCGCATTTCGAAGATATCTTCCCAGGTGAGGGGAGAGGCATCATTGTAGGGGTTGAACACCTGTTCACGAGCCAATACTTCGCGAGCCTCCGGATAGTAGATCCAGAACATCGCCCGTTCTCCGATTTTATCGCCATTATCGGCCATTACTGGCACGACTGGGGCAATACCCAGAATGCGAACCTGCAGGGTAGAGGATTCTTTGTCGAAGAACCACATTTCCTTTACCCGGTAGCGTTCAATATCATCAAAATTGATATCATTTTTGATGATCTGGATGGTAACCTCATAAGTGGTTGGGTCGGTAATGGGCACCGTATCCACCCGGTAGAGTACCTGGTTGAGGGTAGCGGTATCCAATACCTGTTTGAATTCTTCATCACCAAAAACGCGCAGGGGGTTTTCGGGATCTTTGGTGGCATCGATCAGGATTTCCAGGAACGGGCGCTTGGGATAAGCAAAGGCCAGGTTCATTTTTTCCCGTACATCGATAATACGCCACACGCGTTTTTTCCAGAAGATATCAGCTTCACGCGGTTGCTCGTAGGGCAGTACCCGTTTATTGACCGTGATAGAGCTTTCTACCACATCGTCAACGGGAAGGGGCCGCATCGGCATCCCCGATTCAGTCATGATATTTTCAGGAAGCTGCCCCCAGGCACTTAGCGCCAGGCAGCAGAAAAGGAAAAGAGCAAAAGATTTTGCGACAACTTTCATGTTTGGTCCGTTTTTACCAAAATAGTGTACCAGATAAACGGTGGAATCTGGTACACTATTTCATAGAGGTGCTAAAAAAAATTACTTAATGGTAAATACCATTGAGTTAATTTTTCTGGAAGCCGGATCGCCCGGGCATCTGGCACGGACGTTATTGAAGTAATAAGAATCACCGGGCTTAGCCTGGCCGATCAGATCGCGTGCTTGGCCATTAAAGGTACTTCCAGGATTGATTACCGGAATGGGATCCTGGCGACGCGGGGCATAAACAAGCTCGAAGCCAGCAATTTCACAACGGGCATCAAAGTCAAAGTTGTTCAACACGGCTATCACGCCCCGCTGAGCTTTGAATTCACCGTTTCCGATATCACCACCAGTGGAGTTACTTCTGGGCTACAGGATCAGGAATAGGTTTGATCCGGAATTCGAATGTACTGGCCGATAGCCCACCACCGGAAACCGTGATTTTGGCTACACCATTGGAGGATGTAACGTCGGCAGTATATTTCCCTCCGCTTCCCCGCAGAGTCACATTGGAACCACTAACGCGAAGTTCATTGGATGATACGCCGGCAGCTACCACGGAAATTGGGTTTTCTACCCCTTTGTAGAATACGTTCATCTTGTCGGCCGAAACCGTTACAGATCGGCGTCCAACTTCATATTCAAACTCCTTGGAATAGGTTTCGCGTTTGCCGGTAGAAGGGTTGGTAAGGGTAACATCTACCTTATACTTCTTAATCCCGGTACTTCCTCCCGTAGATGCAGAGTATTTGGCGACACCATCCTCCGCTTTCAGCGCCGCACCATTGACCCTAATTTCAACGTTCTGGGTAATCGACTTGGAGGTAGCACCTACCGAAATTTCGGCTTCATAGGGTTCGCCGGCAATCACATAGCTCTTGCGGGCTGAGGAGATCGGAATGAAGTTATCAACCTTAAAGGATTCGGCCCCAACGTTTTTCGCCAGGTAGTTGATCACCGCAGCTTCCGAACTTTTCATGTCGTTCTGAAACTTGGTGAGCAGTGGGAAAACCGATGCCAGGGGCATTTGCTTAAAGGTAAATTCAGACCAGGATTTGGCCACCCTGTCTTTTTCCCAGTCATTGCTGATGGTCAGGGAAATACTTTTTTCCAGGTCAGCCAGCGTCTGATCGTTGATCTCAGTGCCTTCAATACCTTTCAATCTGGTGACGATGTCCATCACCTGCTTGTGGGTATTCAAAACCCGGTCTTTAAGGAGTTCACCTTTGCCCTGGTTTACCAGAATACGGGTAGTAACATCCTTATTCTTGTAGCCTTTAGGCAGGCCAGGGTGATGCTTGTCGTCCTCCGGATAATACCCACCCGTTGATTCAACCAGGGTGTCCCGAATTGATTCTACAAAGCTGTTAAAATCCTTGGAGATGGATTGCACCTGCTTGGCGGCATCGAGCAATGGTCGGTATTTCTCCGGGTCTTGTTCGATAGCTTTTTCCAATGCCTGTGAAGCAAAGGCATTGGACTCATCAATAATACTATTACTGCTTTTAATACCGCGGTCGATGACAAAAAAGGCGTTGATGATCTTGGCCGAAACGTTCAGGGCCAACATGGCGGTGAGTACCAGATACATCAGGTTAATCATCAACTGCCGCGGCTCCTTTGGTATGGACATAATTTTTCGTTTTCGTGTTCAGGTAAAAAAAGAACCAAAAAAAGCCGTGGGGATTAGCCGTTGTGCTTAACGCCAGCCATCGCCGAAATTACGTTGCCGTAAACGGAGTTGAGCGACGCGTAGGTGCTATTCAACCGACCAATATTCTGGTTGAGTTCGCCGAGTTGCTCTTTGTAAGCTTTGGCTTCTTCTACCGAATCGGCCAGATCGACCATCGCTTCGTTCAGTTTGGTATAAAAGTTGGACATGGTCTTGAGCTGATCACGCGTACCTGAGAAGTCAACCTCCTGCAGGGCTTTGAGTGAAGACAAGCTTTTAGACATTACTTGCAGCTCAGATAACATGCCACCCAGCTGTTGTTCAACTACCTCACCATTAAGGGCAGGCGTGTTTACCGGAGCGGCACCAACCGGGCCGGCAGCCAGCGGCTGAATCTGGGCATTGTAGTTGTCGAGGCCTGGGTAAAGTTTCTCCCAGTAGTAGTCCTTTTCGGGGCCAATAACACCCAGGAAGAAGAACAGAATTGCTTCTGTAAGCATCCCTGCGATCAGCATCTCGTCAGCCAGTGGCCAGGACATAATTTTGAAAAGGGCTCCCAAAAGTACAATTGAGGCACCTACACCGATGATCAGGTTCTTGAAGTACTTAAAGCCTTTCGTCTTAACGAAGCTCATTGGTTTTTAACTTTTAGTGGTTATTGAAACAGGTCAAATTCAATTGGGGGGTTATTACCCACATTTGATATAATGACGTTTTGTAAAAAGGTTACAGCTAAGCCGTTATTTTCTGTAATTAAATAAGGATATTGCAGAAAAGACCGCAATATCCTTATTTGTTGGGAAAAAAGGGCGATTACATACTAGAAATCGTTAATTGAGCGCCCCAGGAAGGTAAGTACGCAGCGGAAGCCGATGTAAGACTTCGTAGTGTCCTGGTACTCATAGTTCCGGGTACTGTTTTGCAGGAAGAAGTGTACATCTTTCCAGGAACCTCCGCGAATAACTTTACGTTTGTTGCTGGGATCATCACTGTCTTCCGCATCGTAGCGGTAATCGGGGTTCTGGTCATGCACCCGTGATATGGCATTTTCGCTGTAAGCGGTCAGTGTCCATTCCGACACGTTACCAGCCATATTGTACAGGCCGTAATCGTTGGGGAAATAGGCATCAGCTTTCACCGTATACATGCCACCATCTTCAGGATAGTTACCACGGCCGGGTTTAAAGTTAGCCAGAAGGCAACCCTTCGCATTGCGGATGTAGGGCCCCCCCCAGGGATAAGGTGCCAGTTCGTGACCACCACGCGCTGCATATTCCCATTCAAACTCTGAAGGTAAACGGAAGTTTTCCGTATTTACCTGATCTTTACCCAGATACTGGTTGTAAAGCATAGTCCGCCAGAAGCAGAATGCGTTGGCCATGTGCCAGTCTACACCAACTACGGGGTAGTCGTCGTATGCCGGGTGCCAGAAGTAGTTCCGAGCCATCGGTTCATTGTAGGAGTAGGCAAAATCGCGCACCCATACCAATGTGTCGGGATAAACTTTTACAGTCTTCTTCTTGATGAATTGAGTCCGAGGTGAGTTGCCACGGTCACCGGCGGCACGTTGCCAGTCAAACCAGCTGTAGGTATACTTGAACATCTCGGTATTGTATTCCTTGCGGCCGGCGAAGCGATCGTCACCCTGGAAATACATTTCTTCGAGCGTTTCATCTTCCCAATCAATATCATAATCCCAATCGATACGCTCTTCGTCGGTGTCATCCCGGAAATGGCCCAGAATGGTGTGAGCGATAGAGTCGCGCACCCAGTAGACAAACTGGCGATACTCGTTATTGGTAATTTCTGTATCATCCATGTAAAAACCCTGGATGGAGATTTGTTTGGGCCGCTGGACGAAAGTAGCGCTCACGTCCTGATCACTTGGACCTACCAATACGGTTCCGGAGGGCACGTAAACCATGCCATAAGGGTTAAAGCCTTTCCATACCGGTCGATCGGAGGCCCCGATCAATTCGCCCGACTCGCGCTTTCCGCAAGACATCATCGCAACTACCAGCAGGGCTAGTGAAATCTTGAGTACGTTCTTCATGTTTACACCCGAATTTTCCTTCAGTTTAATTGCTTTTTTGAAAGCGGTGGTAAATATAGGCCGTTTGGGCATTTTACAAAAACTAATGTGTTCTATTTGCCGTCCCGGCACACCGTTTTAACAACCAAGTATCAAGCTAACGCCAAGCCAAATCGGCTTAGTATTATCCAGCCCGGAAACTTTATCTTAAAGTGACCGGGGGTTGTAAATAATCCGGGGTGGCCGTCCCATCCCGATCAGTTTGTTCAAATTGTAGTTCAAAATAATTTCGTGTGATCCATCACTGACATTACGCAGGTCTGATAGAGTCATGTCGTAGGCATAACCTAAAGTCAGATTCTCATTGAGTTTGAAACCCGCCAAAAACCCTACGGCGTCAATGCTGTTGGCATTATATCCTCTAAACGATGCCCCCCCGAATATATTGTTGTTATATTTTAGAATCAATGAAGCATCTGCCTGCGTCTGCTGTAAATCTGAACGCACCATTAGGGAAGGATGCAACGAAAGATCACTGTTAATTTCCAGGCTATACCCTAAGCTGTAGAAAATGGATCTTTTGAGCTGGATAGAAAGTGCCTCTAAAGTAAGCAGGGGTTCATTGAGGTGGCGAACACTCAATCCCGATTCCCACTTTTCATTTTTAAAAAAAACTCCGGCTTCAAAGGTAAGTGCCTGGCCACTGGCGATACCCAGGGGCAAAATGCCATCCCGATGATCAATCAGTCCCCCTTCGTAATTACCATCGGGGGTACGTAGTTGTTGGCCGTCCAGACGGTGCTGCTGTAATCCGGCACCTACTCCCAGGGAAAGTATTCCGCTATTGCCTAGTTCCAGGTGATAGGCATATACAAACATCGCCCGGGTGGCGCGTTCCGCACCGAAGAGATCGTTCTCCAGTTTTAACCCTACCGCACCTTTCGCGATGGCCAGGGGCATATGGACATTGACAAACTGTGAATTTGGACTGCCTTCTAAATTGACCCATTGCCGCCTTATTCCCCCGGTTGCACTCAGGGAATAATCCAATCCGGCATAGCCGGGATGGAACTGCATTGGATTAAGCATATATAAGGTGTATTGAGCAGCTTGCTGGCCGAAAAGAGAGGGCAAGCTGAAAAGACTTAGTCCCAGGAGGAAGATCCATGTGCGCATAGGCGGTGATATTTTCACTGGTTTGATGATGCTTTAACCGGGATGATATGGTTGGTTATTACCCGTATACTGCTAACCAGCAATTTGCAGCTATAGTTGTAACAGGGGTAAATGAAAAGTTCAGCCTCCATTCCTGGCGATTGACCAGGAAGGAATATTCCGGGCCTGCGCCGCTCACCACTGCAATTGGTAAATCCCGTCGGACGACAACTGATACATTCCCCGATCCCACCAGCTTTTGGTGGATCTGTACCCATCGGGCAAAAATAACAGGATACTCAGTAATCGTCTTAATGAACTGACTGATCGTATGGGGAGTTATTTCAACCCATCCTGGTTTATCCAACAACCACCCTAACCGAATTAAGTTCAGTGCCATAGTAGCGTTTCCAGCCGGGTTGACATTATCAGGTAACTCTTTATCCCGCAATATGTCCAATTGCGAAGCGGAAGTAAAATAGAACATTTTGTTCACCCGATCAAGGAAATGGTCAAGGACAAATGCCGGGTGGTCGGCTGCTGTACGTAAATGGTTGAACTTACGTACCTGGCTGGGATTACACTGGACGGCAATCCAGCCAGCAACAGCATCCTGACATGTCAGAATGGCTTTTCCACAAGTGTGGAGAGACTGTATTTATGCAGTATTGCGTATCAGTCCTCCCCTGCAATTCTGATTGTTCACCGGCTGATTACTTATTCCTGATACTTGATTCACGGACAATGCGAAGCCGAATTAAAACATTTTTTGTGTTAAAATGTGCGAATTGTTGCTTGTGAAAACTTTTTGTTTTATTTTTGTTTTATCACAAGGCTCAACCTTCTAAAACGGAGGAATAGCAATGCAACGTAAATTAAATCTAAGGTTATGAAAGAAAATAAACTTCATCGCACCGTCAATAATGGACGTCATACCGCAATGAATCGAAACGGCGGCGGCCGGTCGGTTGTACCTGTCATGTCTCTTCGGGAATTACTGGCCCGGTTCATCCAGGGGATACACAATGTATATATTGCCTTGAAATTCCAGGTTTTTGTACTTATCTATGGCCAGCATGGCGAACGTAAGCTACCCTATTTCCGATTGGCCTTTCTTGCCTTTGTGATTTTTGTTGTTTTCCGGAAGGATATTCAGTTTTCCATCAATATGCAGGTGCCTCAGGGGGGGGATGGTCATGAACAGGTGGTCAAGGCCTCTTCAAACATGGACGAATTATCCATTGTTGCTTCTCCGGTTAGTTTGCGCAATGCAGCTCCCTATTATCAACCCGCTACATTTCGCGAACTGGAAGAGGGGCAAGCCCGGGCTTTTATTAATCGCTTCAGTCGTGTTGCCCAGGCGGAAATGGATAAATTTCACATTCCGGCAAGTGTCAAAATGGCCCAGGGACTGATGGAAAGCCGGGCGGGTACGCATCCTGCAGTAGCAGAACACCAAAATTATTTTGGCCAGTCCATGCACGGAAGAGATTATGCCAGTGCCTGGGAAAATTGGCGGGCACATAGTTTAATGTTATCAAAACAACTCTCCAGCCTCTGTCAGAAAGAGGTTTCTTACCGGGATTGGGCAACTGCGCTGGCTAAGCAACAGGGCTCCGCACAACGCAACTACGCTAAAAATCTGGTGGAAATAATAGAACGTTATCAGTTATACCTGCTGGATGAGAAGTAGTCATTGCTGGTCTGCCAAACACGTACCAAGAGAATAAATAGCACATACCATTCAACGCAACGCAGGTGCTGTGCCTGGAAATCACCCGCTGTTCTGAAAGGGTAGCACCCTTAGGGAATTAGGCGTACACAGCTAAAATTTTATCTCAATGTGGTCATTAGCCTGCCGATGGGAAGCAGTCAATCTGCTTCCCCATCGGTAAGTTTTTCTACCCCGAGGGGTGTGTTTTGCGGTCCTTTTCTAAGAAATACAGCGGTTTATCGAAATTACCTTTGTGGTCTTGCATTTTGGGTTAATTTATGCAAGATTGAAATAAAGAACCTATGCACCCATCCCTACGTACTGCCCTGATTGCCGTAATCAGTTCGTTAATAACCTGTTGCCTTTTTTGGATTTTCATTCCCCAACCGCATAGGTTGGGAAGTGTAGGCGGAGGGGCCATTGAATCATCAGTTCATTTGGCATCCCTGGTTGCAGAATTGCCAAAGGTGACGGAATGGGAAGAGCAACGTCCATTGGCAAGAAAGCGGGCGGAGCTATTAAATGTCGATTTTGTCGAAGCTTCCCGAGCCGTTATGGATGGCGTGGTCAACATCAATGTGCTTGATCAGGCTGGTAATCGAATTTCCTCCGGATCGGGGGTCGTCTATAGTGCGGATGGTTATATTATCACAAATGACCATGTAATTGGTAACGGGTTGCGTTTTGAGGTTACCTTTTCTAATAAGCGACAATACGCTGCTGATTTAATAGGCCTTGACCCGCATACCGACCTGGCCTTGCTGAAGGTGGATGCAGTTCATTTAACGCCATTGCATTTCGGTGATTCAGATGATGTTCAGGTTGGCGAGTGGGTTTTGGCAGTGGGCAATCCCTTTAATCTGGCTTCAACGGTTACTGCCGGCATTGTAAGTGCTAAAGGGCGGAATATCAATATCCTGCCAGGTATCTATGCTATTGAATCCTTTATTCAAACGGATGCTGCCGTTAATCCGGGCAACAGCGGCGGCGCGCTGGTAAATGTTGCCGGAGAGCTGATCGGGATCAATACTGCCATCATTTCAGAAAGTGGGTCCTACGAGGGATATTCTTTTGCCATCCCTGCCAATCTGGTACAAAAGGTGATTCAGGACCTCAAGGCCTATGGCATGGTGCAACGGGGAATTCTGGGCGTTACCATTGAAGATATTGATGGGACTCAGGCCCGAAAATTAGGTCTTAAGGAGGTTAAGGGGGTTTTGGTAACCAGTGTTACTCCGGGAAGTGGTGCTGATCTTGCCGGTCTCCGAAATGGAGATGTTATTCTTCGGGTAAATGGCATGATAACCCCAGGCATGCCCCAGTTGCAAGAGGTAATCGCTCGTTTCCGACCTGGGGATAAAATCAACATGGAATATTACCGCCATGGCCGTAACCAGGCAGTCAACGTTACCTTGCAAAAACTCAGCGAGTCGCCGGCCGGTTACCATTAGTAACTTTTCCAACGAACTCAGTTTACTGTTGCCGGCCAACGGAAGCCCTGAAAAGAGTTGCTCCTGCCGGACCGGCTTTTAGGGGCACCTGTTGGTTCCAGGCAACAAACATTCCCTGGCCTGCATTGACCATTGAGGGCAGTAGCGCCGTAGACACCGCTCCTTGTAATACCAGCCAGATCTGGGGGGATGGAGTAGCGGGTATCTCCCACGATTCATTAGGGTCTAAGGTAACCTGGCTGATGGAAAACTCCTCAGCAGGTGTCGAGTAATGGGCCCAAGGCCTAACACCGCTTCCTGTCAGTTTTTGAGGAACAACTGGGGCTAAGTCGATGTGCTCCAGTAACAGCGGAACATCAATGTGTTTATTGGTTAATCCGCCCCGGAATACATTATCTGAGTTCGCCATTAATTCGACATTTACCCCTTCCAGGTATGCATGCAGGATGCCGGAACCTTGAAAAATACCTTCCCCAGGCTGTAGGTGAACCAGATTCATTAAATAAATGGAGAAGATACCCCGGTCATATTGACCACTTTCACTAGGTCGAAAATCCCGGCAGGCGAGAGCGGCCCAATAATCCGGCGAGGTTTTAGGAAGTGCGTCATCCTTGAGCAAAGGAAGTAGCTCCGCGGCCAGGGGCTGTAGTATTTGATCGACTTCCGCTTGAGGCAGTTCCATGAGGTACTGGTAAAATGCGGCCAGCCCTCCCGTCGCCAGATGTGTAGCCAGCGGGGCCAACGCAGGCCGTTGTTTCAAAAGAGCCAGGCTTAGTGATGGTTCCTGAAACCCGTGCAACAGCCAGAACTCAGTCACGGCAATCATTACTTCAGGCTTCGGATTGGGGTCCCGGAAGGTTCGGTGGGAGGCATCGATGGGTATTCCCGCAGCCTCCTCAGCAGCAAAACCGCGTACAGCTTCTTCTTTGCTTGGGTGAGCCTGAATCGAAAGCATCTGCTTTACATCCAGAATTTTTAACAAATAGGGAAGTTGATCTGCATATTTCAGCGCAATATCCGACCCCAATAGCTCGGCGGGTGCCAGGGAAATCCATTCTGTCAAGGACCGGGTGGTACCCTGACTATTGGCAGCCGTTGCGGGGCCCCGCGAATGATCGCCAAACCATAACTCAGCATAAGGCTCATTAGCTGGATTGGCCAGATGCAATAGTTGAGGAATAAAGGTTGTTCCGCCCCAAGGGTAATGCTGTGGAAACCCATTGACTAAAAGCGGAGAAAGTTGGTGGGATGGAGTTGCGGCAGCCATTTTTTTAATTATTACGGACTACATAATATGCGGCGGTGGAAAGAAAATTGCGCAAATAAGGAATATTACTCAGCCAGGAAAATTGAGTACTTACCGGCCAGCCAAATTTTTTTGCATAAATAGGATTTAGCAAAAATAACTGTCTGCGCATAATAGTATAGGACTCACGGGCTAAAATACCTTCGAAGCGCTCAATAGAAATGCCCGTTGCCTTGATCTCCATTAATTCCTGTATGGTTTGTGCTGACTCTCCTGCTGATTGCAACCAATATTGATACATCCGCTGGGGGAGTAAGTGAATAAATGGAAGCCGGCTCCAAAACCGGCGACGGGCAATTTGCTGGTGACCACCAAAAGGCATTTGCCAGGGGGGGAAACCAAAAAACACCCGTCCACTCGGGGCTAAGAACCGATGCAGAAAATGTAAAAACCGCTCCTGGTCAGGAATATGTTCAATGACATCCTTGAGCAGAATAACATCGAATAGCCCAGGGAGGTCTTCGCTTGGGTTTATCGAATAGATATCCTGAGCCATCAGGGTTAATTGCCCTGAAGCGACGGCTTCTGCTTGCAGTTCCCGTGCCAGATCCACCCGGTAGCTGCTAAGTTCAATTCCAGTACAGGAATGGCCTCGCTCCAAAAAAGCCTTTAGCACTCCAGCTTCGCCACAACCAATCTCCAGAATCCGGGCCTGGGGGTCCATAGGGCCGGTAGATTCAATAAAGGGAATGATATGGTCCCGGGCAGTGAGGTACTGCATTTCAAAGTAGCGGAATTTGTCGGCGTGAAAATCAAACATTTGCAGCGTAAGTTGAACAAGAGATGCAAAGCTAAAAAAAAGAGCCCGTTGCCCTATTGGCGTTGGCAATAATTTGGATCAGGGTTGATTTAAGTGGCGACGCTGGCGCTTGATCTTGCCAGGCACTGGCGCGTATTTCTTGAAAATCACCTGTCTTTCTGTTATTTTTGCCATCAAACAGTGTTCTAATAGTTTAATAAGGGGGAACGGTTGTCAAGACCATGCCCGGGAACGGGATCCTGACAACTTTTTTGTAGCTTCCTATAAAATCAATCGTGGCAAGAATTCTGGCAATTGATTATGGTACTAAGCGTACGGGTTTGGCCGTTACGGATCCTTTGCAACTTATTGCAAATGGCTTAGATACGATTCCTACAGAACAACTTTTCCCCTTTCTGGAGAAATATTTGCTGCAGGAAGAAGTTGCCACTATTGTGGTAGGGGATCCCAAATATCCAGATGGCAATCCTGCTCAAATAGCTCACCTGGTGGTTGGTATGGTACGTAAGCTTGAGCGCATGTATCCGTCAATTCCAATTGTCATGCAAGATGAGCGCTTTACTTCAGAGGATGCCAAAGCCATTATTCGGCAAAGCGGGGTAAGCCAGAAAAAGCGGCGTGACAAATCACTGGTGGATAAGGTTGCAGCGATACTGATTTTACAGGATTATCTGGAGTCGATCCGGAAGTGAACTTTTCCCAAGCAATTTCCATTTCTATTGTCAAAGCTGCGATATTTGCAGCTGAAAAATCTGGCGGACTTACCGCTACTCATTAACTACGTTATTTACTTGAACAGATGATATTGCCTATTTATGCCTACGGACAGCCTGTGTTGCGAAAAGAAGCTGAGGATATTGGCCCCGACTACCCCGATTTGGCAGCTTTGATTACCGATATGTGGGAAACCATGTACCACGCTAGTGGCGTTGGGTTAGCTGCTCCCCAAATCGGACGGTCTATCCGTTTATTTGTTATTGACACGGTACAGATCCAGAAAAAAGGCGAAGCACCATCTGGAATCAAGCGCGTTTTTATCAATGCCCAGAAAGTGGAAGAAGAAGGTGAAGTCTGGAGCTATGAAGAGGGCTGTCTAAGTATTCCGGACATTCGTGGCGATGTTGAGCGCCCGGATACCCTTCGCCTACGGTATCTGGATGAGAATTTTCAGGAGCATGAAGAAGTTTTCACGGGAATCAATGCCAGGGTTATCCAACACGAGTATGATCACATTGATGGCATCTTGTTTGTTGAACACCTCAAACCGGTGAAAAAACAAATGATCCGCAGAAAACTTGAAAACATCCGCAAAGGAAAGATTTCGGCTGATTATAAAATGAAATTCCTGGGAGGAATAAGCTAGTGGTCTGTTAACTGAGAAGATAAGAGTTAGCGATAGAATACTTGCCGTTGCTCAACTTGACAATCTGAAATCAGATAAAGGGAATAGCTATGGAAAGCTCAACGTTTCTTGGTGAGCAGTGAGCAGTCGCGGTCACGAATAACCAGCGCTTCGCGCTTAGGAACCACCCACCTTCGCTCCAGGGAGCTTCGGCGGGTAAATAACCAGCCACCAGCCACCAGAAACCAGCCACCAGAAACCAGCCACCAGAAACCAGCCACCAGAAACCAGCCACCAGAAACCAGAAACCAGAAACCAGAAACAGTTTACCCTCCCGAGGTAGATAAATTTTGGGTTTATTGATAGCAGTGCGGATGATGCCTACTTTCGACCGAAGTCGGCAGGGATTTCTCCCCATTTATCCGTTTCCCACTTCAACAGGAGGTTGTCATATCGATTTTGTTGTAGCCAGCTTTCCGCCCGACGGATAAGTTCAAATAGTTCTTTGGTTTGACTGTTCTCGGGGAGCGTGGTTTTACATTTTTTCTGGCGGACCCACTTCATGGCGTTGACAGAGTCGGAATAAATCGGCAAGTTAAGCCCTTGTTTTTGCAGGTACCCCAGGCCGTGGACAATAGCCAGGAACTCACCTATGTTGTTGGTGCCAAGCGGGAAGGCCTGATGAAAGAGGCGTTTGCCCGTTCGGGTTTCAACGCCCTGGTATTCCAACCGACCCGGGTTGCCACTACACGCAGCATCCACGGAGATGCTGGCCCAAATAATACCTGATGAAGAAGACTGAGCCTTAGGAGTAGCGGGGCTGGTTTTAGGTTTTACCGGGGGAGCCCCTTTGCGGAAAGCGGATTCAGCTTCCATCCGGCTGGTGAACGATTGGTATCGGGCCTTGGGGAATCCCCGGACCTGGGCATGGCAGTCAGCCCAATTGTCGTAAATTCCTGGCGATGCTCCCACCCAAACGACATAAAATTTCTTTGCTTTCGTCATACGGAGGGTAAATATAAAGACCTTGACCGAGCTTCCAAAGCGGGATAGACAATGCCCGATTGCTAATGAATGGATAATCTTTTCCAAATAAAATGATTTGCCATACACCAACAAGGGCAGAAAAATAATCCTACCTTTAGGAATCGATAAACAGGACTATGGAATTTATTGATACTCACGCTCATTTATACGTTAAGGCTTTCGCTGCCGATCGCGAGTTAATGATTGAGCGTGCGCATGCAAATGGGGTGTCAACATTTTATCTGCCCAATATTGATCAGGAATCAATTCCGGACTTACTGGCTCTGGAGGCACGTTTTCCGGAAACCTGTATGGCCATGATGGGGCTTCATCCCTGTTCAGTTAAAGAGGACTATGAAACAGCCCTGGCCGAGGTGCGGTCGTGGTTAGAGCGTCGACCCTTTGCGGCCGTAGGCGAAATAGGTCTTGATTTATACTGGGACAAGACCTTTGTGCGAGAACAGGAAGATGCCTTTTTGCGGCAATGCGCCTGGGCCAGAGAGTTTAATTTGCCCATTGTAATTCATTCCCGGGAATCAACGGCTGAATTGATAGCTCTGTTGCGAAAGGAACCCAAGGGAACATTGAGCGGTATCTTTCACTGCTTCACTGGTACCCTTACACAAGCGCAAGAAATTATAGACCTTGGTTTTTATTTGGGAATAGGCGGGGTACTTACCTTCAAAAATGGAGGGCTGGACCAGGTTGTTTCCGAAATCTCCTTGGATTATCTTGTCCTGGAGACGGATGCTCCTTATCTGGCACCCGTTCCTCACCGGGGGAAACGCAATGAAAGCGCTTACGTACGCCTGGTTGCCGAAAAACTGGCAGAAATCAAAAAGTGTACGCTGGAAGAGGTTGCAGCCGTAACAACAGCTAATGCGCGAAATGTATTCCCTGGTTACGATTTAGCAGAAAAACATGCTAACCAGCAAGGAGTTAGCAAAAATTAAATAGTACCTAACGACCTGTATGCGGAAAAAATTTTGATATGTAATATCTTTTTACAAATTTTATCCCCGCCAATTGTTGATTTAAATGGGTGAATAATTATTTTTGCTCAGGTCCGATCAACACGGGCTATTTTAAAACAGGATTGGAGAGGTGCTCGAGTGGTTGAAGAGGCTCGCCTGGAAAGCGTGTATACCCCAAAAGGGTATCGAGGGTTCGAATCCCTCTCTCTCCGCTGGACGTTAACCACGTATTTTCTCACATTTGGAAAACAATCGTTAAAACCTTATTGACTATGCAAAAATTGTTTGCCCTGCTGCTGATTCTTGGTTTGGCTGTATTCGCCACCAATGCAGTATACGCTCAGGAGACGACGGACGCCACTGAACAAGTGGATACAAGTGCTGCTGCTACAGATGATGCTTCTGCTGAAGAGGCTCCCGCCGAGGAAATGGCTCCGGTTGCTGCTCCTGCTGAAGACGCAGGTAGTGACCTTTCTGGGTATCAGATTCTGAAGAAGTACTTCATCGATGGTGACTGGCGCTTCATGAGTATCGTATTAGTTGCCCTGATTTTGGGTTTGGCCTTCTGTATTGAACGGATCATCACCCTGAACATTGCGTCGGTTAACACCGATAAGCTTTTGGCCCGCATTGATGACAAGCTGAAAGGCGGTGATCTGGACGGTGCTATGGAAGTTTGCAAGTCGACTCCTGGTCCGACTGCCAGCATTCTTTTCGAAGGCTTGAAGAACGCCAGCAAAGGTCCGGATGCTGTTGAAAAAGCTATCGTTTCTTACGGTGGTGTACAAATGGGTCTGCTGGAACGCGGCCTGGTTTGGATTTCGTTGTTCATCGCCCTGGCACCGATGCTTGGGTTCATGGGTACGGTAATCGGGATGGTACAAGCCTTTGACCGGATTGAGGCTGTAGGTGACTTGTCGCCTTCGGTTGTAGCCGGTGGTATTAAGGTGGCTCTTTTGACTACGGTATTTGGTCTGGTTGTAGCTATTATCCTACAGATTTTCTACAACTATATCGTCAGCAAAATTGATGGCATCGTCAATAAGATGGAAGATGCTTCGATTGCCCTGGTTGATATCATGGCCGATAATAACGCATTCAAGAAGTAACCTTAGAACACGCCTCACTATGTATCAGTTTCTCTCAAAAAATGGGCAGTCACTGGCTTTCGGGCTGGGTGTCCTAATAACAGTTATCTTCCTGCTGATCGTGATGGGAGGTTTGAGTGATTTCTCTGCCTTATCCAAGGAAGAGCAGGTAACTACACCAATTTTTAACTTTGGAATTTCAGCTGCCTTATTCCTCACGGTTGCTACGATGGTAGCCATGGTGGTATTCGGTGTTCTCCAGGTAGTCGGTGACGTAAAGGGATCGATGAAGGGCATCATAGGATTGCTCGCTATGGTCGGTGTCTTTGTTATTGCTTACATGGCTTCCAGCGGTACACCCGAGGGGCCCATTAAAGCAGCCGTTGAAAAAGTTGGTGGAATCTCCGAAGGTGCGATGAAGTTCATCGGTGGATCTATTACTACTGCTCTGATTTTGGTAGCCATTGCCTTTGGCGCTTTTATTGTATCGGAAGTTCGTAACTTCTTTAAATAATTTGTGATATGGCTAAACGATCCAGTAGAGATCGGATGTCTACAGAAATTAATGCCGGCTCGATGGCCGATATTGCGTTTCTGCTGCTCATCTTCTTTCTCGTGACGACGACTATTGTGGAAGACAAAGGTATTACCGTGAAGCTTCCACCGTGGTCAGAAGAAACGCCAGATATCACGCAGCTCAAATCGCGGAACGTTTTCGCGGTGCTTGTTAACGCCCGGAACGAATTGCTCGTACGGGGTGAACCCATGAGCATCGACGTACTGCGGGAACGTGCCAAGGAGTTTATCGCTAACCCTGCCAATCGGGAGGATTTAGCCGAAAAACCAACCAAGGCCATTATCTCGCTGAAGAACGATCGCGGTACGAACTACGAGACTTATCTGTCTGTTTACAACGAACTCAAAGCCGCCTACGACGAGCTTTGGACGGAACTAAGCCAGCGCAAGTATGGTGTGCCGTACAGTGAAGATCTGCCGACTGCTTGGCGGAAAACCATCAAGGATGAGATACCAATGGTTCTCTCCGAGGCGGAACCGACCAACTTTGGTGAAGAGAATTAATCCTCTTCCCTGATTGTTGTTGAAAACTGCCGGTTTTTCTTCACCGTTCCTGCCAGGTTTGCGGTGGGGGCACAAAACGAAGTCTTATGTCAAAGTTCTCTAAAAAAAGGGGTAAGTCGTCGCCAGCTATTAATACAGCTTCGCTCCCCGATATTGTCTTCATGTTGCTTTTCTTCTTCATGGTCGTAACAAAGTTGCGCGATTCTGAACTACTGGTTCAGGTGAGCACTCCTTTTGCTACGCAGCTCGCCAAGTTGGAGGAAAAGTCGTTGGTTAACTATCTGTATATTGGCCGGCCTACTGAAAAGTACCGGAACATATATGGAACCAAGCCACGGTTACAGTTGGGGGACAAATTCGCTGCCATTTCAGAAATTCCGCTATTCCTGGAACGTTTCAAGGTCAAAGTACCTGAAGTCCAGCGTGCTAAAATTACTTCTTCCCTGCGGGTGGATGGTAAAGTAACGATGGGTATCGTTCAGGATGTTAAAACGGAGCTTCGTAAGGCTAGCCAACTCAAAGTGAACTATTCGGCTAAAAAACGGCCGGATGCTGAATAATGAGTCGGTACGTTAATACAAACGTGCGATGATAAACCTAAAAAGGGCCTCTCATACCGAGAGGCCCTTTTTTCGTAAAGACTTTCCGGATGTTATTCCTTTACGGTTACCGCAGGCGATCCATAGATTTCACCAGGGCTTCGTCTTTTCCAATGAAACGGTAGGCCAACAGCAAAAACACCAGCGCTGCCGGAGGCAGAAACAAGCCGGCCTGGTCCTGAATAGCTGCACTTCCCAGTGCCTGGCTTTGCTGAAGGAAAAAGACGACAGCAACTATTCCCCCAAGAACGGCACCAATAACAGCCAGAATGGTCAGCCGCATTTGTAAAGGGCGATTCTTGAAAAGGAATATTCCAGCAATGGCCAGCAAGCCACTGAGGCCAAATAAAACCATAAGCAGGGGATTGTCCTGAACCTCATAGGTGCTGTTCGCAAAAAAGGTAGCGGGAACCGGTTGGGGAGTAGCCGCAAAGGGCAAACCGAATAATCCCAGTAATCCTACACCTGCTAAAAGCAGCAAGAGCGATTGAATACGTTGGATCATAGTTCTTTTTTTTGCAAAGGTAAGCAATACCCTCGTTGCCGGTGCCGTCAAGGGGGAATTCTGCAGCGGATCGCATAAATTTCGCTATTTTTACGCCGCCTCAATAAGCGAAGAACCCAACCTTTGGAGAGCTTTGGAGACCGAACTTTAACGGGGATTTACATGAGGAACCGGAATAACTAGTTAAGTGGCACGTCAACGCATTATCAACGAACTGAGTTATTGGGAGCGCCAATCCTTTTTTTCTGATTATCAGGCGCTTATTATTGGCAGTGGTATCGTAGGACTCCACGCTGCGCTAACCTTGCGTGAGCGAGATCCCGCGGCCCGGATCTTGGTCGTCGACCGGGGGGCACTGCCCGCAGGTGCCAGTACCCGGAATGCTGGTTTCGCCTGCTTCGGGAGTATGACCGAATTACTGGCTGATCGGCAGGTTATGGGTGAAGAGGGTGTTTGGGAACTCGTAGACCGTCGGTATCGCGGCCTGCAGCGCCTCCGCAGCCGATTAGGCGATACAGCGATTCGCTTTCAACAAAAGGGTGGGTATGAATTATTCCAACCTGCTGATGAGGAAGATTATATCGCTTGCCTGGACGCGATGCCAGCCTTTAATCGCCAACTAAAAGCAATTACCGGGCTTGTCAATACCTTTCGAATAGCGGATGATGAATTGTCTACCTTCGGTTTCAAAAATGTAAAACATTTACTCCTCAATCAGGCAGAAGGGCAGTTGGATACCGGCCGGATGATGCGCACGTTATTAGGCGTGGCACGTAATGTCGGTATTGATATTATCACGGGCCTGAGTATTGAATCCCTGGAGTCGGACCGTTATGGTGTGACAGTCACAACAGCAGAAGGGTGGGAGCTGCACTTCCCCAAGGTACTGGTAGCTGTTAACGGCTTTGCCCGGCGTTTGCTTCCGGCATTGACGGTTCAGCCTGCCCGCAACCAGGTGCTTATTACGCAGCCACTGGCTAAACTCCCTTTTGAAGGTACTTTTCACTATGATCAGGGATACTGTTATTTTCGCAACATTGATGGACGGGTATTACTGGGTGGTGGTCGTAACCTGGCTCCGGATCGCGAACAAACGGATGTTTTCGGAACTACTTCCCTGATTCGGGAATATCTGCTGACCTTGTTACGTGAAGTTATCCTACCCGGACAGGAGATTGCGATCGATAGCTGGTGGAGTGGCATTATGGGTGTTGGTTCCGTTAAAGCACCAATTATTCAGGAAGTACAACCTAACGTGGTCGTTGGCGTTAGACTGGGAGGAATGGGCGTCGCTATTGGTGCCTTGGTAGGTGAAGAAGCGGCTAACTTGTTATGGGAACGTTAATCCCCTGGATCATGTGGCTACATTGTCCTGGGGATAGTCGTTCTTGCCAGGTAAGCCTGGTTAAACTTTATGAAAAGAAGAATAGCATTGAATTGGAGTAACTATTCCCGTAGGAGGATGTACTATGCTGTGGAGGAGCATCGGATGCCCTGGTTAGGTTACCTGGGGGCACTGTTATTCCTATTGTTGGCAGGCACTAACCTGCAGGCACAACCGGGAGGTGTTCCCAAAGCGACACCTCAGCAACCTACCGATGGCACTCGTGTGCGGGTAATCTTTTCCCGTCAGTCACAATTACTCCGGGATAAAGAAAATACCTATTTGAAATTGGTTCAGGATGTGGAACTGCGCCAGGACAGTGTATTTATGTATTGTGATTCAGCTATTATCCAAAACGAGACCCTGGTTTTTGCTTACGGAAATGTGGTTATTCAGCAAGGAGATTCACTTCAGGTTTTTTCGCAGGAAGCTGAATACAACGGTATTACCAAATTCGCAAAACTTCGGGGGGAGGTAGTCCTGGTTAATGGCACCAAGCAACTGTATACCCAGGAACTCGACTATGATTTGAATACCCGGATTGCCACCTATTTTACCGGCGCTACCCTCGTCAATGATTCCACGCAACTGAGTAGTCAACGCGGGTATTATTATGTGGCTACACAGGAAGCTTTTTTTCGGGACAGTGTGGTGGTTATTGATCCTGGCTTCCGGTTGAGGGCCGATACCCTCAAGTTTAACGTCGAAACGCAGGTGGTCACCTTCCTGGGGCCTACGCTTATTGCCACAGATAGTGGCCGGATTTTCACGGAAGCTGGCTTTTATGATACGGCTAATGGACTTGCGGCTTTCACCAAAGATCCCCAATATTTACAACGCGACAGGAAGGCAGTAGCAGATACAATTCGTTATGACGAACGCCAGGGGTTATATATCCTGCAAGGGAGTGCTCGGGTTGAAGATTCTACCCGTCTTGCGGTGGCCGACTATATTCAGTATAATGAACGCTTGGATCGCACCTTCCTCGTTGGCAATGCCCGGTACCAGGAGGGTGAACAGGATATCCAGGCGGAGGAAATTACCTATGATTCGAAGAAAAAGACCTATGCGACCCGGGGGCGGTCGAAAATCAGTGATCCACCGCAGTTGTTGGAAGCCGACCAGGTCGACTTTGATGACGAGACGGGCTTTGGGTTGGCTTTTGGTCAGGTAATGTGGCAGGATACTGCGGCTAATCTGGCTATTAATTGTGATACCTTAAACTACCGCAAAGCGGATGACTATCTGTTAGCTTTAGGGGGTAGCAGGGGGCGGCCGGAATTAACAACCCTGGTAGAGGGGGATACGCTTTTTCTCACCGCAGATACCCTGATTGCTTTTCGGCCGGATACATCCGGCGTGGATACGAGCCGGGTACTGGTGGCTAACCATCAGGTGCGAATCTTTAAAAATAACCTGCAAGCGGTGTGCGACTCACTTGCTTACCAAACCAGAGACTCCATTTTTGCGCTATTCAAAAACCCTATTGTCTGGTCGGATACCAGCCAGTTTGTGGCTGATACCATATTCATTCGGCTTCGCGATGATCAGATTGACCGGATTTTTTTACGTTCTAACGCTTTTATTGTCAACATCTCCGACAGCACTTATTTTAACCAAATTAAAGGCCGCACGATAGAGGCACAGTTTATCGAAGGGGATTTACGGCGTATGGATGTACAAGGTAATGCCGAGGCTATTTATTATGCTAAGGACGATAGTGGGGCTTACGTAGGGGTGAATAAAACGTCCTGTAGTGAAATGCTCATTTATTTTGGTAGTAATGAAGTGGAAAGAATCCGGTTTTTACAACAACCGGAATCCAGGCTTAGTCCGATGCGGGGAACCGACCATGAGGCTATGCAGCTGAAAGGTTTTCGCTGGATTACTTCCGGACGACCCTTGGGAAGGGAGCCATTAGTTTTGGTAGATCAAATGAAAACGGGGGATTCGCCACCCGTGAATAAATAGAAAGTATGATACGGAATTTTCGCAGTGGGTATGGTAACCGCCTGCTATGTTTACTCCTGCTGCTTTTTACGATCGGGAGTAAGTCCTTTGCCGTGCAATCCTCTACAGCCGCCCTATGGGAAGCAGCGGCACAGGCCTATGCTGTCCAGGATTATGCTGGGGCTATTCGTGCTTATGATTCCTTGCGGATTGCTGGCTGGGAATCGGCAGCACTTTATTATAATTTAGGCACCTGTTATTTCCGGCAAGAAGACCTGGCGAACAGTATGCTTTTTTTGGAACGAGGCCGCCGTTTGGCCCCCCGCGATCAGGATATTCTCCAACAGCTGGCGGTGGTCCGCAAACAATTACCCGATCAGATTGCTGATCCAACGGTGAATGGGTGGTTATTTTACACCCGCTACCCGGGGATGCTGTGGTCAAGTCAATGGTGGGGGATAGTCACCCTGGTTGCCCTTTGGCTGGCGATGACAGGGTTAGCGCTATGGCAATTAGCGGCCCAGGTGCGCCAGCGACGCTGGGGGTTCTTTTCCGGTATTTTCTTCTTGGTGGTTACTGTACTTTTCGGTTGGGCTGCGGCCCGCAGTGCTGAGCAACAATTAACGCAGGATATTGCCATCGTAATGGAAGCAGAAGTTCCCTTACGGGTTGGAGCTGATAGTCGAAGCCCGGAACAACGGATGCTTCATGCGGGAACCACTGTCTTTATTGAAGATAAGATTGGCGATTGGCTACAGGTCTCGTTGGGTAATGGAGAGGAAGGCTGGCTGCCGGAAAATGCCCTGACCAGAATTTAGCCAGCCAAGGGGCATGTCTGCTATTGGTGTTCCTGTTGCTTGTACCAGATTCATTATCGAGGTAAAAGCACAAGAGCCAACCGGAAAACCGGTTGACTCTTGATAACTAACACCCGGACCCCGTCGGGTCAGGCCATTATCGTATAGCGGGTCAGGAATTATTCCCGACCGCCTTTCAATTGATCTTGATAAGCTTGCAGTTCATCCCAATTCCCTTCGTGTGCCAATTCTGCCTGCTTAGGCCAGGTGGCAGGGTCATGGATGCGGTAATTAGGACCTGCTTCGTCCAGAATGCGGTTAAGTTCGGCAACATCGGCTTTGGCCAGGTCAGCCCAAGTCATGATGCCAGCAGCATGAAGCAGTTCTTCAATTTTAGGGCCTACACCCTCAACAAGCTTAAGATCATCCTGCTTTACTTTTTTTCCGGAAGGCAGGGTGATAGAGGCACGCTTAGCCGGTTTTGCCGGTGCTTCTTCAGTTTTGCTTTCCGCTTTAGGCGCTTTTTTAGCAGGTGCTTCCGCTTGAGGAACCTCAGGTGCTGCAGCTACCGGGGCAGCCTTAGGCGCTTTAGCTTTCGCTGGTGCCGCAGTTGGAGTTGCTGGTTGAACAGCATCTAATGGCGTAATATTTACGTACGTGCGGTCATCTTTCCGCCGACGGAAGCTCACGATGCCTTCGACTGAAGCGTGCAGCGTGAAATCTTTGCTAAGATAAACGTTTTCTCCCGGGTGGAATTTAGTACCCCGCTGGCGAACAAGGATGTTACCCGCCTTAGCGTACTGGCCACCGAAGAGTTTTACACCGAGTCGCTTACTTTTACTATCCCGGCCGTTATCGGTACTACCGACACCTTTCTTATGTGCCATGACTAATTTGTTTTTTTGGTGAACAGGAAAGCGTTACGGACTTGCAGTTACCCTGCGATGCTTTCAATTTGAATTTTAGTGAAAGACTGCCGGTGACCGTTCTTTACGCGGTAGCCTTTACGTCTTTTCTTTTTGAAGACAATAACTTTATTGCCTTTCTGGTGCTCAATTACCGTCGCTTTTACCTGAGCAGCGCTCAGCGTCGGTTTGCCTACAGATACATTGCCGTCGCGATCGATTAGATTTACTTCATCGAACGTTACGGAATCGCCTGCGTTAGCACTCAGCTGGTGGACGAAAAGCTGCTGCCCTTCCTCGACTTTGAACTGCTGACCAGCAATGGTTACAATTGCAAACATGACGAAATACCTTTTTAGTTAGTTGAAAATTGGCTGCAAATATAGCGCTTTCCCCTTGGAAAAAAAGCCTTTGCGGATAATTTTTCCAAAAAGCAGTAGATACGCATGGGCTAGAGGATGTTTCGAAGCTCAAATTCTTTCTTGAGCTTCACATTATCGCGCTCAATGACGAGTCGGACCCGTTTTCCGACCTTTTTCCGTAGTTTCTTGGTGATGTCTTCCAGGGAGAACAAGCCAGCGGGTAAGCCATTAATGGATTTGAGCTCGTCTCCTTTGCGAATGCCTGCTCCGGCAGCCGGACTACCGGCAACAACATCTACCACTGTATAACGAGAAAGGGATGCGCCATATGCGCTAAGCACCAACCCACTGCGGTCGTATACTGCAGGTTTAATTTTTTTCACCACGGGTAGCAGGTACAGATCTCCCCGGATATAGTCAATAATGATGGTAAAGTTTCGCAATAATTGATTACCTATGATGCCGTTCCGGTTATTTGTGAAGTTGGTGTCTGCAGAAAGCGGGACTTCCTGAAAATTCGTAATGACCTCTGGAAAAATAGATTGCTGAATCTGCACATTGCGCACCCGTCCAATGTAACCCTGTAGAAAACCACCTAAGCCCATCGCAATATTGCTGGTGATATACCGATCCGGCAACCGCAGGTCTGGGTCTGTCGCGGTATAGAGGAGTAGCGCCAAACTTGCTCCGGTATCCATTAGTAATTTAGTCCGCACCACGGTATCGCGCGTTAAATGGGTATCGACCCAGATGTAGGGTTTGCCCCGATGCACCTCCATAGGATAGCGGAAGTATTTACCGCGCGGAGGGTCAAATGTTCGGGGATCATATAAGCTGATCATTTGGTGCTGGTAATCGATCCGTACCACGAAGCGACGAAAGAAATCAGCCCCCAGGACTCCCTGGATGTTTACTCCGGCAAATTCCTCAAAGCGCAGATAATCTTCGTCCAGCACCAGAATTGAGCGGTTAGTCGCTTTAAGGTCCCCCAACTGCAGGGAAATCCCTCTGGCCAGATAGGCGTAAAGCTCCGTGCTTAAATCGGCACCGAAGAGTGTGAATCGTTTTTGGTAATCTACCTGCAGCAGGTCGGTAATTTCCCTTTTGGTAAGGATGGAATGTTCTGCGCCGGTATCAAAAATAAATTTGAGTGGAAAAATATTATTGAATAGAACCTTGACGACAATGAAATTATTCTGATACTCGAAGGGGATATCAATTTTGTTGAGGTTCTCTCGCAGTTCAAGATCATAAACCATTTGACCCCATCCTGGCTGAACGACAAATGCCAGAACTCCGAAGAGCAGACCAGTCAAGGTTGATTTCATAAACAATCGGGTTAATAAAGGTGCTATTTAACAAACACCACCAGGGTAAAGGTAGTTAAGGTCAGGAGCTAAATTTGTCAGGCAATTACCTAATTCGGGTAATTTAGCTGCGGAGAATACCCCTTCCGAAGTGATTTGCGAACTCCTTGTTTGTCATGCTTGCTCAGAGCTGTGTCGGCTTTTGGAGCCTTACCTTAAACAACTAACACTCTTACCCTATGTTTTTTTCAAACCCAAGATGCTGACCACCGCGTCAGTACTGATTTGCAATGGGTATAAGAGCGAGCTCTCAACTCCTGAAGTAAAATAAGACTTGGAATTATAATTCCCTAATTCCTAATTAAATTCTGTGAATATTTATCATGTAAAATCTTCACCTTTATTCTTGGTTTTTTTGTGCTAATTACTCACGTTTACAGAATCAGTGTATGTTGCGTAAAAGCACAAACAGTAACCCAGCTCAGACCTTATAGAATGGTAAACGCCCCATGGAATAAGCACTTGACCTTCTTATGAATTTGACCCCGGTGGCGGATGGCAATGGCAATACCAATTCCCTTGCATCTTTTCGCGAATTCCACATAAGAAAAGTAATTGAAGCTTGGCAGTTGTTCTTACCTTCATGGTGGGTTTATGCAATCCGTTACCCGGGTGACGTGGGTTGTAGTGAATAGGAATTTTTCTTGAATAGGTGCGGGAAGCATTAGCAGAAAGTAAACCGGGTAAAGTCAATATTCATTTCGTGACTCTGTCAGCTTTTAGCCCCGAAGAGCCAGCACTGCCATGATGCCAGACTTTTCCGGGGAATAAATATGTATTAAACCAAATAATCATGACTAGAAATCTTGCCTTTGTAATTTTAATATTTGGTTTGGGCTTTGCTTGTCAGCGTTCAGCCGCTCCGCCAGAGATGGTCAAATCTCCGAATGGTCAGCTAGCGGTAGAGGTTTTTCTGACCCCTGGCACTCAACAAGCTGCTTACCGGGTCCTTTTTCGCAACGAAGTGGTCATCGATACCTCCCGCTTAGGTTTTGTTTTTCAAGATCAGGCTAAACTGGCTGGCGGATTAAAAGTTGAACAAGCTATCCAGTCCAGCATCCGGGAAACCTGGGAACCCGTTTGGGGTGAAGATGCACAGGTTGCTAATAACTATGAAGAACTAAAGGTGGATTTTAAGGAAACTATGGGCTTGGAGCGTCAATTTTCTGTTGCATTTCGCGTATACGATGACGGGCTTGGCTTTCGCTATGAATTTCCAGCACAACCCAATTTGGATAGTGTTATTATTCTGGATGAAAACACCGAGTTTTCCCTGACCGGAGATCACCAAACCTGGTGGCAACCCGGTGATTGGGATATTTATGAACACCTCTACAATGCAACTCGGTTTTCGGAAATTGATGCGATCAGTAAGCGCAATCACCCCAATCTGGCTCAGACCTATATTCCTGAAAACGCCGTGAATACGCCAGTGACGATGAAAACGGACGCTGGTTTATATCTGAGTTTTCACGAGGCTGCTTTGTACAACTATTCGGATATGACTCTTAAAGTGGATAAGGACCACCTGCGCTGGGTCAGTGAACTGGTAGGTTCTCCGGATTCCAGCAAGGTGAAAATTCGTACTCCTTTTCATACGCCCTGGCGTACTATCCAGGTAGCCGAAAGGGCTGGGGATTTGATCGAATCACATCTGATTGTCAACTTGAATGAACCGAATAAACTAGAGAATACCGAATGGATAAAACCCATGAAATACGCCGGGATCTGGTGGTCGATGCACCTGGGTCAATACACCTGGGAAATGTCCAGTGGCCGGCACGGAGCGACTACCGAACACGCCAAAAATTATATCGATTTTTGCGCTGCTAATAATATTAAAGGACTACTGGTGGAAGGGTGGAATACCGGTTGGGAACACTGGATTGGTTTTGAGGACCGGGAAGGAGTTTTTGATTTTGTTACGCCTTATCCGGATTATGATCTCGCCGAGGTAGTTCGCTATGGCAAAGAGAAGGGTGTAGCAATCATTATGCATCATGAAACCTCTTCAGCTCCCCGCACGTATGAAAAACAATTGGATACGGCTTTTGCCTTGTGCCAAAGCCTGGGCATTCATGCAGTGAAAACCGGCTATGTTGGCCCTATTATTCCCAAAAATGAATATCACCATGGCCAATGGATGGTGAATCACTATCAAAAAGTGTTGGAAACAGCAGCTCGATATCAGGTGGCTGTTGATGCGCACGAACCAATAAAAGATACCGGAATTCGCCGGACCTGGCCCAATTTCTTGTCGCGGGAGGGTCTGCGTGGCCAGGAATTTAATGCCTGGGCAAATGATGGTGGAAATCCCCCGAACCACCTGCCAACAATTGCTTTTACCCGGATGTTGGCTGGCCCTATTGACTATACGCCCGGCATTTTCGATATCAAATTTGATCAGTACAAACCCGATAATCAGGTAAATACCACCCTGGCGCAACAATTGGCCTTATATGTCGTGATTTACAGCCCCGTACAAATGGCTGCCGACTTGCCGGAAAACTACGCCAACCAGCCGGGTATGCAATTTATTCGCGATGTTGCAGTGGATTGGCAGCAGTCCAAAGTGCTAGATGGCGAAATCGGAGATTTTGTGACCATTGCCCGTCAGGAAAAAGGTGGTGATCGCTGGTTCATAGGGAGTATCACCAATGAAAATCCGCGGAAAATAGATTTGGCTTTTGATTTTCTGCCGGCTGGGCGCAAGTACCTGGCCCGGATTTATGCCGATGGGCCCAATGCGCATTGGGATAATAATCCGTTGGATCTTGTCATCAGTGAACAGGTGGTGGACCGTAGCACAACAATGCCTGTTCAATTGGCTGCCGGAGGTGGTGTAGCGATAAGTTTAACTCCCCAATAGTAGCACGCAGACTGAACGATGCATTTCATTATTGTTGAGGCGAAGTGATCTGGATTTCTCTGGTCGCTTCGCCTCAGCCATAATTAGCCTTAGGGCTTCCTATAATCGGTAATTCGGACTTTCCACCAGCATCCATCAGCACTGGATTATCTGACTGCTTCCCGGAATGATTTACCTGCCGGGAGATCTTAAGTTTTGGGTTTATTTAGTAGCTTTCGCCGCAATTATACAAGCAAAATACCAGCCTATGTTCGCCAAACGAATCAGCCTCCTACTAGGCCCTGCTATATTTTTATTGCTTTTGAATTTGCCGACGCCGGCAATTATGAAGCCTGAGGCCTGGCGGGTGTTGGCTATTGCCGCCTTCATGCTCATCTGGTGGATTACCGAGGCGGTTCCGCTGGCGGTCACTTCGCTTTTACCTATTGTATTACTGCCGATGCTGGGCGTCATGAAGATGGATGCGGCGGCTGCCCCTTACGCCAACTCAGTAGTCTATCTGTTCCTGGGCGGGTTTATGATTGCACTGGCAATGGAACGTTGGGAATTGCACCGACGGATAGCCCTCAATATCGTACAGCTGACGGGTACCAACGCCAATGGCATTTTGCTGGGGTTTATGTTGGCGACGGCTTTCCTCAGTATGTGGATTAGCAATACGGCCACCGCAATCATGATGCTCCCCATAGGGTTGTCTATTATTAACCTTCTCAACCGGGGAGAAGTGGCCAATAGTCCCGGCTTGCGCAATTTTTCTGTAGTGATGATGCTGGGGATTGCCTACGGGGCGAATATTGGGGGTACAGCCACAATTATTGGCACGCCCCCGAATGTTGTGTTTGCCGGGTATATGCGGGAAACGTTTGGCCGGGAAATCAGCTTTGCCAGCTGGATGATGGTTGGAACACCTTTTATGATCGTTTTATTGGCGGCAACTTACCTTTTGCTGGTTCATATACTTTTCCCCAATCGACTAGGTATGTTTGCGGGTGCCCAAGAATTGATAGCCGCCGAAGTAAAGGAATTGGGGCCGATGGGCAAGGGCGAAAAGCGCACGCTGGTGGTGTTTGTTGCTACGGCGCTGGCCTGGATTTTTCGGGTACCCCTGGATCACCTGGTTCCGCAATTGCACTTGTCTGATACCGGAATCGCCTTAATGGCAGCCATCAGTTTGTTCGTCATTCCGGTGGATTTTGCCAAGAATCAATTCGTATTGGCGTGGCGAGATACGGAAAAACTCCCCTGGGGCATTTTGCTTTTATTTGGAGGTGGCTTGAGCCTGGCAGATGCGCTGGCCCAAACAGGAATCGTTTCGCTAATTGGTGATCAGTTTAAAGATTTGTCAACGGCCGGTTGGATCATTATCCTGGGCTTGGCGACGGTATCGCTTTTTCTGACCGAGGTTATGTCGAACGTAGCTTTGGTGACTATCTTTTTACCGGTGGTGGGTGCTATAGCGCTGGGAATGGACCTGGACCCCGTACTGATGTGCGTTCCGGTTACGTTGGCGGCAAGCTGTGCATTCATGTTGCCGATGTCCACGCCACCTAACGCTATTGTTTTTGCCAGTGGGCACTTGCGGATCATGGATATGGTCAAAGCTGGATTTCTGCTCAATATCATTACGATTATTCTCGTTACGGTAGTGGTTAAATTACTTTTGCCACTCATTTTTCAGGCATAGCCATGTAGTAGGCATCTTTTACACCCAAGTAAATGAATAGCACACTTAAGGAGCAAATAAAAGCGCAGATCCGGGAATGCAAAGCGGAGGTGATTGCCATTCGGCGGCATTTGCATATGCACCCTGAGTTGTCGTTTCAAGAGGAGGAAACCGGGCGTTTCATAGCGGCTCAACTAGCGGCATGGGGTATTCCGCACGAGCATGGTATTGCGGAGAATGGGGTTCTGGCCCTAATTGTTGGTGAGCAGGCGGAATCGGATCAGGTGATCGCTTTACGCGCTGATATCGATGCCCTGCCTATCCAGGAGACCAATGAGGTACCTTACCGGTCACAACGGCAAGGTTTGATGCATGCCTGTGGCCACGATGTACATACGGCATCTTTGTTGGGCGCAGCCCGGGTTTTATGGCAGTTGCGCACCCAATTTTCCGGAACCATCAAGCTCCTTTTTCAACCCGCCGAGGAAATGCTCCCCGGAGGTGCTTCAGTAATGATTCGGGAAGGAGCTTTGGAAAACCCTCGCCCGGCAGGAATTTTTGGCCAGCACGTCTATCCGGTACTGGAGGCGGGCAAGGTTGGTTTCCGTGGAGGTCGTTATATGGCATCCTGTGATGAATTATACGTTACCGTCACCGGCAAGGGAGGGCACGGGGCAACCCCTCACCTGACTGTCGACCCTATTCTGATTGCCGCTCACCTCGTGGTTGCCCTCCAACAGGTCGTCAGCCGCAACGCGGACCCCACAATTCCCTCGGTACTTACCTTTGGAAAAATTACCTCCACGGGGGGATCTACCAATATTATTCCGCAGGAGGTAAAACTCATGGGGACCTTTCGTACGCTGGATGAAAACTGGCGCAGTGAAGCACATCAGCGGATGCAACGCATTGCCGAACACCTGGTTCAGGGAATGGGCGGACATTGTGATTTTCGCATTGAAGTGGGCTATCCCTATTTAAGCAATGATGAGGCCCTCACGGCCCGGGCCCGCAGGTATGCGGAGGATTTTCTGGGGAAAGATGCAGTTGTTGACCTGCCTATTCGACTTACTGCAGAGGATTTTTCTTATTATTCTCAGGTGCTGCCGGCGTGTTTTTATCGGCTGGGGACTGGGAATATTGCTAGGGGCATTACGGCTAATGTGCACACCAGTACGTTTGATATTGATGAGGAAGCGTTGGAAATTGGCGCCGGGCTAATGGCCTGGCTGGCCATTTGTGAGCTTGCTGAAAAATAAACCCATTCGCGGTGTAACCTTTTTCAGGAATTCCCGTAAAAAACTTTGTCGTATTATATCTATTTTTAATGCTATTGGCAAATTACGCTTATGGCGAAGGTGTTTATCGTTGATGATGAGATTAGTATCCGCCGTACGCTGCGGGAGATACTGGAGTTCGAGCAATATGAAGTTGCGGAAGCTGCTGATGGGGTAGAGGCCCTGGCTGGTTTGAAAAAACACAAGCCGGATGTTATTCTGCTCGATATCAAAATGCCCAAGATGGATGGCTTGGAGGCCCTGGAACGGATGCAGGAGCTTGCTGCCGATGTGCCGGTAATTATGATTTCCGGACATGCAACTATTGATACTGCCGTGGAGGCCGTCAAACGGGGGGCTTTTGATTTCATTAGTAAGCCATTGGATCTCAACCGGTTGCTGATTACCTTGCGCAATGCCCTGGATAAATCATCCCTGGTTACCGAAACAAAAGTCTTGCGTCGGCGGGTAGTGAAAGCCGGCCTGCAGGAAATGATTGGGGAGTCAGCGCTCATGCGTCAAATCCAGGAGACTATTGACAGAGTAGCTCCTACTGAAGCCCGGGTACTGGTTACGGGCCCCAATGGTACCGGCAAAGAAATGGTAGCGCGGTGGATTCACGAAAAAAGTCAACGTCAGGATGGTCCACTGGTCGAAGTGAATTGTGCAGCTATTCCCGGTGAGTTAATCGAAAGTGAGCTTTTTGGCCATGAAAAGGGGGCTTTTACATCTGCCCATAAGCAGCGTATTGGAAAATTTGAGCAAGCCAATGGGGGTACTTTGTTTCTCGATGAAATCGGGGATATGAGCCTGGCCGCCCAGGCTAAGGTGCTGCGGGCTTTGCAGGAGCAGCGCATCAGCCGGGTCGGGGGGGATAAAGAAATTAAAGTTGATGTACGCGTCGTTGCCGCTACGAATAAGGATCTGTTGCAGGAAATTGCTGCGGGTCGCTTCCGCGAAGATTTATACCACCGACTCGCGGTAATCATTATCGCCATGCCTAGTTTGGCGGACCGCAATGAGGATATCCCGCTGCTCGTCACCCATTTCCTGGATCAAGTATGCCAGGAGTATGGAACGAAACCTAAAACAATAACCGCAGCCGCTCTGTCCGCTTTGCAGCAACTTGATTGGACCGGTAATATTCGGGAATTACGCAACGTAATCGAGCGGCTGATTATCCTGAGTGATGGTAATAGCATTGAGTTGGATGCTGTGGAGCGCTATGTTATACCTGTTGCCGGTAATAGTACCCGCGATCTGCGATCCTGGTTAAGCCGGTTTGATTCAGCCGAGGCAGCACACCGGTTTGTTGACGATGTATTTACCAGTCAAAGCGTAACGGGCAAATAGTAACCTGGTGTGTTTTTCAGGATTTGCCACTACAATTACAACTGAAATGCCAGGGTAGCGTTATATTTAGGAACTTTTAGCGCAAAGAGCTCGCCGATAACCGCGGCGGGCTCTTTGCATCCTTAAAACACACGGTTATGATAAATCAGGAAGAAATTAAGTCGGAATCGAAGCATCCCCGGAAACAGTGGAATGAAGTGATCAAAGCAGAGAACTCATGGACCATGTTCAAGGTGATCTCCGAATTCGTTGATGGGTTTGAAACAATGAATAAAGTAGGCCCCTGTGTATCGATTTTTGGTTCAGCCCGGACCCGTCCGGACCATCCTTATTACAAGCTGGCGGTGGATGTCGCCCGACGCCTCACCGAGGAAGGATTTGGCATTATCACAGGCGGAGGCCCAGGCATTATGGAGGCTGGTAATAAAGGTGCATCGCTGTACGGCGGAGTATCCGTTGGGTTAAATATTGATTTGCCATTTGAGCAAAACCATAACAGCTTTATTGATGCCGACAAGAATATTGACTTTCGCTATTTCTTTGTGCGCAAAGTGATGTTTGTGAAATATGCTCAGGCTTTCGTAGTACTACCCGGAGGTTTTGGTACGATGGACGAACTGTTTGAAGTACTCACGCTGGTACAAACCAAAAAGATTAGCGCAGTTCCGGTTGTTCTGGTGGGATCAAGCTACTGGACGGGATTAAAACAGTGGATAACAGAAGTCATGCTGGGCGAAGAAAATAATATCAAGGCAGACGACCTCGATTTGTTGCCCATCGTAGATGATGTAGAAGATGTCGTTAATATTGTCAACGAATTCTACCAGAAAGGGAAGCTAAGTCCAAATTATCAGTTGTAATTTTTGGGGTGCAATTTCCGGAAACAGCCATGCAATACTGATTTTTTCGTCGGGTATTTGTGGCCGTTTCCGGGCTTTACATTCCTTTTTGTAGAAATTTTATCAACCCCAGGCAACCTATTGCCCCGGCCATTCGTTTTTTTAGCGAATTTTCACAAAACATCTGGAGCCGTGGTAATTAGAAGACAACTCATTCCAACTGAGGACCGCATCATGGAAGTGATCGCCCGAATGTTACACATTCCCTCCTCGAACATTAATCCATTTACGGATCTCACTGATGATCTTTATCTCGATGATCTTGATCGCAGCCTGCTGATTGCCAACTTGGAGCGTCAGTTTGGGGTGTATCTTACCCAGGAACAAGTATCCTCCATTGTGACCGTTCGGGATGCCAGTGACTTGATGCAAAATCATGCTGCATGAGCCGACCGGGTAACCCCTGACCGCTTCTCTTGCTGACCTGCACTTACTGGTGAACTACCCTGATTACCGACTTCATTCTTGCTGAAGAGGGTGTCCTGCCTTTTTTCCTGGTAATACTTTTTTGGCCCACATTTCGTTGGGTAAATCTGGCCAGATAATTCCGTATCTTGGTATGCCCATCGCGAAGTGATGGGCATACTCATAATCACATTTGCTGCCAACGATTTTCTTGTTTTTCGGCTAAGGAAACTGTGGTTATTTCCCCGAAGGATTTCCACCTTATCGGGTAGGATCAAAAGTGAGGTAATAGAAATGGAGCACATACGGCAACTCTTTTTGGCGGGAAAACTGGCCCAGGTATTTGTTGCCCTCCGGGAAGCAGATCCCCCTTGTCTGGACGGATATCAATTGGATATGTGTACGGTGCTGGAGAGCAGTTATGCGCAGTTAGAGCAGCAATTTACGCAGCGGGCCATCGATACGGAAGACTACCAGGTACAACTTTCACGCATGCGTTCGGCATTACTCAGTTTGTTAAATGAAGTTGAACGTCAGGCCCGAACCCAAAACGAGAAAGTTAAGCAAATCGACCTGGCCCAGGACCTGGAAGCTTTTACTACCCTCATTCGCCAACGCCTGGCCGGGCGATATTCACACATTGAGTTAATCCACAATGGAGATTATGCCGTAGTTTTCCGCGGACAGCAAAATGCGGATACCCCGTTTGCTCAGCCAGTTGCCATTAAGGTGTTCAAAACGATCTCGCTGGTAGATACTGATAACAGGTCCAGTATGCTGCAAAGCTTCCAGCGGTCGAAGCAGCTGGCGGAGCGTGATGGGATAGTCGATATTCTGGATGAGGATTTACTGACACCGCCCCGGTACTTTGTTATGCCCTATATCGAGGGAACCAGTCTGGAAAAGTATTTGGATAACGGCTGGATGTTTACCCTGCGGGAAATCAAAGACATTCTAACTAAGGTCACCCGGGCGCTAAAAGACGGCCATGATGATGGCATCATTCATGGTAATGTACGCCCGAGTAATTTAATGCTGGATCGGCGTACCGACCCGCAGCTGCACCCGTTTCAGGCACTGGAGCTAACCCTTTCCCATCGATCGATGGAGCGGATGCTGGAAGTATCGCGCTACTGGAGTCCGGAACAGATCAATACCGAACGGATATCCCGTCGTTCCGATCAGTACGCCTTGGGACTCCTCGCCTTTGAACTTTTTACGGGAAAGCCGCTGTTTTCGGGGAATACAGTTTTAGAAATCATGGCCAGCCGGTTGCGCTTCGAGGAAAACCCGGCACTGATTTTGGACACGCAACTAAAAAACACACAATGCTCCATTGCTTTTTGCCAAACACTTGAACGCATGCTAAGCCACCAGGTTGAAGATCGGTTCCCTGATTTGGAAGATGTGATGGCCGCAATTGAAAACATTAAGGTAGAGCGCTCAATGGGCCCCGATTTTGAATCTGTTCGCCGGTTGAAGCAAAGCTTTGACCGATGCCGACGGACACCAGGGTTCTACCAGTCTTTTTACCAAACCTTACTTGAGCAAAAGCCTGCCCTCAAAGAAGTTTTCCGCAAGGCTTTTTTTCCAGAGAATGCAATCGCCGAATTGCCCCCGGTAGAGGATAAGGTCTGGCGGCGGCAATACGGTATGCTGGACATGGCGATGAGCCGGATGTTCCAGTATCACGATAATCCCAACCTTTTTCAGGAGCGTCTGCAGGCCTTGGGGAGGCAACACCAGGGATTAGGAGTGGCTAAGGAAGATTTTGCTTTTTTCCTGGCGGTACTTAAAGATACCGTTGCCCGGACTGACGACCGTTTCTGGAAGGACAACCTGGAGGGGTATGAACGCGATTGGAACCTGATAACCAGTGATCTGCTGCGGCTGCTTACTAATAACCCATCCTGACCAAACACGCCACCTCTCCCCAGAAGGTGTTTTTAACAAGGTAAAAGTAGGGGAGATCCCTTTGGGGAGGCTGCTTTTTTCGTATCTTTTCGAACGCATTTCCAGAGTGTCTTTCACCGCCTTTTGGGGTTTGTAAGTAATGACCCATTACTTAATAAAAAATTAGTTGGCCCATGCCGGAATTTGTTCACCTCCACTGCCATACACAATATTCGCTACTTGATGGTGCCTCCAGCATCAGTGACATGATGGACAAGGCAGTCAAAGATGGCCAAAAGGGCGTTGCCCTGACGGATCATGGCAATATGTTCGGTGCCTTTAAATTTGTGGCCGAGGCAAAACGCCGTGATTTAAAACCCATGATCGGGTGTGAATTTTACCTGGTTGAGGATCGCCACCGTAAATCGTTTTCCCGGGCTAAAGGAGAACAGGATGACCGTTACCACCAGTTGCTACTTGCCAAAAATAAAGCCGGGTATGAAAACCTCTCCAAGCTCTGTTCACTGGGATTTATTGAAGGGCTATACAGCAAATTTCCCCGGATTGACAAGGAACTTTTACTGCAATATCATGAAGGGCTAATCGCTACCAGTTGCTGTATTGGGGCAGAAGTTCCCCAGGCTATTATCAAAGGAGACCTGGCCGATGCTGAGGCAAAGCTCCGCTGGTGGATTGATTTATTTGGGGAAGATTATTATATCGAAATTCAGCGCCACCGGGGCCTGGAAAATATCGACGGAACTGGTCGCAGCCAGGAAGACGTCAACCAGGTATTACTGGGTTTTGCCAAAAAGTACAACCTTAAAGTCATTGCCACTAATGATGCCCACTATGTGGAGGAGGACGATTGGTTGCCGCATGATATCCTGTTGTGCATCAATACCAACAGCTATCTCGAAGAAGATGGTCGGTTTAAGTTTCCCAGCTCCGATTTTTACTTCAAATCGCAAGCGGAAATGGGTGCGCTCTTTAGCGATGTCCCCTTTGCCCTCGATAATACCCTGGAAATTTTTGACAAAATTGACACGCTGGATTTAGCCCGGGATGTCTTATTGCCAGCCTTTCCTGTTCCCCAGGGCTTCAAGAGTCAGGACGATTACCTGCGCCATCTTACCTATGAAGGCGCCAAACGCCGCTATCGGGATATCACGCCCGAAATTCGCGAGCGGCTCGATTTTGAGTTATCCGTTATTGCGAACTCGGGATACCCTGGTTATTTTTTGATTGTCCAGGACTTCACTACTACCGCTCGGACACTGGGCGTTTCCGTAGGGCCAGGACGGGGGAGTGCCGCTGGATCAGCCGTAGCCTATTGCATTGGCATCACCAACGTCGATCCGATCAAGTACGACTTGCTGTTCGAACGGTTCCTGAATCCTGAACGGGTATCAATGCCCGATATCGATATTGATTTTGACGATGAAGGCCGTCAACGTGTCATTGATTATGTCATTGATAAATACGGACGTAATCAGGTGGCGCAGATTGTTACCTATGGCACCATGGCCGCCAAATCCTCGATTCGGGATGTAGGGCGGGTGATGCATATTCCCCTGCCGGAAGTGGACCGGGTTGCCAAAACCTTCCCCACTCACCTCAAAGCAACCCTCGACAGGGTGCTTGCGCCGGGAGATATTGATGGCAAGCTCAAGAGCGAGATGAACTCCGAGGACGTGGAGAAGGCTTACCAGTTTCGCAGCCTGGCGGATGGCAAGGACGATATCGGCCAAATGATTCGCACCGCCAAGCGCCTGGAAGGTTCAGTCCGAAACACGGGTATTCACGCCTGTGGCGTCGTCATTACGCCCGACGAAATTACCAAGTACGTACCGGTTAAAGTCGATAAGGACTCGGAGATGCTAGTTACGCAGTTCGATAACAGCGTAGCAGAAGCCGCCGGCTTACTCAAGATGGACTTTCTGGGCCTCAAAACCCTGACGATCATCAAGAATGCCGTGCGTATGATCGAGGAAAACCACGGGGTACAACTGGATATGGATGAGATTCCGCTGGACGACGAAAAAACCTACCAGCTTTTCCAGCGTGGCGAAACCATCGGCATTTTCCAGTATGAAAGTTCCGGGATGCAGAAGTACATGAAAGAACTTGCACCCACAACGTTTGAGGATCTCATTGCCATGAACGCCTTGTACCGGCCCGGGCCCTTGGAATATATTCCCAACTTCATTAATCGTAAACACGGTCGGGAACCGATCACCTACGATCTGCCGGCGATGGAAGAATACCTGGCGGATACCTACGGAATTACCGTTTACCAGGAGCAGGTGATGTTGCTGTCGCAGAAGCTCGCTGGCTTTACCAAGGGCCAGGCAGATATGCTGCGTAAGGCCATGGGTAAAAAGCAAAAAGCCGTACTGGATTCCATGTATCCCAAGTTCCTGGATGGCGGCAAGCAAAATAACCATCCGGCAGATCGCCTCGAGAAAATATGGAAAGACTGGGAGGCCTTCGCTTCGTATGCTTTCAATAAGTCGCACTCTACCTGTTATGCCTTTGTTGCCTTCCAGACGGCCTACCTGAAGGCACATTACCCCGGGGAATTTATGGCGGCCGTGCTGACCAATAACAAAAGCAATATCTCGGAAGTTACCTTCTTCCTGCAGGAATGCCGCCGCATGGGCATCCCGGTATTGGGGCCGAGTGTAAATGAGAGTGCCTCTGACTTTTCCGTCAACAAGGAAGGTGCTATTCGATTTGGCCTTTCCGCCTTGAAAGGAGTAGGGGAGGGGCCGGTAGAGGAAATTTTGGCCGAACGGGAGGCGAACGGACCATTTACCAGTTTATTCGATCTGGTCCGCCGCTTGAGTATGCAGGCCGTAAACAAACGGGTACTGGAGAGTCTGGCGCTGGGTGGCGCTTTTGATGAATTTGAAGGCATTCACCGGGCGCAGTATTTTGCCCCATCTGATAAGTATGATTCCCTCATTGAACACGCTATTCGATATGGTAATGCCCATCGTGCCAGTGAGGCACAGTCGGCGAATTCCCTTTTTGGCGCTACGGATGAGGTGATGATTCCGGAACCTGATTATCCACAGGTGGAGCCCTGGCCCCTGCTGCAAACCTTAAGCCGGGAGCAGGAAGTAACGGGTATTTTCATCAGCGGCCATCCCCTGGATGACTACCGCATGGAACTGGATAACTTTGTGACCTGCACCCTGGCCGCTATTGAGCAGCACCAACAAAAGGCGGCTATTCATCTTGGAGGCCTGGTTACGAAGGCCGTTCACAGGATTAGTAAAAATGGCAACGGTTGGGGGCTATTTGAATTAGGCGATTACGAGGGCGTCCTGGAGTTCCGCCTCTTTGGGGATGATTACCAAAAGTTTAAGCATGTCCTGGAGGAGGGCAAAGTCGTTTTCGTCAAAGGGCGCTACCAGCAAAGCTGGCGTAGTGACGAACAGGAGTTTAAAGTGCTGGAAGTACGCCTCCTGGAAGGAGTTGCCGAGACGATGACCGAAGCCATTACCCTGAAGGTGCCTTTGGAAAAAATTACCGAAGAGCTTATTGCGCAGTTGGACGTCCTGTGCCAAACCCACAAAGGACCCCATAAGCTGCGGATGGAAATAATTGACATGAGTGGTCGGATCAAAGTAGGCATGGCCTCCACCGATCGCAAGGTGAATGCCGATAATTACTTTGTTCAGGAGTTGGATCGCCTCGGGATGGACTACATATTGAATTGATGGATAGGCTTTAACGAAATATTAACGGAAACCCGCTGCGGGATTTCGCATCTTGCAAGCACATTAAAATGTACCTGAATTATGCTAAAAAAGGCCATCCGAATCTTAGGGGTGGTGGGAGCACTTTCGCTGTCCACCTTCCTTGCGGCCCAGGAAGAAGGAACTCCATTCCCGTTCACGGTTTACGAAACGTACGCCGATTTTGCGCCGGTTATGGCCCAGGACAATGATACCACTTATGTGATCAATTTTTGGGCAACCTGGTGTAAACCCTGTGTGGAAGAATTACCCTATTTCGATTCGCTGCACGTCAATGTGGCGCAAAAGCCCGTAAAAGTGCTTTTGGTTAGTCTGGATTTTCGCCGCGACCTAACCCGCAAGCTGGTGCCTTTCCTTGCGGAGCATCCCCTGAAACCACCCGTAGCTGTTCTGCTGGATGGTAAATACAACGATTGGATTGACAAGGTCAGCACTGAGTGGGATGGAGCTATACCGGCGACTGTCGTTTATCAGGGAGGTAAGCGCATTTTCCACGGCGAGCAATTTTCCAGCTACTCGGAACTGACTGACTTGCTGGCGGAGCTAAAACAGTAAACTAAACGAATGGATAGGGGTTTAATGATTAACCTCCTTTGCAAAGCGTAAGCGTTTATCTTTTTTGCTATCAGCATATCTACTTATTCACGAAAAAAATAAAACCTTATGAAGAAAGTAATTGGACTTTGGTTCGCACTGGTTGCGGTTGCCTTGATCGGTATGTCGGCAGTACAGACGGAACCAGGATTAGCCGTTGGCGATACGGCTCCTGATTTTACCTTGCGCAATATTGATGGCAAGATGGTTTCCCTGGCCGATTTTCCCGATGCCAAAGGGTTTATTGTAACCTTTACCTGCAATACCTGTCCGTATGCTGTTATGTACGAGGATCGGTTGATTGAATTACACCAGAAAATGGCCGCCAAAGGCTACCCGGTAATTGCGATCCAGCCGAATGACCCGGAAGTACAACCTGGTGATAGCTTTGAGAAAATGCAGGAACGTGCCAAAGAAAAAGGCTTCCCGTTTGCCTACCTGCTCGATGAAGGTCAGGAGATTTACCCGGCCTATGGTGCTTCGCGGACTCCTCATGTCTTCCTGCTGGATAAAAGCCGGAAAGTGCGCTATATCGGTGCTATCGATGATAATCCACAGGATGAAACGGGCGTAACCCGCCGCTATGTGGAAGAAGCTGTAGCCGCCATGGAAGCCGGCAATGAGCCTGAACTAACCTTCACCAAGGCCATCGGCTGTACGATTAAGACGAAGAAAAAAGGATAAATCGCACTGCGAATTTGGCCTGTGAAAGGGCACGCTGAAACACCATTGGTTTCAGCGTGCCCTTTGTTTTAGTTGGCGCTAAGAATCACTACGTATACTAAACTTTGAAAGTTTAGTATACGTAGCGCCAGAGAATCCAAACAGGCTTGATACTCCGTGCGCCAGCGCCAGCACCTAATCCGTGAAAATCGGTGTACATCGGTGGTGAAAAATACCCACCTAAAAAGAATCCAGGACCATTGGCTATAAACCAGTCCGTCCCCGGGAATGCTCTCCGGGGATAAATACAATCGCAGAAGTAGTTGATACCTCTAGGGCAGAGGCAAGGGTAAGGGCACTTGCACCGGGATGGGATGGGTGATTCGGGATTCCAAAAACCAGTAACCAAAAACCAGTTACCAGTAACCCCCAAAAATTACATCATCCGAAGTGCCTTCACGAAATACGTTAGCACAAAAGGCAGGGCCAGCCAGAACCATTCAGAAGCATACGCCAGTAACCCAATCATAACAACCAGGGAAATCAAAAAGATAATCCAGTCCGTGGCGGTCGAGTTTTTTGCACTTTCCATTTGTCTGTCATTTAATACCCCGCAAAGGTACATTTTCCAGTGAATTTGCGAAAAAAAAGCGGGGAGAGTGTAGAAAAATAATGCGCCCCAAACCAAGGCGATTCATTGGTTTGGGGCGTATTATATAGTTAGCCTACTAGCATGCGGCAGCCTTAAAAGGCGCTGGTGGCCGGTAGAATCAGCGCCGGAATATTTTTTTCCTTAAAAATCCTGTTGAAGCTGGCTATTTCGCGGCTCAGGATTTCCTGCATTAACACCTTATGTGTGAGCCATTCCGTTTGCAGGTCATCGGCCCGCTGGGTGATGCCTTGACTAAGGCGCGGATCATGACTGTCGGCCCGTCGCTTAAGGTCCAGAAATTCAGCACAGAGTTTATTGGGGAAGTTGATCACATCTTGTGCGGTTTGCTGGGCAGGCTCAATGAGCACTTTCTCCCAGGTATTAATGCGGGCAATGGCTTCTTTCCCGGTTTCGATGAGGTCCTGGCAGGAGTTTTGTTTTTCCAGAAAACCCATCAGGCTCTGCATCTGGTCGCGCATTTCCCGCATTTGGTTCAGCGACTGATGCATATCCGTTATTTGGGCTTCGAGGTCTTTGAGGAAGCGATCCTGGCGCTGGTAATCGGCAGCGTCTACGGTACCCTCCAGACGAGGATCCGGCAGCACCGTCAGGGAGGCTGTGGCGGTAACCTGTTTGTTAATCAGGAGGTTCACGGTGTAAGTGCCCGGAGCTACCGCGCCCCCCCGGTAATCACCGAGGATAAATACTTTGGGAACACCAGGGAGTGTATTACGCCGCAGGTCCCAATAGAATCGGTTTACACCCCGGCGAACGGATAAGAGGCTATTCGTGGGTGGGCCACCTTCATAAATGGGGCATCCGTCGGTTGCCCGGTTGGAAAACCGTCGTACAATTTGCTGCTCGGCATCGCGTATCTCCAGACAGATTAGACTGGAGTCGGGGAGATTATTCGGTAAATAGTAGTCGATAGCTGCCTGCCCTTCATCGGCCAGTTCGGCAGCGGGAGCATCAGGGTCGGGCCCCAGTTGTCCGGAAACATAGCGAAAGGCAGGGTGGGGTTGGTAAAGGGCTGCGGTGAGTTCATTGGGAAACCCTTGTGTTTGTTGCAATGGCCCCAGGTCGTCCAGTATCCAAAGGCCCCGGCCGGCCGTGGCAGCAATGAGGTCATTGTCGTGGACCAGTAAGTCGGTAATCGGGCAGGGGGGGAGGTTGAGGTCAAGGGCGTACCAGTTGTCACCGGCGTCAGGGGAAAAATAGAATCCCCGTTCGGTGCCGGCGTAGAGCAGCCCCGGTTGCTTAGGGTCTTCTCTGACCACTCGGGTGAAGGCATCGGCATCGATGCCTTTGACCTGCAGGGTCCAGGATTTTCCGTAATCCCGCGTTCGATAGATCAGTGGCTGCAGATCATTGAACGCATGGCGGGTGGCAGCAATATAGGCGGTACCTGCCTGATGTGGGGAAACCTCAATGGCATTGATCAGCGCTTCACCAAGTCCGGGAGGAGTGATATCCAGCCAGGATTCTCCGCCGTTGTGGGTGAGGTGAAGGCGACCATCATCGCTGCCTGCCCAAATCTCTCCGGATTGTTGGGGCGAACAGGCGAGGTAACTCAGCGTATTGTACACTTCGGCACCAGCGCCTTCATTGGTGAAGGGGCCTCCTCCCGGGCCTTGTTTAGTGGGGTCATTTCGCGTAAGGTCAGGGCTGATGGCTTGCCAGGATTGTCCGCTGTCGGTGCTGCGTAGAACAACATTAGCCCCATGGTACAGTACCCCTTTTGTGTGGGGATCATTTATTAAGGGTGCATTCCAGTTGAAGCGGAACTTTTGCTGGCGGGGCTCACCGGCCAATCCCAGGATAGGGTAGGCCATGATGTCCTTACTGGTCTGGGTTCGGGTGTCAAAAACACTGATATTTCCCTGGTAACCACTGGAAAAAACCAGTGTGGGGTTTTGTGGGTTGTCAAAGGCGATAAAGGCGCTTTCCGATTCACCTACGGTATACCAACCATTTTCATCCGCATCACTGCGGTTTGGAATAGCAATCGTGGAATTATCTTGTTGGGATCCGTAAATGAAGTACGGAAAGCGCCCATCGGCTTGAACACGGTAAATTTGTGCGGTAGGTTGATTGTTCTGGCTACTCCAGGTTTTGCCGCCGTTCAGGGAGATGGCAGCCCCACCATCATTGCCCAGAATCATCCATTGCGGGTGTTGGGGGTTTATCCACAGCGCATGTTGATCCGTGTGCGGGTTAGGAATAGCTTCAAAGGTTTTGCCGCCGTCGATCGATCGTAGGAGCGGTGCATTCAGCACATAAACGGTTTCGGCGTCCTGGGGATCTGGGACTATTTTGGTGTAATACCAGGCGCGGGCGATGGCGCTGCGGTCGGCAGACGTACGCACCCAGCTTTTGCCGGCATCATCAGAGCGGTAAACACCGCCTTCTTCGGCTTCGACGATAGCAAAGATTCGGCCGAGTCGGGCAGGACTTACGGCGATGCCTACTTTACCCAAGTCCCTGGGTAAGCCGTTGGTTAGCTTTTCCCAGTTGTCGCCACCATCGGTAGATTTATATAGTCCCGAACCTTTTCCGCCACTGCGCATATACCAGGGCTGGCGTTGATGATCCCACATACCGGCATAAAGGACTCGCGGATTATTGGGGTCTAAACTCAGGTCACAGGCGCCCGTAAGCTCATCAATGTATAGAATTTGCTGCCAGTGACGGCCGCCATCGGTAGACCGATAAACACCCCGGGTGGTACTCCGGCCATATTGAGCCCCCTGGGCTGCTACATAGACAATATCCGGATTGGAAGGGTGGATGGCAATAGCTGCAATGTGGCGACTCTCTACAAGGCCCAGATGCTGCCAGGTTTGGCCACCATCGGTAGACCGGTAAACACCGTCGCCATGGGAAGTCATCGTGCCCCGTACGGCGTGCTCCCCGGTGCCCACATATATGATGTTAGGATCATTGGGTGCAATGGCAATCGCACCAATTGTGCCGCTTTGGAAATCGCGGTCTGAGATATTTACCCAAGTGGTGCCGGCATCTTCCGTCTTCCAAACACCACCACCGGTACTTCCCAGGAAGTAGGTGAACGGTTGCGTCGGTATGCCGACAACCGCATTAACCCTCCCTCCTTTGAGTGGCCCTGCGAAGCGCCACTGCAAATTGGCAAAGTTTACCGGGTTGAACAGGCGCGTTGCCGCTGTGTTGCTTTGGGCAAAAACACGGGGGGGAGGGTCCAAAAGCAACAAACCTATTACCATCAACCACAGTAATGGTAATTTTCTCATAATCTGTAGTTCACAAGCATCACCACTGGCAAGTCGGCATAGCACTTGCCAGCTGCCCAATATTTACGGGCAAAATCAGTTTTCAGCTTTTGGGAATGATTGGAAGGTGGTCAGCGGTAAAAGACCGGCATCCACCTAAAAAAAGAAGTTTTCTCATAGTACCTGCGCTTCATGGCGCTTCTCATAGCAACGTTTTCAGCTGAAATGAATACGGCTGCAGGGGAACACAGATCAAATGTAATAACCTTTCCTGAGAAAAACCAGTAGTCGCAGGATAAAATGCACGTTTTCTTTAAAAAACATACCGTTTTCTGAAAAAAAGCTACCGTTTACCTGGAATCAGGTGTGCGAAGGGAGGTGTTTCAGCGGTCAGGAGGTACAGAGTCCTGGTCGTTGACGACCTGCGGGCATTGGCAAATTCAACCTGCTAAGATGCCAAAAACCTGGTTTATGAGGTTTATGCCGTTCGCTTTGCTCACTCGGTTTATGGGGTTTATTTTTTAGCGAAGGCGCCAACACGCTAATACCCAACAAGCCAATTGCTGATGCGCTAACACGCTGATAAACGGTTTATGCCACTCACTCCGTTCGTTCAGTTTATGCCGTTCGCTTTGCTCACTCGGTTTATGCCGCGATGCATGGTTTATAAAGTTTATTTTTTAGGAATTGAGGCCAATAGCCCGTATGAAATTTGAAGATTCCACCGAACAGGACCTAATCCTAAAATATGAGTCATCCCGAATGCTGATTTGGTGGCAGACAGGGTTTACCCGCCTATGGAGGGTTTACCCGCCTAGGGAGGGCAGGCTGGTTTAGAGCCGCCACCCCGACTTTTGTCAGGATTCAAAACTCACTCCGTTTGTGGCTTGTTTAGAGAATTCGCTGCGTGAATGGTTTAGAAAGTTTAGCGTTGAAATGGTTTGGAGGACGTTGTGTAAACTTTAAAACCCCGCTAGCCCAAACTTGCCCGCCTGGTCCCTCTAAACTTTCTAAACGAGCGCCGTAGGGGCGTCTCTAAACGAGTAGGAAGCGAAGCGACCTACGGCTCTAAACCAGAAAGCCAGATTGTCCAAAATTTGGGATGACTCATGTTTCAGGAGTAGACCAACACGCTATAACGACAGCACGATTCTGAACCCGTTTTGTTTCCGCACCGATGGCGCTTGGGGCTGTCGGGCATCCACAAAATCATAGGCACTCCAACCGTAGGTCGTTCCATCGGCGGCCCATTCGGCTAAATTGCCCCCCAAATCATACAAGGAGGCTTGTCCTGTTTTTTGGGCAGCAAAAGAGCCGACCGGAAGGAAGAGCGTCTGTTGGAGTTTGGCAATCTTTTCCTGCAACAGGGGTACTTCCAGCGGGGTAATATCGTATCCTGCCCAGTAATTCAGGGTATTTTCCTTGGCGGCAAAGCTATGGGCCTGTTTGTGCAATGCCTTAGCTTCTGCGGCAGCGGGTAAGCGGTAGGTTTTTCCGGTCAATTTATTCAGCCAGGTCAGGTAGGCCTTGGCTTGTTCCAGCGTTACTTCAGCGGGGTAGTTATCCTGGCCTGCCGGATAAGCGCGGCGAGGGTCAAACTGCCGGAATTGGGCATTGGTAACCTCAAAGCGACCCATGGCTAACGAATCAGGGTGGGCCGTTACTACTTCGGGGAGTAATTTCCCCCCCTGGAATACACCAAACTGCCCCTGATAGCGTGCGGTACTATCCCGAACTAACAGTTGGGCCAGCGGGCTATCCTTTTTCAACGCCTCGTTCTCCTGATCGTTTTTCCCGAATAAGTACTGATCAATCCAGGCGAGTTCTTCGGTCATTTTGCGCTGCTGGTGGGTGATTTTTTGTAACCCGTGCGGTTGGTCGGGAAACCATAGGAAACGCACCGGTGCCTGCCCAATTTGCTGCAGGGCACGGTAGTATTCCCAACTCTGATCCCGCGGCACGGCCCGATCCTCACTGCCGTGGAAAATGATGGTAGGGGTCTTTACTTGCTCCATCTCGAAGAGTGGGGAAAGCAAAATATACTGTTCGTTGTAGGTCTTTCCATTCCGGTTATCCCAGGGAGCGCCGCCGAAATAACTTTGGTCGAAGGTTACCCCGAATTGGCAAGTTCCGTAGTCAGAGGTCCAGTTTACATCACCAGCTCCGGCACAAGCTACTTTGAACATATCCGGATAACGGACGGTAAGCATGGTGGTGAGGATGGCACCGTTCGACCAACCCATGGCACCAAGTTGTTGCCGGTCGATCATCCCGCGTTCGTCCAGCACCTGGATGGCGTTTGTGATATCGGTTAATTCCGGAGTATAATAGTTCTGCTTGATGGATTCGACAAAAGCCTGTCCGTGATTAGAGGAGCCATGATAGTTGGGTTTCAGGACAAAAGCGCCACGCTGGCTCATGATCTGCGGATAAGTACTCCAGCGTTCACTCCACCGGTCCATGTCTACTCCCGAAGGGCCCCCATGAATGGAAAGCATTAAGGGATACCGTTTGGCAGGGTCGTAATTTTCTGGATAATATAGGATCCCAGTTACTTCTTCACCCTGGTATCCTTTCCAGCGCATCACTTCTGAGCGGGCAATCGGTTTTTTTTGCAGGCCTTTGTTGAGTTCGATCCATTCTACCTCATTTTGCCAGCTTAATTGGTTGTTTTGCCGGGTTAGGGTAGCCGTGTAATACCGGGGGAGCTGGCTGGCGGTAGAATGGTCATATACCACCCGGGTACCATCCATCGATACAGCCATGACATTGACATGCTCGTTCTTGTCTCCCAGATCGATAACCGATTTTCGCCAGGTATTTCCGGTGTGCTGGTAATAGGCCAGGACATTGGTAGGGCCATTGGCGAGCGTGACCAGGATATCATTCCCGACGACATCAAAGCTACCTTCCATTTCCCATTTCCAGTCGAGGTTAACTTGTTGATAGCCACTACTAGCCAGGTCGTAGTAATACACTAACCCAACCCCCGCGCCTTGCCATTCGGGGTTAGAGGATCGGATAGCAGTAAAATAAAACCCCTGATTGTCGGCCGTAAACTGAAAATTTCCCGGGGTTTGCATACCGGACAAGATCTGCTGGGTTTGTCCGGTGGCAACGTTTAGGAGATGATAGGTTGGAGCTGGTTTGCCATCAATGCCGTAATGCGGACTACGGATGAGGCTGTACACTACCCATTGACCATCGCGGGAGGCCTTGTAATCACCTATCTGGTAGCGATTATCCGTCAGGCGGGTCGTTTTTTTGGTTTTTAAATGATAAACAAAAAGGCGCTCCACCGACCAATGCACCGAATCTTCAATAACGGCAACATTGTCCTTGCGTTCTTTGCGCTGCGCCTCGTACAAGGTTGTTCCTTCGGTGGAAACAAAAGCCAGGGTGGAGTCCGATAACCACTGTGGATTACTAATGCCGGTCTTGAATTCGGCGACGGCCTCTGGTTCGCCGCCGAAGATGCTCATCGACCACAGCTTTTTACCTTCTTCCCGGGAAGAGAGGAAGTAAATAGTTTCTCCATCCCGCGAAAAGAAAGGAGAGGAATCATTTTCATCCTGGTGGGTGAGCTGAGTGGTCAGTGGTTTTCCATCGCGTAGTTGATTGAGGCGGGTAAGGTACAGATCGGCAACAAAACGATCTTTCTCTTTTACGCCCCGACGTTTAGCCCACACCAGGAGTTGGTTATTTGGGGAAACCACCGGCTGCCCCACAGACTCGGTAAAGAGAATATCGTCGATTGTCCAGCGATCTTTACCGGTAGTAGCCGGCTGTGCAGATAACAGGGTTGTTAAACCGAGACTGAGAAACAGAAGTATGGATAAGATTCGCATAAGGATAAAGAGTTAGGGTGTAACGTAAACGTTGCTAAAAAGCATCTTGTCAAAGCAGGCCTTTCCGCTGAAGCCATCCGTGCAATTGCGTGGGTGACTGGTAATGCACTACAGTCATGCCCAGTTCTTCGGCTGCCCGAATATTATATTTATTATCATCAATGAAAATGGCCTTATCGGGATCAATGCCAAACCGGTTGAAGAGCAGGTGGAAAATGCGCGGATCAGGCTTTTTCAGATTCTCTCGCCCGGATACCAGAATATCGGAAAAAAGCTGCAAAAAAGCATAGCGTTCCCAGGCAATCGGAAAGGTTTCAGCCGACCAGTTAGTCAGTGCAAGTAACCGCATTTGCTGGCGGTCATGGAGCGTTTCCAAAATGGCGACAGTTTCATGGATAGGGCCCCCCAGCATCTCTTCCCACCGGCCGTAAAATGCCCGGATGGGGACTTCAAAATCCGGAAATTCCTGCAGTAGCAAATCGGTGGCATGGGCGAGAGGCCTGCCGCCATCCTGTTGTTCGTTCCACTCTGACGTACAAACATGTTGCAGGAAATAGTCGACCTCCGCCTCAGTGGCAAAAATTTTTCGGTACAGATAGCGCGGATTCCAATCGATCAGCACGCCACCCAGATCAAAAACTATCGTATCGTACATAGAATCAAGCAGTAAGTCCACGATTCGCTTGGCCGATGGACAACCAGCCCAAACGGATAGCCCAGCGGAAGAGAATCAATAATAAAATCGGGATAATCGCCGGATGAAAGGTTTGGGGTAACCCGAAATACCCCACCAGGGTCAGCACAACACCGCTTCCTGTGATAAATAACCACCCGGTTCCATTGACGCCCCGCCACCCGCTGATAAGTACCCCCAGATAAAGCGGATTTGCCCATAACAAGTTGAGGTTGCGATGGGTGGCAATATGATCGGTGCCAAACCACATGAAGGTAAAAAGGGTACCCGCGGCAAATAAGAGCGTCGCCAAAAGGGTATCCAACCCTCGCGCTAAATGCCGGGGAAGAAAAATAGAACCCAGGCCCCAAAGGATCGCCAGGATCCACATCACTACCGTAGGACGTAATAAGGAAGGTATGCTGGATACACTGAGGGTAGCCGGTATCAATATTTTTTCCGCAGCAGCCAGGGGGCGGGTATCCACTTGTCCTTTACTCAGGTTGTCTTCTAAATAGTCGGGCAGGAACATTTCTTCCCGAAAATTAACCAACTGATCAGAAGGCAAGCCCAGGATCAGGTAAAACCCAAAGTTAATCCAGGAGTGTTCGCCCACGTATAAAGTCAGCATCTCCCGGTAAGTGTAAACCTGATGAGTTGTATCATTCGCGGGATAGCTCAGCGCCGTATTAGTTTCGAGGACATCCCGGATCCGGCTTGCGCAATTGTCAAAGAAAAAGTCGTAAGCGTAAAAGCGGTTTTCAGGCTGGTAGTTGCGAATCAAAAAGGTGATAACGGCCTGGCGTTCTGATCGGGTCAGCAATAAAGGCATTTCACGGACTTCACGACCTTCCTCCTGGTAGCTGCGCAGAAAGCTGGGCATCGTCTGTACGCCCAACATATAGGGCAGCTTGCCACGAATAAATTTCAGATAGAAATTAGGCGTGTCAAAATCAAAAATGCCGTAGTTGAATACCAGATCCTGCCCGGAATAGGCCGAGTCGTTGATCCGGATGGCGCTATGGCCAAATTGTGCGTATAGTTCCTGTCCGGGCGATGCTGTCAGCAAGCTCAGCTGAGCGCTATCGGAAAAATAAAATTGCCCCTTTACTGTTGGCAGGAAAGTGCCCAGGACGAATATCAAGCAGAGAATGAGCTGAGAAATCGTTTTCATGCCGGTACTGAAGTGGTTTTTTCCGGTTGAATCTTTACGCGTAATAAGAAGAGTAACCCCACCACGAAAAACACGCCCAGGATGAGAATACTGATACGCATACTTCCGGTGAGCTGATCCAGGAAGCCAAAGATAAAGGTACCTAAAACGATGGCGACCTTTTCCAGGACATCGTAAAAACTAAAGTAGGAGGCAGTATCCGTGGTGTCTACGGGAAGTAATTTTGAATACGTTGACCTTGACATCGATTGAATGCCCCCCATGACGAGGCCCACAGCAGCTGCAATCAGGTAGAACTCGGTTTTTCCTTGCACCAGATACGCTGCAAAACAAATGCAGGTCCAGATGATCAGCAAAACGGCGAGGGCTACTTTATTGCCGCGCCAGTCGGAAAGTCGGGCTGCCAGAAACGCTCCGGCGATAGCGATGATCTGGAGGAGCAAAATGACAAGGATGAGCTCAGAAGTGGCAAAAGCCAATTCTTTCTCAGCGAAGGTGGCCGCCAGGTAGAGCACCGTCTGCACGCCGGCACTGTAACAAAAGAAGGATAGCAGGAACGTCTTCAGGTGAAACTGATGACGGGTGGCTTTCCATACTTTTTTTAGTTCGCCAAACCCCCGGCTGATCAGGTTGGGGGTTTTCTCCAGAGGAGGCGATTTGGGTAAAAAGTGAAAGGGAATCAGGGCAAAACCAAACCACCATAAACCGACCATGATGAAAGTAAGCCTTACGGGAAGCGTACCCTCTGTAGGTAATCCAAACCAGCCCGGGCGCTGGATGACAATCAGGTTGATAATCAACAGCAGTACACTGCCAATATAACCAAAAGCAAAGCCCCGGGCACTCACCCGGTCGTATTGGTCTTCGGAAACGATTTCAGGTAAATAGGAATTATAGAAAACCAGGCCCCCGGCAAAACCAATCATCGATATGATAAAGGATATAGTTCCGAGGGCAAGTTGGCCCATGCCCTGAAACAGAAAAAGGGATATGCATGCCAGCGACCCCATGGTGGTAAAAAACTTGAGGAAGCGCTTTTTTTGGCCACCATAATCGGCAATGCCGGATAAAAAAGGCGAAAGAACAGCAATAACCAGGTAGGCGGCTGATATAGAAAAAGCATACAGGGAGCTGTTCGTCATTTCGATTCCAAGCACCCGCAGGTTATCATCGGTCACCGCTACAAAATAGGCGGGAAAAATAGCTGTGGTAATCACCAGCGCAAAGGCGGAGTTGGCCCAGTCGAACATCGCCCAGGCGTTGATCATCTTTTTATTGTTGAGCGCTGGTGGCGGTGAGGGTATGGCAGCAGGCATGGTTGAGGTGTTAAGGGTGACTTTGCCACGTGCAAGATAGCTATTTTTCTATAGGAGAGATTGAGTGTGCCTTTTGCAAAAGAGATAAAAATATGCGGTATAGTTGTAAATTCGCGGCTGCAATACGATTCCGCTTTTTTCAACAGGATGATCCGTAAGCAATAATCATGAAAATTGCCGTCTTATCCCGAGGTCCGCAGTTGTATTCTACACAGAGCATTCTACGCGCTGGGAGGAATCGGGGCTATACCATGGAGTTGATCGACTACAGCCGTTGTTCGGTTCTGCTTACGGCAGAGGGGCCACAGATCAGCTACCAGGGCCGGGTTCTTGATGATTTAAATGCCATTATTCCGCGGATTGGCACTTCTGCTACTGCTTTGGGCGCCGCAATTATTCATCAGTTTACCTTACAATCCGTTTTCTCTACTACGGCAGCTCAACCCTTGTTGGTCGCCCGCGATAAAATGCATTGTTTACAGCATTTGGCGGGTGCAGGTATTCCGGTACCGCTTTCGGCGATTGCGGGTGAGGAGGATACCTTGTCACCGCTGGTCGCCCGTTTGGGAGGCTTTCCGCTGGTGTTTAAACCGATATCCAGTACACATGGAGAGGGGGTAATGCTCATTGATTCCTGGGAAGCCCTGCAGGCCGCCCGGGATGAGTTTGCTTTTCGCCAGGAAAGAGCCCTCTTACAGGAATTTATCCCGGAAGCCAATGGGTCGGATATTCGGGTGCTGATCGTCAATGGGCAGATTGTTGCTGCGATGAAACGGCAAGCGCGTCCCGGTGATTTTCGCGCCAACCTCCACCAAGGTGGATCGGCGAGGGCCGTGCGCCTCACGGCTATTGAGCGACAGACCGTTTTGCGTGCGGCTGATTTGCTGGGACTTTCGGTGGCCGGAGTAGACTTCTTGCGCTCTGAGCGAGGGCCTTTGTTGTTAGAAGTGAATGCTTCTCCCGGCCTGGAAGGCATTGAATCGGTTACGGGTAAAGACGTGGCAGGAGCTATTGTCGACTATGCTGCCTCGGGGGCAATGGCCCGTCAGGGAGCACTGATTTCTGCCTGATTACCAGTATAACCATCGAAAACGTCTTTTGCCCAGGGTGTTCCACTCCAGGGCAGGCGCTGGAAATTTTAACCAGCTCAAACCACTAAAAACGGACTTCAGGAAGGGGCTGCGGGTGCGTATGCGCCGCAGATCTACGTCCAGTGACAGGAAGTATTGTCGGTAACGGGGATACTGGTAGAGCGGGAAAATTCGCCCTTGCGGATCTGTGTAAACATTGCCGTAAGCGCCAAATACGTTTTCAGCACTAACGCCGGCAGCCAAGTTTAGCCAGCGGGGAATAATACTGCGTTGATTATCCCGGCTGAGGAAGGAAGCCGGGTTGATGCTCATCCAGACAGTCAGGCCGTTGTAATCCTTGATGAACGCTTCCGGCAGGCTCCGGCCAAAAAGGCCATAGGCGGCATCCCGCATACTGGAATAGGCTTCTGCATTGGTGGCCTTGACTGGGATGGTGTTGTAATTTGGGCGCGATTGCGAAACTTTGAGCTGGATGCGTTGCTCCTCCCAGAGAAATTCCTGGCCGGCAAAGAGAGCTACCCCCAGGGTGTTAAACCCCATATCATACCAGGAGAAGCCCCATCGTTCCGAAAAGCCGTCCATCACCTCGATGGTTGTTTGCAGGAGAGTACCCACTCCTGCCCCTATCCAAACGGCAGGTTTGTGGCGAACACCCGCCCAGCGCATTCCTTTAAACGCTTGATAGCTGTAGGCGTAGGCAGTAAAGGAGTGCCCGGCTTTATCCATGTTTTCCCATTCGCCATAATCATCGAAGGCGTGGAAGGGCTCCAGGTCGTAGTTTTTGTACCAAATGCTATAGAGACCAACCGCCGCTGCCGAATACCCCACGGCCCCGCTGGTCACCAATAGGCGCAGGCGCCCACGGTTGAGGGAATCTGCCGGCTCCCAAAAACTTACCCGGCTGGTATCCTGGCTGAAACCCAGTATTGACAGAAGCAAGGTGAAGCAGAGAACGTACGTTTTGGGATTAATCAAACCGCTCATAGCAGGGGTGTAAATGGGTGATTTCGACAAAGGTAAAGCTACAGGTGGAGGAAACCAAACCACTGTTCTGGCTATTGTTGGGTAAGAGTCAGACGTAACTACTGGGAAACCCTTAAAAGCTTGTATATTGAATGAGTAAAAAGAACACGCATGGCTGAAAAACGATATCTGCGCTGGTTACAGCAACAACTTCCCCAGTGGGTTGAAGAAGAATTGATTTCGGACCAACAGGCAAATGCCCTGCGAAGGCATTATCATTTGGAGGAGGATAAGCCCGATTACAACATGGCGCTGGTTATTGTGGGAGTCATTGCCAGCTTGCTGATTGGTGGGGGTATTATTCTGATTGTGGCGTATAAATGGGATATTTTAACCACTCCCTGGCGAACAGTCCTTAGCCTGCTACCGCTGGCGGTGGGGTTGGGAATTTTTGGATTTGCTTATTTGCGCCAATCAGAAAGCCTTGCCTGGCGCGAGTCAGCATCTACATTCCTGATGCTGATGATTGTGGCAACGCTCACGCTGTTGTCCACTACGTTCGGTTGGGTGACCAGCTCTACCGCCCTGGTGGGCTGGTGGTTGTTTTTCAGTATCCCGTTGCTGTATTTACTTGATTCGAGTATATGTGCCATCCTTTATTTGGTTGGGGCTATGGCGTGGACATTAGAGGCACCGGAGCCAGAATTTATGGGGTTCTGGGCCTGGATTCTACTGGCGTTACCCCATTTATGGCGCCATTGGCGTACGCAGGAACAACAATTGCGGCGGACGGCACTAGGTTGGGTATTTATGCTTGTTTTCGCCCTTGGTTGGTTACGGGTCATGGATGGTCAGGCTTCTTTTGCCTATCTGGTGGGGTCATCCGCCGTTTTAGCCTTTTTCTTACTCCTAAGTCGCCGTTTTTTTTCACAAGGGGCTTCGCTAATTGGCCGCCCGTTTTGGGCGTTTTCGTTAGGCTGTATATTTATCCTGGTTATTGCCATGGCCTATGGCATGAAAGTCGGAGACCCTGCCGATGCTTCCCTGGCTGCGCTGTGGAGTAATAAATTACCTGCCTGGGGCCGTGCGTTGAGCTGGGGTGCCCTGGCAGGCTTTGTCGCAGGATGGGGATGGCAGGTCTATCGATTACTGGTGAAAGACAAGGGGAACTATAGTGCCTTAATACTCCTGGGGTTATTTCCGGTTTTTGCCTGGTCCTACTGGATACTTTCCATTTACGGTGCTGGTGTGCTGGCACAGGTGATCATCAATATTTATGGACTGGGGGTAGGCGCGGCCTTTCTGCAACATGCTATCCGCGACCGGGAAATGCTGGACCTCAACATCGGCTTGCTTTTTATTTTATCTATTGCTGCAACCCGCTTTTTTGATGCGGATTGGAGTTTGGTGGCCAAAGGGATTGCGTTTGTTCTGTTGGGCGTTGTCTTTCTAGGCGTTAATGTGTACCTGAGTAGGCTTAGTCGAAAGGATCCACAAAATCCTGCTATCCATTAAATCTTTTCCTTATCTTACGGATACCCTGCACACTGTTGGCCTAGCGTGCTTTAATTAAATTCATGCAACTATGTCCTTGATTAAGCTTTCTGTGAATGGAAAATCCTACCAGGTAGAGGTTGCCGAAGATATGCCTTTACTATGGGTGATTCGTGACTTTCTGGGAATGAATGGCACCAAATTCGGTTGCGGTATAGGCCAATGCGGTGCCTGTACGATTCATCTTGACGGTCAGCCGATTCGTTCCTGCAGTACCCCTGTGCTGGCAGCCATAGGCAAAAAGATTACTACCATTGAAGGGATATCAGAAAAAGGAGACCATCCCGTTCAACAAGCCTGGATTGCAGAGCAGGTGCCGCAATGCGGCTATTGTCAATCGGGGCAGATTATGTCGGCAGTGGCCTTACTCAATGAGAAAGAGGCTCCTTCTGATGCTGATATCGATGCGGCTATGGTTGGAAATATCTGTCGGTGTGGCACCTATAAGCGTGTTCGGGCAGCAATTCACCGGGCGGCGGCAGATAAACGCGAAATGCTGAGTAAGCGGTAATCTTTTTCCTTTCCAAAACGACAATCATGACTTCAAATATCGATCGTAGAGCATTTTTGCGCCAGGCCGGATTAGCCGGAACGGCGCTCGTGATAGGCTTTTATCTTCCCGGATGCAAAAAACAGGATGGACCAGAGCCGGAAGGCAGCATTACGCTTTTTAAAGGAAATGTGGATGACGTTCCGGAAGGAACAGGGATAAATCCGTTTGTCATTATTGATGATCAAGGTAATATTACACTGATGGCTCACCGCCCGGATATGGGCCAGGGTACCTACCAGTCTATGCCCTTGCTAATTGCTGAAGAACTGGATGTGACCCTCGATCAAGTGACGATCAAACAAGCACCTGGGGATAAAAAATACGGCGATCAGGGTGTTGGTGGAAGTGCTAGTGTGCGCACCATGTGGGAACCCATGCGCAAGGTGGGCGCCGCCGCCCGGGAAATGCTAGCCTTGGCAGCGGCTACCCGTTGGGGTATTGATCGGGCCGATTGTGATACGGAAAATGGTATGGTAATTAACCGGAAAACAGATGAGCGGTTGGCTTATGCAGACTTAGTAGCTGCTGCTGCGCAATTACCCATTCCTGAAAATCCACCACTGAAGTCACCGGACAAGTTCCGGCTTATTGGTAAATCTGTAGCACGCCCGGATGTACCCCTGAAAGTGCGTGGTGCCGCCAACTATGGCCTGGATATGAAAAAAGAAGGCATGGTGTATGCGCTTATTGAGCGGGCACCCTCCTTTAGCAGTAAAGTAAAAGCGATTGATGATAGTGCGGTCCTGGCTATTCCCGGAGTGCAAAAAGTACTAAAGACCGAACGGATACTTTTTAAAAAGCGTATGGAAGGCGTTGCGGTGATTGCAGATAGTTACTGGGCGGCTTTGCAGGGCCGAAGGGCGTTAAAGGTGACCTGGGAAAATGACGAGGTGTTGCTGGATACAGCAGCGATTTACGATAAACTTCGGGCAGCGGCGCAAAAGGAAGGCGTGGAAGTTTCCAGCGAAGGTGCTTTTGCCCGTGCATATGCTGCGGCCCCTGTTCGGCTGGAGGCAGAATACGAAACGCCCTTTGCTGCTCATGCCGCCATGGAGCCGCAAAATGCCCTGGTTGAAGTTCGTGCGGATAGCTGTGAAATCTGGGCACCGACCCAATTCCCTCAGTGGGCTCAGCAGGAGGTGGCTAAAACCCTCGGGTTTCAGCCCGAACAGGTCACGGTGCATGTAGCTTTCCTGGGTGGCGGATTTGGTCGGCGGGCATTACCTGATTTTATACTCGAAGGCGTGGTCCTTTCCAAGGAATTGGGCGTGCCGGTAAAAGTAGTATGGACGCGGGAAGACGATATGACACAAAGCCCCTTCCGGCCCGGTTCAGTTAACCGCTTACAAGGCGGAATCAGCAGCGATGGCCAATTGGTTGCGTTGCAACACAAGGTAACCACTCCTTCGATTAGCTATTCCTTATTCCCGGGGATGTCGGGAAGCAACGGCGAAGGCGGGGAAATGGAACCGGTGAATGAGCATCTTTACGATATTCCAAATTACCAGTCCCGCTATGTGTTCGCAGATGTAGATCCGATTCCACTGGTTTGGTGGCGCTCGGTATACTCATCAACCAATGTCTTTGCGCACGAATGTTTTATAGATGAACTGGCGGAAGCGGCCGGGAAGGATCCGGTAGCCTTTCGCATGGCTATGCTGCAGACTAATCAACGGAACCGGAAATTCCTTCAGTTCCTAGCAGAAAAAGCCAACTGGGAAAAGCCCTTGCCCGAAAATTGGGCACGCGGTATCGCCATGACCCACTGTTTTAACACTACGGCTGGTCACGTTGTCGAAATTTCCCGGAATTCAGCAGGTAAAATTCGCATCGAGCGGATCATAACTGCCGTTGATTGTGGGATAGCCGTCAACCCGGATAATGTGAAAGCGCAGTGCGAAGGCTGTGTAGTGATGGGCTTAAGTGCTGCCCTGAAGCCGGCTATTACGTTCACCAATGGCGCAGCCACTGAAAACAACTTTCATACCTATCCGATTTTACGGATTAATGAGATGCCGCAGTTGGAAGTACACGTTGTTCCGAATGAAGAGGCACCTACCGGGTCCGGTGAACCTGCCTTGCCACCACTGGCTCCTGCACTGGCAAATGCCATCAGCCGCCTGACAGGTAAGCGGATTCGCAAACTTCCTTTGGAGGATGGATTAATGGGATAAGCGGTATGGTGCGTTGGGTATTAAATTGAGGGCTGACTTTCCATTTTTTGACCGCCACCGCACAAGTGGAGAAGCATCTGTGTGAATCCGTGTAATCTGTGGTAAAATAATGCACACACCATGGATTAATAAGGAGGTGCTGCTTATTTCAGGAAAAGACCCTGCTCACTGCTTTAGCACTATTCCTCCTTAATCAGGAACGGATCAAGTACCACACATCCTTTTACCCCTGAGTCCAGGGAATTTCCCCGTTCAACGCCCGGTAGAAGCCCCAGGCTATTATCGGAGCCAGAATCGAAACGGCCAGGTAATAATAGTACCAGCGGGGTACCTTGGAGCGTTCAATCCATTCGACAAGCAACGAAATAATCAGTATGGCCAGACATATACTGCCAAAGATAATACTTACCAAAGAGGCCAGGTAATCATTATTGAGCCAGAGGACGATATAGATAATGAGTTCCAGTAGCATCAGTTCACTGGCCCGCAGACGTTTCATACGACAGTTTTGAAGATGAAAAAGATTATTTTACCGGGGGCGTGGCCTTGTGTAATAGAAATCGGAAGCTGAAATTCCGCAGGGTGGTACTCATAATCATGGTTGAGTCCGTAATCTCCTCAATAGTATAATCTGCGTCAATAGAACTATCGCGTTGGCTAATCTTGTCGCTGCGTAAGCTATACGTAGCTTGCTCCGGGTTCCCCGTGATATTAGTTAGCATTTTGCCATCGGCGAAGAATTCAAAATACAGTTCTGCCAGGGATTCCGTAAGGCGGTCATTGCGGTAGGCCTCTGTAATTTCCCAGCGGCCAATGAGTTTTTCCTTGGTGCCGGCAGCATCACGCTTACACGCTACCGATAGCAGACTGATCAAGGTGAGGGATATCCAAAGGATTCGTTTCATATGGTTGATTTCCGTTAAAGGCAATGCTAAAGGTTCTGCTTTCAAGATAATTCAATCTTTCGCGAAATGGAGTAAATCCAGTGGGTGTACTCAATCACTTCGCGAGGCGTATAGCACCGTAAAATTACTATTATTTCCCGGAAAATACCCGGATAATATCCTGGTCGTTAACCGGTTCAGGGGCTTCAGATTTGTTTTCGGACCCCATGTATCAGGTGTTTACAAGTTAGCAAAACTAAGACGCGAAGGCAAGGGATGCTACCCAAGTACCTTCGCGATCGTTTGGTTTTGCTGTTGCCAGCGAGGTTCTGCGCAGGCAGAAACTGACTTAGGGAATTATGGTTCTTTGGCAAATTTCGTGTTTTGGAGTCGATCAAAAATGAAGCGCAACGCTTTCATAAGTCGCTTTTACGCTTCATTTTAGCTCGACCACGGAATTTGCCAAAGAAGGAAAATTATTTCGTTGCTTTCACCTTGAAGGCAACAGCCATTTTCTCCCACTTCATCGTTACCGTTCCTTTGGCATCGGCGGTGAAAAGGAGGCGTTCAGCCATATCGGTGGTCGCCGTTGGGGTTACGGTAATCCGCAGGGCGTCCTCACTATCCTTGTATTCGTAGGCTCCCCACTGGTCAGCTTCTTTGTTGAAAATGACAGTCCAGGTGGATTCCGAAGGAATGGTGAACAGGGAGTACCGGCCGGCGGCTAACTTCTTTCCGTTGATTTTAACATTGCTGTCAAAGGAAATGGTGGTAGCTTCGTTCGCTCCAGTGCGCCAAACCTGGTTGTAGGGTACTAATTCACCCCAAACTTTACGGCCCTTGACGGCAGGGCTGTTCCAGTTGATTTGCAGATTAACTTTTTTGAGCGACTGCTGAACTTCCATCGGCGGACTAGGCCTTTGCGCTTTATCAGCTTGAGCCTGACCAACAACGGTAAAGGCAACGATGGCCATTAAAGAAAGGAAAAGGTGTTTCATGCGCATGGCATTTTATTGGATGATTAATATGTAAAGAAACCTGCAATCTTGATTGCGGTTGCTTTTTAAACGCTAAAGAAACGTTAAATTATTGATCCGGAGCGTGCGCACCTGGTGCTGCAGCCCTGCGCAGGCGGTCGTTGATGGCTCTGCCCAGGTTTTCTTCCGGCAATAATTCAGCCAGGATAATATCAAGATTTTGCTCGTCAAGATACCGCATTCCTGCAAATAAATGTTGGGCGGCTTCTTTGTAATCGCCGGTTGCTGAAAGAATTACCTGCTGGGCAGGGTCAATTTCAGGCATCCCCCGGCGAAAGGCCAACAGTCCGATTCGCTTTCCTCTATACGCTGCCAGCAGTGATCGCAGGTCACCTATCACCAGCGGGGCACGGGGGGCATAATGGCTTTGTAGCATACCGGGTGCCTGAGGCTGTGAGGAAGAGTGAGGCTTGACCACTAAAGGGCCTAATAGGTCTTCGAGTACTTCAACGGCGATTCCCCCTTTCCGGTATACCGTTGGGATGCCTTCTTCCCAACCCAGGATCGTACTTTCCAGTCCGATCTGACAGGAGCCTCCATCCAGGATGTAAGGAATCAGGGATCCCAGCTGACGGTTTACGTGGGCTGCCGTAGTGGGGCTAATATACCCGAAAGGGTTGGCACTGGGAGCGGCGAGTGGAAAATCGAGTTTGCTTAGCAGTTCCAATGTCAGCGGATGAGCTGGAATTCTCACAGCAACTAGTGGTGAGCCTGCCGTTACCAGGTCCGGAATGCTGGCTTTCTTGGGTAGCAAAAGCGTCAGAGGCCCCGGCATTAACTGCTCAGCAACCCAGGCAGCTTGCTTCGGTAACTCAGCTACCCATTGCTTGAGCTGACCAATATTGGAAACATGTACAATCAGGGGGTCAAACGTCGGTCGTTGTTTTACTGAAAATATCTGTGCTACAGCGGCAGGGTTAAGTGCATTACCGGCAAGCCCATAAACTGTTTCGGTGGGAATTCCCACCAGCTCCCCCCGGCGCAACAAGCTGGCCGCCAGCTCAATATCAGTTCCAATTTCACTCACCTCGTAAAATTTTGGGCAAAGTTACGAAAGGGCCAGTTGTTGACGCCGTTTCAGCGATAAAAAGCCAAAGATTGCCACCAGGCATAACCCTCCAAGAACCATCCATAAGGCATGATAACCTAAGCGCCCGGCGACCTGCATACCCACCGTAGGTGAAACAACGTGGGCAATGGAATAAGCAATGCCGTAAAGCGCCATATACTGCCCACGGTTCCGCGGATTGGAGCGGGCCAGTGCGTAGGCATTGGCAAATGGCATATTGAACATTTCACCGATAGTGATGACGATAATCGCGATTACGGCAATGCCACTCCAAAAGTCAAAAGCCCAATACAGCAGGTAGGATAACCCAATAAAAGCGGCACCACCACTGACCAGCAGCAGCCGGTTGACCCGGCCGTCCAGCCGGTATACCAAGGGCATTTCGACCAGGGCTATCAATAATCCGTTCAGGGCCAATAAATAGCCAATCTGGTCTTCGTTAAAACCAAATTGCTCCTTGAAGTAGACCGGAATTACTGAAAAGAATTGCATGAAGGCTATGGCCGTCAGTGTAATAAAGAAGATAAACGTCAGGTATTGCCGATCGCGATAAGCCGATTGTTTGATGGGGCCCGTAGGTTGCTCAACCGCATCATGCGAAGGTTCCCGCTTTTCAGTAAGGGTCAGCCTGAAAAAGAAAGCGGCCCCAATGCAGGTAAGTCCGTCCGCCCAGAATAACCAGTTATAGCCAAACCAATGCGCTAAAATGCCCCCAATAGCGGGCCCGATAGCAAATCCCAGGTTTATAGCCAGCCGGATAAGGGAAAAAGACCGGGTCACATTCTCCGGGCGCGCATAGGTAGCAACGGCAGCAAAGTTAGCCGGACGAAAAGAATCGGCCACCGTGCTGAGGATAAAAACAGCAAGACACATGGTTGCCAGCTCCCGGACCTGGCCTAGTAGGATAAACAGTATTCCGCTCAGGAATAAAGACCAGAACATGATCTTGTAGTAACTCGTCCGATCGGTTAATTGTCCACCCAGGTAGGTTCCCAGGATAGATCCTACACCGAAACAACTCATGACGAACCCCGCCTGGGGTAAAGTATACCCCAAATGGATGGTCATGTACACCGTAAGAAAAGGTACAACCATCGTACCGCTCCGGTTGATCAGTGTTACAAGGGCCAATCGCCAGATGTCGTTGGATAACCCGGCGAAGGCATTGCGATACAAGCTTAAGGTGCTGGTAAGCATAGTGGTCAAACTAGTAGTGTCTTCATAAGACAAAAAACGGCGGCAAAAAGTGCCGCCGTTGCTCATTTTTTATCGACCTAAATGTGCCTGAGGCCGCGGGATCAGAAAAAGTTCTCGTTGCCTACCGTCGATATAGCGAACGCTTTGCCCATCAAAGAAGGCATCTTCTTCCATCATCATCCGGATTTCTTTGTTCCACTCCGGCAGGAAGCTGCGGTTGTTAAGTTCGATGGAGTAAGCCGTATTGGGATAAAGCGGGTAATCACCGTTGTAAGGTACGCCTCCCTGCTGATCCCAAAGCCCAATGGTAGGACCAGCAGCGTGCCCGTGAAATCCAATTGGGTGGGTGTAAATGGTGGGGTTGAGGCCTTCGGCTTTGGCTTTGCGCAGTGCATCCGCCAAGACTTCATTACCTGTGCGACCTGTGCGGAATTCACCGGTAAAAATGTCCATCAAACGGAGGGCCTTCTGGTGGGCTTGTCGTAGGTAAGCCGGGGCTTCGGTTTCTCCGGCGCGCAACACATAAGCATTTTCCTGGGTGTCGGTGCACAGCCCCAGGTAGGTAATCCCAAAATCAACGTGCACCAGGTCGCCGGGCATGATGACATTGGCATCGGGTCGACTGGCAAAACTGCGTTCGTTCTCCCGGGAATCAGGGTCTTTGCGTTGCACATCCACCGAAGGGTGGAACCAGGTGTCGAGCTGTAGGGCTTTTATACGCTGACGATACCACCAGACAACATCCTCAGTAGTGGTGATTCCTGGCTGAATGACGGTTTCGGAAAACCCTTCGGCAATGATCTGGTGGGCAATACGTCCGATTTGCTCGTAAACAACCATTTCTTCCGGTGTCCGTGTTTCCAGCCAGCCGATGGCCAGCCGCTCGCCGGAAACCACCCTTGATTGTAAATTGGCGGGCAGGACTTCCTGCAGTTTGTCATAGTGGAAAGAGGAAATCCCATCAGCATGCCCGTAGTATTCCGAGCGGTTGACTGCTATTTTTTTTGGGTTGCGCTGTTGAATAATTTCAGCCAGCCGTTTCCATTGGTCAGGTTGCGCTTCCGGATCCCAGGCTTTTTTGAAAAAGGTGCCTACGTCATACCGGGCGCAGGCCAACGCCTCTAGTGAGGTGCCATTATCGTAGATGATTAGCATGGTAGTGCGGCGGGCGGAAAGCCAGGTGGCTGGCAACATCGTTTTGAGTACGGGGTCTTCGTTGTATTCACGGGCGATAATGAGCCACATGTCAACCCCTTCCCGCCGCATAATGGCTGGCAGGACGGTGGTGAATCGATTCTGAAGCCAGGCGTCTGTCACCTGAGCCTGCTGGCGAAGTGGTAAAATAACGGGCATTTGTGCATGAGCCAGGGGGATTAGCGTCAGCCCCAGGAGGAAAAGAAGTAGGAGTTGCTTTTTCATCGTTCTTTTTTAATTCATAAAAGTAGAAAAAGGGAAATCCGGATCAGACCGTATCCCCCTTAGGACGTTCGAAAATGAGTTCAAAGTAAGCCGGCAGATAAGAACTGCCCGTCGGGGCGAAGATCTGAATTAACCGCCAACCTTGTTGGGCGTGCTCTGTAATGATTTTGCGGTAATCACTTTTGGGCTTCCCTCCCCAGAAGGTAGCTGGGATACGCACAAATTTGTATTCAAACATAGTTGCTGATTAAATCTAATGTGACTAATGGTTCCTTTATTTTTCCTGGGGAGGTTGAAAGAAATCGTCGATGGATCGCTGCAGGTCCTGCGTCGATGGGTTGCTCGAGGAAGTGGAGCTGTCTCTGCCCAGCCAATCGAGTAAAGAGTCGGGCAGATGGCCCAGGGGCGCTTTTTCGGCGTGCAGGTCCAGCAATTGTTCCAGGATTTGAATAACCCGCTGATCTTTGGCCTGGATAATTCGGGCGATGAGTTTCAGTTTGCGTTGTTCGAGGTTCATATGGTGTTTTTTACAGCCCTTGATTTTGTGTTTCCTTTGCACAATTTCCGGATAACCCAGCTATCCACGCACGAATTAGCTCGATACCTTCCCGATGGGGCATCATGCGGCCAAGCTCGGGCATCATGATACCCGGGTCGGAATTCTCCATCCGGTATACTAAAATAGAGGCGTTGGGGTTACCAGGAACAATACCGAACTGCCGCCCCCCGGACCCTTTCCCAGCTGCTACCGGGGCCTTGCAAAATCCCAATCGTTGTCGTTCGGGCTCGTCAGCCAGCAGGAATAATCCGGTTGTGTGGGCCGGGCCTTGCGGGTTGTGGCAATGGCCACAATTAATTTCGAGATAAGCCAGGGCGCGATCTTCGAGCGAAGCCTTATTGTCCTGCCAATTGGCCAGGGTAGCCCATTGGGAATTTTCGGGGGGTAATGCCGACAAATACCCAGCACTGACCCAGTGGGCTAACTGGGGAATATTGCGACCATCTCCTGCTTGTACTGATCGGTTCAGGTTGCGGTACTTAGGGCCAATGGGTTCAATGTTATTGGCGATGTTATGGCAACTTTTACACTGATTTTTGTTGGGAACAACGTAGTTTACCTGCTGGGCACGACCCTGCTCGTCAATCCATTGGGCCGTACGAAAATCACCCACCGTACTTAATGCCGCATCGGTGTCATTCTCATTCCAAATGTACGTGTATGCCTGCCACTGCCCCTGGGTTTTGACCAGTAACCTCGTTTCGACCAAATCCCAATTTTCTTGGGGGCGACGAAAATCAGCTGGGTAGTAAAAGTTTTTTATCAAGATACTTTGATCCGGAAATAATATCCGGCCATCGTCAGCAAAAGAGGCACTTTGTCCCGGAGGCATCCATACAAACCGGGCCTTATGGGCATAGTCGGTGAATAGGGGAGTGATTAATTCGTAGGGCATCACCCCTTCCTGCGGATGCAAGCTTTTCAAGGGTAGCTGGAAAAAGCCGTACGCAGAGAGGTGGGGGTAGGGAATGGCTGTCTCATCCCATTGAACGCTGGCCGGAACAGTTACGGGCAC
>JACJXV010000018.1 GCA_020636445.1 Lewinellaceae bacterium | reverse complement strand
AGTAGTCCCACGATGCGTCGTGGTAGCCTCACAATGCATAACGACAGTAGCCCCACGATGCATCGTGGGGCTACTGTCGTTATACGGACCTTTAATTTTACCAGAAATGCAGAATTTTCGGGCCACAAACCACCTAAAGCAATGAAACAACGCAACATCCTTTCCTGGCTTTTTCGGGGCATCGCCGCCGTCATCCTCCTGCAAACCCTTTATTTCAAATTTACGGCCGCTCCGGAGAGCGTCTATATTTTCAGCACCCTGGGCCTGGAACCCTGGGGCCGCATCGGTATTGGCATAGCCGAATTGATCGTTAGCGTGTTACTCCTGATTCCACGCACCGCCTGGGTTGGTGCGCTGGGAGGACTAGGAATTATCGCCGGAGCGATCTTCGCCCACCTGACGCAACTGGGCATCGAAGTTCAGGGCGATGGCGGCACCTTATTCTACCTGGCCCTGGCAGTATTCGCAAGTTGCCTGGTGGTACTCCTCCTGCACGGGGCAGAAGCCCGGGCCTTTTTACGGCGCTTTGGGATAGGCTAACCGCTGCTCCCGAGATCTCAGGAAGCTTCCAACCCTAGATCTCGGGAGTCTTCCGACTCCCGAAAAACCCAAGCCTAACGATCTTCAGATCGGCAAAGCGATTCCCACTCGGTTGCCTCTTTCCAATACAAAACTGCCGAAATTCTTGCACCTACACCTTGCCGTATTAGATAGATAGCCGTATTTTGTAGAATTATCACCGATAAACTAAGAAAGTTCTGAATGTTTCTGTAGGTATTGGAAACACAGGAAATAATGTTTGATGATTGAACTAATTGAAAAAAACAGACAGAAAATACAGGAAATTTGCGAACGTAATCACGTCGATGCGCTTTATTTTTTTGGGTCAATAACAACGCCCGAAAAATTCCGGGAGGATAGCGATATTGATATTCTAGTTTCCTTTACCCTGGATGAAACGAACCCGGAAGAATATACAGCAAGTTATTTCCAATTACTTTTCTCATTAGAGGATTTACTGGGCCGTGAGATTGATATCACCACCACAAGAAGTGTCAAAAATCCTTTTTTCCTGGAAGAACTCAATAGAACAAAAGTTCTCTTTTTCGATTCACTAGCGCCTATCAATGGATAACCGGATTAAGCAATATTTGTTTGATATTGAACAGTCCATCAGTGACATAAAGACTTATATCGCTGCCATTGAATCTTTCGAAGCATATTAAAAAGATAAGCTGATTAGGCGGGCAGTCGAAAGAGAAATCGAAATAATTGGTGAGGCCATGAATCGAATCCTCAAGATTGATCCCCACCTAAAAATCCCCAACGCAAGGTCAATCATCAGTATCCGCAATAAGATTATTCATGGTTATGATGAGGTTGATAATGTTGTTATTTACACGGTTGCCACTAAACATTTAGACCTTTTGAAAAGGGATTTGGAAAACCTTTAACGCATCTCTACATATATCGTAAGCCTTTTAATTCAGATCTCGGGAGTCTTCCGACTCCCGAAAAACCCAAGCCTAACGATCTTCAGATCGGCAAACGTTCTTCGAAAGAACAAAAGCCTGCCTAAACAAGCCACCCCCTACAAACATAATGCTGTAGAGGGTGGCGGGGGCAATCCCCCAATTACATGGGAATAATTTTGGGTCAAACGAAGTTCAGGGATTATTTGTTTCAGGTGTTTTTATTAGCCACGCGTAGGGTCAGCAGGAGTATTGTGCTGCTGATCGTAGTAGGCCGACCACAGTACGAACATTTCCCATTCGAATTTCTTGCGGAACAGCTGCAGGGAAGCCCAGTCCAGATCACCGGAAGCGTCGTACGAGTCGTTTATCAGTGCGCCGATCGTGCCTAGCATCCCGATCTGGTAGAAATTCTTCTCCAGCGGGGTCGGTGACAGGCCATATTGAGCTATCAGGAGTGCTGGTGCTGATTTGGTCTTACCTGACCGGGCTGCCGCCTCCCGCACTTTTTGCACGGCGGGTAATAATAACCCTATCTGTACCGGCTCTAAACCAATCGTCAAGCCCAGGCTTTGGGCATTTTCTAAGAACCAGGCAAGGCTATCTATGTGGCCTCTGAGCATGAGTCCCTCGACCAGTTCAACCAATTGTGGTGCTTTAACCGGAGGGAGGCTATCTCTCCAGCAATCAGGACAACCTGGGCCTGCCGTGCCTGCATTATTACCAATGAATTGGGCAAACGGGTAACTCTTGGTAGACTCTCCCTTGATGTCACCAATCTTAAGGTAACCCGACATAGCCGCTTGTGGCGTTTGTCCAAGATCATATTCGAATTCATGTTCACTGCCGGTTGCTCGTTCATAGTTTTTCCGGGACAGCTGGCTGAGGAAATTACCCCGCTTTTGAATATTGGCATCAAATACTTCCAGGGAAGCAAGGATCATGGTTTGCAGGAAGGCTTCCCGGCTGCGGCTGGCCGCCATCGTCCGGTTAATAACGGTAGGTGGGAAGCTATCATTGATAATACTATAGGCATTCTCGGTCATCGCGTAGTTATGGATGGCTCTGTTCGTGGCGACAATAGAAGCCGGCGTTTGGCCGCCTTTACGCAACGGCACGTCAACAGCAGCATCGAGGCTGGCGGATTGTAAGGAAGAAAGATCTTCTTCGAAAACATTGCAAGCTGAGTTCAGCAGGAGAGTTCCGAGGGCGATAAGGATTAGGTACTTTTTCATGGTTAAAAGGTTGTTTGTACGTTTTTGTAAAAATGATTTTCATTCAGGGACGATACAAACATAGGGGGGTAAGCCGGTGCCATGCCCAGCGAATTGATGAATCGGGAGAATGAGTTGATGAAATTACCTTTTGAATTTGTGGGCATAAAAAAGCCCTGAAAGCGGCTAAAAAGCCCACAATTCCTGGCCAAACGCATTCATGAATTCAAATGGGGAATCCCTCAATTCAAATGCCCTATCCATGAAACACAATGGTTTTTTTAGGGCAATAGAAAGTAGTTTACACCTTGATTCCCATGTGTTTCAGCAAAAATCAACAAACATGCTTATCTTATTCTGCGGCTATAAATGAGAACAATGAAAGTTATCAGTTCTAAAGAAATAGAAGAAATCCTGCTTCATTTCTCCAACTCGCTACTGACCCTGGAAGACGAGGATGCGATTCTTTGGGACCTGGTAAAAAACTGTATTGGGATTTTAGGATTCGAAGATGCCGTCATCTACTTCGTCGAGGGTGACTGGTTGGTGCAAAAAGCCGCCCTAGGGCCTAAAAATCCGGCGGGAACCCAAATTTTGAATGCCTTGAAAATAAGTAAAGGGAAAGGCATTACGGGAAAGGTAGCCGAAACAGGGCTGCCGATGATCATCCATGATACCCGTTTGCATCCGGAATATATTCAGGATGATGAATTCAGGCTTTCAGAAATAGCGGTACCTATTCTATTGGAAGGTAAAGTAATCGGTGTTATTGACAGTGAAAACTCCGAAGCGAATTTCTTCAGCGAGCAGCATCTGCGCATCCTGGTAGCCGTAGCCTCGATCTATGCCGGGCAAATTGCCAGAATTCGCGCTGAAAAGCGGGTGAAAGAAGAACAACTGGCGCGTTGGAAAAGCCAGCAGAAAGCAGCCCGTCTGCAGGTTGAAGCTATTTCAGCACAACTGAGCCCCCATTTCGTATTTAACTCACTCAATGCTATTCAACATTATATCCTCCAGGAGGACAAGCGAACATCCCTGCGTTTTCTCACCATCTTTGGAAAATTACTACGGTATTTTTTAACCCAGTTGAAGCAGGAAGCAGTAAAGGTTACCGACGAGATTCAGATGCTGGAATGGTATCTGCAATTACAAAAACTCAGGTATGGCCAAAAGCTCACTTATCAAATTTCCGAAGAAGGCCTGGCTGAATTTCCCAATGCACAAATACCCTCCATCATCGTCCAGAGCCTGATCGAAAACCTCCTGGAGGAACAAGTATATATTGCCGAAGGAGACCTTTCTATTAAGGTCCATTTTCTTATCAACCCTGAATCCGTAACGCTGAAAGTCCTCATCAACAATAACCTCTCCGGAGTTAGTATTAAAAGATATTCGGATTACCTCCGTTCACTTACCCCCTGGCAGGATTATGTCAGCTTGCTGAATGAAATCCGCCCCTATCAAATAACCAGCACGGAGGGCGAAGAGACTTGCCCGGACAAGAAGAGCGCGTGTAAATCGGTATCCTTGACTTTCCCAAACTTGACGATATGATTCGGGAGTTCCTTTTACTCGGGCTGTTTTTTTACCTGGCTCCATGTTTTGCCTTCGGGCAGGACAATGTCGAGTATTACCAAATTCCTATCGTCCCAGGTATTGTAAAAGCTGAAAACCCCATTCCACTGGATTCAGCTATTCATTGGTTATCGCAGGATAAGTTCCAACCTAATCCGGAGATCGGAACCGCCAAAAGCGGACTGGAGTATTGGTTCGCCATTGACCTGAGCGAATATGCCGACGTATTAGCTACCCACGACAGCATTTATTTTTATCCTTATGGGTTGGAATTGGCTCAGCTCTATATTCTCCCCCAAGGAAGAATTGACTCGCTTAACCTCTCCAGAATGCAGCAGAATGACCTGCACCGAAGTCGATCACAAAATCTCTATTACGTACCGATCGCCACGCAGGATTTTTTTGCCGGAAACAAACTGCTGCTCAAAGCCAAATTCCTAAGAGGTAAACCCAATTTAGGTATACGAAAATTTGCCTTCTCTTTACCGGAAGCTCATCAGGTGCTTGCCGAATACCTCAGTTTGCGCTCATTCAGGAGCCAGGTACTGGCTTATTTTTTCCTCGGGGTAGCCGCGGTTTTAATGGTGTTCAACCTGGTTCTTTTCTTTAACATGAAAGAACGGCAGTATATTTTTTATGGTGCTTTTTTGCTGTTTCAATTGATCTATTACTCCCAGATCAGTACCACGCTGGCCGAGACCTTTGGGTATAGTATGCCGCAGTTTTATTTTTGGCTGACAACTATCTCCCAGGTCTTAATTAACCTTTCCTACCTGATGTTTATTCGCCATTTTCTGGAATTCCCCAAGGTACTTCCCCGGTTTGACCGGTTAGTAAAGGCAATTGCTGGTTTATTGGTCCTGTTTATTTTGTTCAACTCCGGATTAATTATCCTCAATCCTTATAGCCTCTTGCAGGCCCACCTCATGAACTGGCAGCGCTATTTCATGGCCGGATTTGCCTTTGCGGGCATCATATACCTCTATTTTAGCTACCCTACCCGGCTGAAGTATTTTGTTATTTTTGGAACCCTAATCTTCACCAGTGGGGCATTGACGACCATGTTCTGGCTTAACCTCGATTATATGGTCACGGGTTCCGCCATTGAAAGTACCATATTTGCCCTTGGGCTTTCCTATAAAATTAAAACCATCAGTGCAGAAAAACAGCTAGCTGAAAAGGAAACCTTTCAAACGAAACTAGGAGCACTGCGCGCCCAAATCAATCCGCATTTTATCTTCAATAGCCTGAGTTCCATCCAATACCTGATCAGTTCCGGCAATAAAGAGGCCGCCTTGTCCTACCTGTCTAAATTCAGCAAATTTGTCCGGCAGGTATTGGAAAACGCCATTGATGTTCATGTAACCCTGGAAAAGGAAATTGAACTCCTTCACGTTTACCTGGACCTTGAAGCCCTCCGGTTTAATAACGCTTTCTCCTATCAGATTGAAATGCCCCCCAACGCGGACCTGCGTTATCAGGAAGTTCCTATGCTGGTCATTCAGCCTTTTGTGGAAAATGCCATTAAACATGGCCTGATGCCTTTGGAAGGCAGGGATCGGAAAGTATGGATCCGTTTTTTTGAACTTGCTGACGCAATTGTCTGCGAAGTAGAAGACAATGGAATTGGCAGAAAAGCGGCAGCAGCCCTGAAGGCCGACCATTACCGGCCCTCCCGGGGCATGGCCCTTACCGAAGAAAGATTAAAAATGGCGCATGGGGTAAACAGCGGTTCACAGATTGAAATTCAAGACTTGCCACAGGGAACCAAAGTCATTATCAAATTGCCAAAGCTATGAATCCAACATTAAAAGCGATTATTGTTGAAGATGAGTTCCACAGCCGGGAAACCTTGAAAAGTTTTCTGGAAAGCTACTGCCCCGAAGTAGTCCTGGTGGATACTGCCGCTCAGGTTAATGAAGCGGTGGAAAAAATATCCCTGCTGCGGCCCGACCTGGTGTTTATGGATATTGAACTGCAAGCTGGCACCGGTTTTGATGTTTTAAGCCGCCTGACACACCTTGATTTTCACTTAATCTTCACTACTGCATTTGAACATTACGCCATTAAAGCGATTAAATTCAGCTCTATTGATTACCTCCTGAAACCAATTGATCTCGACGAATTGATGGCCGCCGTACAGAAGGTAAAGCGCCTCAAAGATTCCCAAAACCAAAGTGAATTACTCGACAATTTGCTCCAAAATATGCGGGCAGGTAGTATGGAAGGACACAAAATTTGCCTCTCAACAGCGGAGGGCGTAGAGTTTCTGCCAGCTAAAGAAATTCTCTTCTGTGAAGCAAATGGGTCATATACCAAGTTTCATCTGGCCGATGGCCGGCTGCTTATCGTAAGTAAAAACCTGAAAGAATATGAAAACCTCCTGCTGGATCATCGCTTTATGCGCGTCCACAACAGCTTTTTGATTAATCTGAATGAAGTGAAAAAATACGTCCGGGCTGACGGAGGGTATATCGTCATGAACAACGATAAAATGGTCTCCATTTCTCCTTCCCGACGGGATGATTTTTTGAAAGCAATGGGTTTTTAGCGAAAATAGCCTCACCAGGCTGTGAAATCGGAAATTGGAAATTGGCACAGCTGCGGAAAGCTCCCCCAGGTCACTCCGACTGCGTCGGAGCAAGTTTTTTACCCGCCTCTGGCGGGCACTGCCAACTGCTCACTGCCCACTGCGTTTGCAGGTTGATGAGGTTTATACTACTCACTGTGTTCGCACAGTTTATATCGTTCGCTATCGGACACTCGGTTTATGGGGTTTATTTTTTAGCTCACTGCTCACTCCAGTAAAAAAATGGCAATTATTTAAATTACACTGTACTCAATGTTCTAAAGAGGTAACTTACCGGCCCATTCCCTGGCAAACCTCCCTTAAATCAATGACCATGCAAAAAACATACTTAACGCCCACCCAGGACGCCGGGCGGAATTTTATTATGCGGAAAATACAGGGCAATGTGATCATGCTCAACCTCCTTCGCTTTCGGGAAATCGCAGACTATTCCAACGCCCCCGCATTGATGCCCGAAAAACCGATCAGTGGCAAAGAAGCCTACCAGCGGTATATCGACCACACCTTGCCCTTCCTGACAGCATCTGGCGGTGAAATTTTATTCATGGGCGAAGGGGGTGCTTACCTGATCGGCCCTACCGATGAGCGGTGGGATGCAGTGCTGCTCATCCGGCAAAACAGTGTAGATAGCTTTCTCAACTTCGAATCCAACCACGATTACCTGCAAGGTATTGGACATCGCACCGCCGCCCTGGAAGATTCCCGTTTGCTCCCTATTCAGGAAGTGAAAAGCTGACCTTCACGAGAATCCGGGAGAATCTTTCATGGCCTTGAATATTGTGGATTCAATGACGGTTTCCTGCGCTTAATGGTGAAGGAACACATATTTTTTTTATCTTAATCAGCCCGGCTAGTCTTTTGTGAACCTAAACTCGAGTGAGGTATATCCTCTCTACCGCTGATTTATCATTCATGATTAAGTATTTTAGAAAAATCCGCCAGCAATTCATCCTGGAAAAAAAATTCCGGAACTACCTCCTCTATGCTGTTGGCGAAATCTTGCTCGTCGTTTTCGGTATTCTAATTGCACTTGCCATCGATAATAGCAACCAAAACAGCTTCGACCGAAAAAAAGAACAAACCTACCTCCTCGGTTTGCGTGAAGAATTTCAAACCAGCCAGCGAAAGCTTACTGAATTGATCAGCGTTAATCAAAGCAACTACCAGGGTGCCAAAAAAATTATCACCTATATCTCCGAGAGTTCACTCCCACCAACCGAAGAACAATTTTCAACCATACTCTTTAAGACTTTTGCCTTCGATATTGCTTTTAACCCCAACAACTCGCTGCTTACCGAAATGATCAACTCGGGAAGCCTGAAGGATCTTACCAATGTGAAATTAAGAGCACAGCTCACCAATTGGATATCAACACTGGATGATATTGCCAAACAGGAAAGTGACCTGAGGCTCCAGCGGGAGAAGGTGCTTGATATGTTCCGGACCAATCAACACAGCATTCGAACTATTTTCGACCAGGCCGGCGTAAGTCAGCAATTGGATTTACCCCGGGTCAAAACCCATATCAGCAACCTGGAGCTACTGCGAGATATAGAATTCGAAAATAATATCCTGACATTTATGCTCACCTGTTACGCTACCGAAACCAACCACTATCGCCCCTTGCTGGAGGATATCCAGAATATTTTGAGCCTGCTTGAATCAGAAATAAAAAAGTAATCGTGGACCAGCCAATAACATGTCGCGAAGCCGAAGCAAAACCACTCTGGCCTTACCGGATCTGAAGATCCTTAGGTTTCAGCTGGCATCGGAGTCGAAAGACTCCGATGAACAGGGGTTTTAACCAGCGTCGGAGTCTAAAGACTCCGACAAACATGATTTTGAGTCGAAAGACTCCGATGCAACTTGATTTTGAACTAGCATCGGCCTCTTTCGACTCTGACGGACATGAGGCTTTTAATTGTGTGCACATATTGTTTTTTTGCGTTAAACGCCTTACCTTATAGCTGAAAAACGTAGTGCTGAAAGTCTATTTCCCAGGTCATTTTAGGCATCGCCTACTTTCGTTTGAGGATTAACCCCACCAAGGGCAGTACCAATTCGTGTCATGAATAATTGCTATGCGCACTAAAAAGCTATAATTTTATATGGAGTTTGAATGGGATGAACACAAAAACCAGAAAAACAAAGTAAAACATGGCATTGGTTTTGAAGAAGCCAAAGAAGTCTTCCTGGATAAGAATCGACTTGAACTCAAGGATGATCGCAAAGATTATGGGGAAGATCGCTGGAAAGTTATCGGTATAATCTTTGGCGTAATCATTACAGTAATATATACCATGCGGACCACTGTGTATCGCATAATATCCGCAAGAGCCGCTAGTAAAAAAGAACGCGCAAAATACACGAACCAGGACGAATGGACGGACAACCAAAAATAGATGCTCAAGTAGCCCTGCAATTACTCAAGCAAGGGAAAAGTATTCGGGGGTATACTATTGAATTTACCAGCAGTATTAATGCCATTGACGCTATTTTACTGGGAAAAAACGGCGTACTCGTGCCGGAGAAGCTAATTGAGTACAACGATGATGAACTCGATTTTGATGACGATCCGGACATCACCGATGAGGACTTTACCCAAGGTCGCCTGACTCAGGTTATCCACGTAGATATTCCCCTCGACAAAGAAATTAAGGATTGGATCCAGGAAGAAGAGATTAATGTCAGCGAATTGGTTCGAAACCTCCTGCAAGGGTTCTACCGAACGCTAAAGTCCATTCCCAAATAAAACTCACCAACCGGCCGCTAAAGGCGCCTAAGAACACAAGGCGCAGGGCCCAAACGTCAGGTATCCGCGCATCGTAGAAAAAGCCCACTGCCGACTGCACACTGCCGACTGGTTACTGCCCACCACTCCCTCCTTGCATTTCCCTTTTTTCTGTATCTTGAGTTGCGCATAACAACCCATAAATCCCAGATGAAGCTCGCACCGGTACCCTTCAAAAAATCGCTGAATAAAGCCTACCTCAAGCTTAAGCTCAATCGGGCGGAGATGGAGCGCAGCAAAGCTAACCTGCTGCGCCTGCTGGATCATATTAAATCTGAGTCCTGCCATAAATAAGCACCTTATGCAAATCAATCAAATTAGAGATATAATTAAAACAGACCTTGCACTGGCAATTTCTCATATCCTATCATCATTTCCTCTCCAACCTTCTGAAAAAGATGAAGTTCATCTTTTTGAAATCCAATTAGAAGAACTACAAAAGGAAGCCAGATTAAACATCATCAGCTATGAAGAAAAAAACAGAAGAATCGACAAAATCAGGTTCGCAATTTTAGAATTTGTAACCTTATACGAGAGAAGGTTCATTAAAAATGATACACTTTTAGCTATACCTATCAACCAAAAAAAATCCATTTCCAATCATCCTCCACACATAAAAAAAACGGATGATTTGTTAAATAGGATTCTAAGCAACTTCAACTTAGAAAGTAAATGGCGAAGTGATCACGATGGAGAAGGAAATGTAAACTATAAGTTCAAACAAGATCGCTTTAGGATATTAAAAACTATAGACGAAATAGTTATTGCTTATGACATATCCAGCATTACGGAATTTTATTATGACACACTCGACCCTGATTATGAGCTTTTCGGATGTAAAAAGTTTGAAAACACAACACATCAAATGATTGAAATAAGATTTAAATCCGATTCAATTAAAAACATTACAATAAAAAAACAAAATACCTATAGCAATTATTCAGACAAATTCTTTTCAATACTAAAATTCACAGCCAAGGAAATTGGCGCTTTTATTGAAAAAAAATACCACATCAATGACAGACTAATTTATAGAGACACTCAAGGCAAAATAACCAATATAGAATACCAAGACGAAGAAGGACAGACTACGCTTAACTATTTAGATGAGTTTGAAATTTGGATTAATGAAAAAAATTCGATTAAAGTTAAAAATACACTAAAAGAAATTATTGAAAAACATAACCATTAAAATATTAACCCCAAGCAACAACTAAACAATCAATGAGAAGATTTCTTGATTGTTAAAAATCATAAAACTTTTTTGGGAAAATCATCAAATAAATGGAAATTAACAAACAGGAGATATACTCGCTCACGATTTTTCAACTTACTATTTTTTTGATTGAACAACCCGATCGACGTTAAAAAATTCCCGAACATAAGATAGTAAACGAAGTATCAGTGACACTTATGGATAGGTATAGAGAAGGGTTATTTTGTGTTCCCAAACCAGAAATTTCAGCAATAGCTTAAAACAGTCATAGTTAAAGCATTTAGATGCCTAACGACAATAAATTTAAAAAAATGAGCTCTTTAAAATTTTTATATTTTTTCGTTTTGGTTGTACTAGTTTTCGTAATGATCACAATCCTGATCATCGACTATATGCAAGTTAAAAAAATTAAAAAAAGAATAAATATCGAATGGGCAGACAAGTACTATGAATTAAAATGGAGAATAAATCTTCTTCTGGCAATAATTAGCATCACAGGCGTTATTGGAGGATTATTTGGCATCCCATATTTAGAAGATATTAAGACCAAAATTTCGGACATGAACACTAAGGTAAGAGATCTAAATAATTTAACAGAATCCATTACCGACAGAGTAAATACTGAAAAAGAAAGGGTTGATAGAACCAAACTTGCGGTAAATGAAATTTCAAAAAGCAACCAAACATTAAGAAATGATATTGAGAAAAACATAGAACATATTTACTCTCAGGTAAAAGAGGAAGAGGAGAGAAAAATACTACGGAGAGTAATTAACAACCCACAACAAATTGCAGTTTTTGAAAACTATATTTTCACCATTGAAAATATTCCGGATCTTTATTACAAAGACTTAAAAAATTCTTACTCAGAAATACTATTTAATCAGAACCCTAGTAACTCTTATCCAAAAAAACTTTTCTTAAGGCTTTTTTTTCAAAAATTCCCGCATTTGGTTTTTAATGATTTTGTGATCAGAAAAGAACTTGAAACATATGAGACTCTATTAGATGTCATGGCCACCTCAAGCAACCCAGAAGTTATCCAAGCAACTAGACACTTCTTTAACTCAGTTTTAAAAAATGATGATCTTGAGAACAACCCTTCACGTATTAAAGCATTTGTATTATCTTCTATTGCAACAAAATTTTCAAAAACTACTCCCGAGAAAGAACTGTTCTATTACTCTCTTTATTCAGTTTTGAACAACAAAGGAGACAAGTTAAAAATATGGAGCATTTGCGATTATGAAGAATTTCGAGTGTCATTTGGTAAACTAATCCTTTATGAATATAAAGGTAATGATATGACAGTAGATGAAACGTCAAAAGTTGACATAATAGAAGGAGTAAAAGATTTAATTAAAAATGATCAAAACCCTAAATAGAGAATAAGAGTTTGTTCAAATTTTCATGGTTGTGCGAAAGAGAGCAAATTTCATGCTGAACAAGGCATGAATGAGCGAACCCAAAGGGCAAATCACTAGGTAATTTAAGCGAATGAACCCCAAAGCGGGTGGGCTGGCCAAGGCGATGCCAAAGCATCGGCGAAGCTTTTCAACGAAGTTCAGGATTAAAGTTGCCTCTTGCAGCCAAGTGATGGAATTTTGAACAAGCTCTAAATAAATCTCTATTCCTTGTTGCGCAGACCGATAAATCAAAAGATGCAAATTTAAATACTCGAGCGCTCAGTTATACTTGTAGCGAAATGATTTGGGAAAATTCGTAAATTTTGGCATGGAACTACACTTGAGTACGGAAGAGGTAAAAGAATTGCAACGGATCCAGAAAAAGGATCGGTTTCATCGCCGTCGGTTTATCAAAGCGACGGTTCTTCTGATGCTCCACCGGGGTCTGTCCATGGAAGATATCCAAATGAGTCTTACGCTGGATGACAATACGATTAATCGATATGTAAAAGCCTTCCAGGAAAAGGGGCTTAAACGGTATATGGAAGATGGCTATGTTCCCTACAGCGGTAAGCTTACTGAAGAACAGGAACAAACGCTGTGTGACCACCTCGACGAAAATCTGTATATAGATTCCAAGGCCATTTGTGCCTATGTGGGGCAGGCTTTTGGCGTAAAATATACCATCTCTGGAATGCGTGATCTGCTGCATCGGCTGGGTTTTGTTTACAAACAAACTAAAGCGGTCCCGAGTAAGGCAAATGAAGAGGAACAACGTGCTTTTCTGGAAGAAACATTGCCGGATTTACTCCAAGCGGTAGCGGCCGGAAATGCTGAGGTTTACTTTTCAGATGGAGTACATCCGACGCATAACACCAAAACAGGAAGAGGCTGGATCCGCAAGGGACAGGACTTTGAAATTGATTGTAATAGTGGTCGCAAGCGAGTCAACATTAATGGCGCAATTCGGGCGACTAAGCCAGAGCACATGGTCTACGACGTAGCCGATTGCATCAATGCTCAGTCTACACAACGACTATGCCGCAAGTTGTTGTATAAACACCCGGGAAAGACGATCTATCTGGTGTGCGACAATGCAAAATACAATCGCTGCGCGTGGTTGCAGGAGTGGGCGGCTGGTACACGCCTTGAATTCGTCTTCCTGCCTGCTTATTCCCCCAATTTGAACTTGATTGAGCGACTTTGGCGCTTCTTGCGAAAAGAAGTAATCCATTCTATTTATTACGACACCTATGCCAAGTTTCGTCAAGCCATCATCCATTTTTTGGACAATGTCAAAGAATATAGAAATGAATTGCGAAAGCTACTGACCTTGAATTTCCGGACAGTGGGTAATTCTTCTATTCATTTAGCCCAAACCACTTCGTGAGGGGTATATTTGAGTAAAAGGAAACTAATATTTAAGCTATGCCCAGTAATGATTTACAATCAAATATCAGCACAATGGGGCGGGATAAATACCAACCTAGAGATCGGCCAGTAACACGCATGGAGACTTCAATGAACAAGTGAAACAGTTCGCGCTACGCCAGTGGTCGGAATCCCGGCCAATAGAAACCGAAGCAAAACCACTCTGGCCTTACCGGATCTGAAGATCCTTAGGTTTCAGCTGGCATCGGAGTCGAAAGACTCCGATGAACAGGGGTTTTAACCAGCGTCGGAGTCTAAAGACTCCGACAAACATGATTTTGAGTCGAAAGACTCCGATGCAACATGATTTTGAACTAGCATCGGCCTCTTTCGACTCCGACGAACATGAGAACAATAAATTAAAAATTAAACCCGAAATGAAGCCCTGGTTCGCCGAAAACGAACTTAGACCATTTGTCGTCTAGCTGTTTAAACCCATCAGGCATTTTGGTGTGATAAGCACGATGGGTAACTGCTATGGATGGTTGGAAAAAAAATCGGTCCTTAAACAGTTTGATGTGGTAACCAGCGCGGTAGGTGTTGAAGACCTGAAATCCATTGTCCATTTTGTTGCCTTCATCATTCACGAAAATTTGCCAGGTAGGCATTACATTCAATTCGGCATATAGGCCTTTCCACAAAAAGCGCTGGTAAGCCACTGACAAGCCAAACTCACGGATATATCCCGGAAATTTTTCCTCTGGCTCGCCGTATGATTTGTTCAAAAATGGGTGAATACCATTTGGCCAGGCATATTTCCAGGTTTTGGGTTCTAATACAAGTACATCCCTTCCTGTAATACGATAGCCAAAATTGAGTTGAGCGAAGCTGGGGGGATTCGTAGGAGCTAAATTGCCCAATAAAAACAAAGTACTTCCAACAAAGTACTTGCTGTAAGTGCTGTCTGTTTTAGCATATTGTGCACTCACTTGTAAACTACTTGCTAACAATAAGGCCATAACAAACCATAAAATCTTCTTTTGCATATCTCTTATAATTGAGGTTAAACGATACGGCAAAAGTAGATTGACGAGATCCTATAAATAATTCACTTAAGTTAAGAAATGAAGTGGCCTGCAGTTGGGCATAAAACCCAGCGCGTGAAGAGAAATTGGAAATCAGAAATTGGCCCGCATGGTAATTAGCTACGGTGGGTAAACCCTCCTGCACCGAAGGTTTCGGCGGGTAAAAAATGCCCAATAAGAACCCATTGTAAAACCGAAGCCTTGGTCCTGTAGGGGCCCAACGAACCCTGGTAGAAACAGCACGTTACCGCAAAAGCGTGCCATAGGTATGCAAGAAAGAATTCCCCTTATTCCGGTCCGGAGACCGGCCTCTGGCCTTACCGGATCTGAAGATCCTTAGGTTTATGCTGGCATCGGAGTCGAAAGACTCCGATGAACAGGGGTTTAAGCCAGCATCGGCGTCGAAAGACTCCGACGAACATGATTTATACTTGTTAGGCATCCGCGCATCGTAGGAAAAGCCCACTGCCAACTGCTCACTGCTAACTGGCTACTGCTCCATCACCGCCGATTCGCACACATAATCCGGAATAATCCCCGTGGAGTTGATCAGGAACTTGTAATGATCGGGGAGTGTATTGCCAGAAAGCACCAGGGCCGTCGCCAGGCCAAATTTATTCCCGCCCAGGATATCGGTATGCAGCGTATCGCCCACCATCAGGATTTTGTTTTTCGTGATTGTGCGCCGCTGCTGCAAGTGTTCGTAGGCAAATAAAAACATCTGGGCATCAGGCTTGCCAAAGCGAATGAAGCGCCGCCCGATAATATCCTCCAACATGTTGGCAACCCCGCCAATGGCTATATTGAGTTGATGCCGCGAAACGGGGTAGGTACGGTCGGTATTGGCCACCACCACCGGCAGGTTTTTGCGGCGTAGCAGGTTGATTGTCTTACTCAGGTCGTGGTTCCAATCGAAGCCCTCTTCGTCCAGCAGCACTAAGGCATTGTACTGATCAGCGTCGTCGAGATGAATATCTTTGATTGAATGGCACTGGATGCCCAGGTCCTCCAGGTAGTGCGCCGAGTTGGCCGTTCCGAGGTAGACCACCGCGCCACTTTTTACTTTGTAGCGAATATACTCGCGGGCCAGCATCCCCGAGGAAATGATCTTGTCCGGGGTGATCGTCGTTACTCCTTGCTCTTGATAGCGGGCAGCTAGTGCCTGCGGACTGCGGGATGCATCGTTGGTAAGGATAAAAATTTCTTTGCCGGCTTCGTCCAGCATGCGCAGGGTGGTGTCGATACCCGGAATCAGGCCGCCGTAATCCTTGAGAACCCCAAAGGCGTCAAAAAAAATAGCTTCGTACTTGGTGGCGATAGAGGCAAAAGACTTAATCTTCATAGTATGTTGGCTGTAAAATGTTCGGGAATAAGCTCTCCTTATAATTGTAATGCCCGCAGGATCTTGTCGGGATTAAACCCGTGCTCGATCGAAGGCAAATAGGTTTCATAGGCTTCCTGCTGCAACTTACTGGCATATATTTCATGGAAAAAATACCGCCCATCCTTGATGACATAGTTCAGGATAAAAAACCGGTATACCTCCGGAATAAACCGAATTTCCGTTTCCGTCAGAGGGAATACCTTATGGTAGGCCTGTAGAAATAAGATAAAGCGATCCTCCATCAGGGGGCCAATATTGTAACTGAATACAGTACGATCCCCAATATCCGAAACGATCCGGCTCAGGAAATAAAAATCCAGTACGCGGGAAGCCATGCGGAACCAGTCATAATCCCACCGGGAGAAGAGTTTGTTCTGCTTGGTCACCGAAAAGTTGCCAATATTCCAATCCACAAAGACCGGGATCTTCTTCAATTTTTCGGCTTTCAGGCGATCCGTATTGTCAAAAAACAAATCACACTGCCGGTGAATCTCGTCGGCAAAGTGGCGATGTTCATATTTCCCAAAATCCGAATCGACAATATCCAGCAGATGGTAAAGATCGACCTTCAGTGTTTTGGAGGAAGGGGGTAGTGTATTGGCCAGTTGGGTACACGACTTATGCAGCAACCCAAACTGCTCTCCAAGCGTCCGGATATGATTCTCGTCAAGGCGGCGGGGAAGCTTCCGGTCAAAGCGCACCGGGTTGTAAAACACTACCCAGGCATCGATGAGCGAATCCTTGTAGCGGTGCACAAACAACTGATTCCCTTTCATCAGCGACCGCGCCAAAAAATAGTCGAACGGCGTGCCAATATTATTGGCCAGGACATTGATGATGGTATGATCTTCTACAAAATGCTCGTACTTGCCAAAATAGGAGAGTTTGGCAATGACAAAGCCATTGTCAGGAAAAACGATTTTGTACACATGATTGGTCGACACCTTCGCGCTGATGTCAGAGATCGATTTGATGGGCCGGGAGGAATCATAAGCCATCCAGGCGTGCTCAACGATTGCCGTAAAATCAATAAACATCCGGTATAGGTATTAAGCGCTGGTTGTCGATTGAATGAATTCGTGCATTTTGGCCGCCAGCAGTTCTCCCTGGTCTTCCTGCAAAAAGTGGCCTGCCTGTTCCGTGGTAAAATGCGCCTGGTTACGCGTTCCGGGAACCCGCTTATGGAATATTTTTTCCATCCCCCGGGTAATCGGATCCGTATCGCTAAAGGCGGTGAGGAAAGGTTTTTCCCACCGCTCCAAAACCGTTTTCCACACCCGATGATTTGTTAACAATTCAGAAGGTACGAGCATCGGAAAAATCCGCGCTGCCGCTTTATAGCTTTCGTCGGGAAAAGGAGCCTCATAAGCCGCCACCTCCGCCGCCGACAATTCCTTCACCGTCCCTTTCTGAATAATCCGGCCGATGTTGAGTTCGGGTGCGGTTTGAGAATACACAACCCAGTGCAGGAAGGCCTTAGGCCCCCGGATACTATCCTCGGTAACGCCACCCTTTTTGATTATTTGTTTGATTTGCCTCCGGAAAAGCCAGGGCCCCAACAGGCCTTTCAACCCACCTGCATCCGGCAACAAGGTATTGGCGGCCATTATCCGGGCAAACCGATCCGGGTCCAGCCCCACCATCCGCAATCCCACTAGCCCTCCCCAGTCCTGGATAAATAAGTTGATCCCTTGCAGGTCCAGCTGCTTCACCAGCTCATAAATTATCGAAACGTGCAGGCGGTGGGTAAAGGCCGACTGATCGGCAGGTTTATCAGACTTGCCAAACCCCAGCAGATCGGGAGCCACCACCCGGTAGCCTGCCGCAACCAAGGGTGGAATCATTTTGCGGTACAAATAACACCAGGAGGGCTCGCCGTGCAAAAGCAACACTACCTGCCCCTGTGGATCTCCCTCATCGAGGTAGTGGATTCGAAACCCCTGAATATCAGCATAATGCGCAGCAAAAGGAAAATCAGGAAGATTGGAAAACCGCTCTTCTGGGGTGCGTAAAACAGATGGGGAAGTAGCCATAAGTATAGGTTTAGGATAATCGTTCTCCAAATTTAATCATATTCCCGTGGTCATCAAGGATTCTCGGTAAACGCATACACCCCGCAGGGTATTCGGAATTGGAAAACGCAAGCTTAACTTAATAGGCTTGCTGGTTAGTGAGGGTGCTGCTGGCGGCTACCCCTAATGGGAAATGAGAAACTTGCCCGCCTACGGCGGGTGGGAAATGAGAAATGAGAAATGGGAAATGAGAAATGGGAAACTTGCCCGCCTACGGCGGGTGGGTAATTAGTTTGAACTACTGAAACTGGAAACTAATCCAAAAGCTTTTCCCCCTTCTTGAGAGAAAGGGGCCAGGGGGTGGAGCTTAAACCGAGGAGGGCGCAGGGAATTCCGAAGAAAAATCACAAATCAGACGTGTAACCCCAAAGAAAACCAGCCACCAGTTACCAGCCACCAATCACCAGTCACCCGCTCAACGCTCGCCTGTTTAGGGTGCAAGTTCAGTGTCTCTTCACCCCTCACCAACTAACATGCATCAGATACCATTAGCTGCCGTAAGAATAACCGGCTTTCCTCCCGTTACGAGTAAGGTATGTTCGTGCTGAGCTACAAAGCTGTTTTTGGGTGCTTTCATCGTCCAGCCGTCGGCTTGTTCTTCCACATAGGCTCCCCTTGTCGAAATAAATGTCTCCACGGCAATCACGGAATTTTCTTTGAACCGCTCGCGATTAAAGGGGTCATAGTAGCAGGGGATTTCGGTGGGGGGTTCGTGCAAACTACGTCCAACACCATGACCTACCAGGTTTTTAATGACCCGAAAACCTGCCGCCCGGGCTGCTTGCTGGATGCGCCGACCGGTTTCAGCAATGCGCTGGTCGGCCGATATCGCCTGGATCGCCTCATTCAGAATGCGCTGAGAAGCATCTACCAACGGCTGTAATTGCTGCAGGTCAGCCCCCAGGATGAAGGACCCGCCATTATCCGCAAAAAAACCATTCAACTCCGCCGATACATCCACATTGACGAGGTCCCCTTCCTGGAGAATTACTTTTTCCGAAGGAATACCATGAGCGGCTTCCTGGTTAATGCTAATACAGTTCCAGCCCGGAAAATTATACATCAGCTTGGGGGCAGAACGCGCACCGTAGCTAAGCAAAAGTTGATTGCCGTATTCGTCCAGTTCGCGGGTACTCATCCCTGGCTTAGCGTATTCACGCATCGCCCGCAGCGTTGCTCCCACAACTTCACCAATAGCACGCATGCCGGCTAATTCTTCTTCGGTTTGAATGATCATGATATAGGTTTATCACGTTTAGTGGGTTTAGAGTCGCCCCTCGCTGCGCTCGTAGCTAGTTTAGGGCCGTGCCTACAGCACTAGTTTAGATGGTTTAGAAAAGCCCTTCTAAATCTGCTAACCTACCGGCTGAATCAACGCTCTAAACTAGTGGGCGCAGCAAATGACTCTAAACAAGTGAGCGCAGCGAACGACTCTAAACCAGCGCGGAGCAACGCGACGCGCGGCTCTAAACCAGTGAGCGCAGCGAACAACTCTAAACTAACACCTGCCAAAAATAGGCAAAAGTAGTGGGGTATCTTACGGAATAATCGCTGGCGGAAAAAAACGGCCCGGGCGCGAACGCCCGGGCCTGCTAATGGATATCAAAAACATCGTGCTTTATTGCTATTTACTATTCATCATCCTTGATGTAGAAGGTCTCCTCCGCAGGGCGGAGGGCACGTTTCATCCACAAGGGGCGGCGAAGTCCGTTTGGCCCGGGAGCCGGACGGGTCATCTCCAACCATTTTTTGTATACAGCAAATGACTTTTCAGTGTCGACAAAAATATCGCCGTACTTGTCGGTATCATGTGCCTTTTCCAGCCGCACTTTCTGGTGCCAGCAATGCATACCACTGATAGGATCTGGATGTACAGGGAAGGTAATGTTCTGGTGAACCCCGCCATCACTCCAGAAAATCCGCGCACTGTCAGCATCACTACTCTTGAAGGGTTGAATACCCGCCAGCGTTTGCATTTTCCAGCCGCCTTTACCGTCGTTCTCGATGCTGACGGTATTGACAGCCCAGCGGTTACCGGCTACGTCCTGGGGTCGGCGCCAGCGCCCCAGGTGGTGTGAGCAGGCTACCACACCAGGCTTCATGCCTTCCGTAACCCATACCTTATCGACAAAGTAGCCGATTTCGGTATTGACGCGCAGCAAGTCACCGGTTCGAACACCAAATTTCTTGGCATCCGATGGGTGTATCCAGATCGGGTTCCGATTGGAAATCTCATATAACCACTTCGCGTTACCTGAGCGCGAGTGGATCAGCGTTGGCAACCGGAATGTAGGAACCAACGGGTAATCACCCTTATCGCGATCCATCTCCTCTTCATGGATATGGCTCTTGATGTAAGTAGGGATAGCATATTCCGGCCATTTCCAATCGACCATTGTTTGCGAATAGAATTCGTTCTTCCGCGATGGCGTCGGGAAACCCACTACAGGTTTGCCCTGGCTCATGACCCCAATGGCCTTGCCTTTTTTGGTAATTACCTGCGTTTTAGGATCCACTTCCGCTCCAGCCATTTGCTCGGCGGAAAGTTCTTCCAGATGGAGGCTATACGCACTTGGCTCTACCAGATAGGCTCCGTACTTTTTCATATAGTCCAGTGCACTCAGCCCTTCCTTAGCTGCCGTTTCGGGCAGTCCTTTGGTGTGTTCGAAGATATACTGATAGTACTCATCAATGTTGATGCATTCTCCGGGCCGGTAGGGCGACTCAAAGTGTTTCCGAATCCCCAGCGAACCATCGGGGTCCATGCGCCAACTCAGCTGGATCCAGAATTCATCTTCTTCCCAAACCTCCCCGGGGTTCGACTCGTAAGTGAAGGTTACGGGCTTGCCGGCCCGCCGCATAGCTTCCCGCAATACGGGTTGCCGGAAAGCAATCCACACACCTGCGTGGGTTTCATAGCTGTTCAGGTCATGGCGCTCACTGGCCAGTCCCATCGGCAGTACATAGTCGGCAAAATAGGCCGTTTCGTTCCAGGTGGGCGTCAGGGCAATATGCATGCCGAACTTCTCTTCGTCGCTCAACGCTTCAATCCACGAGAAGCCATCGGGATAGGTCCATACCGGGTTGAATACCCGGGTAAAGTACACATCCATACGGCCCCGGTTCTCTTTGAGCATGTGAGGCAGCAGGAAGCTCATTTCAAAATAGGCCAGCGGATACTCATTTGGGAAATGCAACTCATTCCAGAATTTCTGGGCCGGTGGCTTATCAAAAAACTCCGGATGGAACTTATTCCAGGTATTGGGTGAGGTTCCGCCAGGGGTACCAACACTACCCGTCAGAACATTCAGGAAATGCAGCGCACGGGATACGGCCCAACCTCCCAAATTACCCGAGGAAGCACTCCGCCAGTTGTGCGTTGCGAAACGACTGCCTGCTTCACCAATCAAACGGGCAATTTCGCGGATCATATCCGCTTTAACGCCACTTTCTTTTTCAGCGTATTCAGGCGTATACTCCGCATATTCTTCGCGAATAGCGGCGATAAAGTTTTCAAATGTAACCTCCATCTTGGGCTGGCGTGCCTGCAGATATTCTTCCCAGTTGACCCAATCTTCCAGATAAGGACGGTTGTAAAGCCCTTCGTCCAGAATGATCTTGGCCATCGCCAGGAGAACTGCTGCTTCGGTACCCGGATAGGAAGGCATCCAGTAATCCGACATACTGGCGGTGTTCGACAGACGAGGATCCATCGTCGCCAGCTTGGCTCCCTTCATCTTGCCTTCGATAATTCGCTGGGCGTGGGGGTTAAAATAGTGCCCCGATTCCAGGTGCGCGCTGATGAGCAGAATAAACTTGGCATTGGCATGGTCCGGCGAAGGCCGGTCGTGGCCGTACCAAACAGCATAACCAAAGCGGGCACCAGAGGAGCAAATATTGGTATGGCTATTGTGGCCATCCACATTCCATGCCTGGAGTACGCGGTCCATATACCCTTCGTGACCTGGTCGCCCTACGTGATAGGCAATTTCATTATTCCGACCTTCCACTATCGCTTTGCGCAGACGGCCGGCGATATCATCCAGTACCTCATCCCAACTAACCCGCTCCCACTGGCCTTCGCCCCGCTTGCCGGTGCGCTTCAGGGGGTAGAGAATCCGGTCAGGGTCGTTCAGCTGATTGACGGTGGCAGGGCCCTTAGCACAGTTACGTCCCCGGCTGCCCGGGTGGTAAGGGTTACCCTCAAATTTTCGCACCGACCAGTTTTCTTTATCAACATAGGCCGTCAGACCACAAGCGCTTTCGCAATTGAAACAGGTGGTCGGAACGATCGAGTAATGGCGTTTTTCAATGCGTGGCCAGGCTTTGGCTTCGTATTCCACCCAATCGTCCCATTTCTCGGGAGGCGGAAACTTCGACAAATCCCCAGGCTCAGTCATCCGATCCAGCGGTTGCGCTTCTTCGCCATGCAGATTCGGAATAAGCCGTAACTTTTCGGCAATCCGTTCTAATAAACTATGCTTGCGTTTGTTCATTTCTTTTCGCTTTCTCCTGATGATAAATTAACTGAGGGCAATTCGCTGGGGAGCTTCTACCCAGATGTGCTCAGTGAAATAAATACCCAACAATACGACCAGGCCAGCGGTAGCCAGTAGCGGTGTATCGGCTCCGGCCAGCAATAGCAGCGCCAGAGGCAAAATATTACCGAACAGGATAGCCCCACCCCAGAAAAGCTGGCGATAACGACCACGAGTGATCATCTGGACAACCAACTTGGCATCCTGGGTAGGGTGCGTGATGGTCAGTTCTACCAGTACAGTTGCCAGGTTAAGTACAATAGTTCCGATCAATATTGCCCGCAGGAAGCCTGCCCATTCCATGCTTTCGCCCTGGAAGACGGCCAGAATAGCAAATGCTGCCGCGCCAGCCATGAAGCTATGGATCAGCATGTGCAGTACCAATGCCGGGCTTTGCCAGAAATCACGCCCTTTGGCCTGTGCAAAAAGGAAGGCCGTATAAACCGCGGTAAGAATGGCAAAAATTGCCGTTAGCCAGTAAGCAACACCCAGCAGGGAACCGCCCCAATCCATGAACCGGGCAACGCCCAACAAGGTCAGTAAGCCTCCGTAAACAGTGATGGTATACCCCCCGCGCACCAGCCAGGATGTCCAGTGGGCACGGAAAATAACATACAGGAACCGGTCTGGCCGGTCAAGGTCCTTAACCAGCAGTAAACCGGTAGCTCCCAGGAAAACCAGTGCCGTCACCAGCGCCGACCACAGGGTGATTCCCTCCGGTTGAGCCCAGCCAGTGGCCAGTGCCATAAACGGCACCAGGAACGCCCCGGCAGCAATGGCCTTGGTAAGTACATAAGCACTTACTTCCCAGCCCCACAGGATGCCCTTGTTCGGAGCATCATATACCCGACGGGGCTTGCCCAACAATATATCAATTGATTTAGCCGGACCATTTTCCGCTACTTCACCCGCTGTGGCTTCCTGTCCATTCGCCTTCATCAGCGTTTGCAGTACGTCACTATTGCTATAGGCCAATTTCTCAGCCTCCTTGGCATAGTGGCCTACTCCGCGTTCCTGATGGCTCCAGAAATAACTATCAGTACGCTCGGTAGCAGTAGGATTAAGGGACGCATCATCGCCGTCAATATAAAACAGGTTGGGTTGCGTTCCTTTTTCCACTTTCCGGGCCTTCACCTGATGGCGTCCCAGTAGTTGGGAGATTTCTGATTCGGGATCTTCCATATCCCCCGAAATGATAGCATGCTCCGGACATACATTGACGCAAGCGGGTTCTAGCCCCAGGTCAATGCGGTGAGCACAGTAATTACATTTCGCCGCCGTATGGTTGTCGGGGTCGATGTAAAGGGCATCATAGGGACAAGCCTGCATACATGACTTACAGCCGATGCAGCGATTCTTGTCGAAATCAACGATACCATCATCCCTGAAAAACAGGGCCTCAACCGGACAAATTTCCACACAGGGAGCATCGGTACAGTGGTTACACCGCATCACGGAAAACAAGCGCCGGGTATGAGGAAATTCCCCCTTCTCGACCTGCTTGACCCAGGTACGGTTAACGCCGACCGGAACCAAATGCTCCGACTTGCATGCCGTTGTACAAGCATGGCAACCGATGCATTTGCGGTTATCTATGACAAATCCGTAGCGCATAATTCTTTTTTCTTCTGCTAATTGAATGAATATAGTTATGACCTGAAGCCGCAGGGGATTCCCCGGCTATTCAGGCGGTTTTTTCGCATTGGTTTGCAAGGCTTTGGGCGTCCATGAAGTCATAGTTTCTGCTTCCGCTTTCTTTTGAAAATACTCCACGGCATCGGCAACGGAAAGAAACTGGTGGCGTTCGCCAATGATGTCCATCAACCCATTTTTAAAAAGAATATCCCGCACCGGGCCAATAGCCCCGGCGAGGTAGAATGCAATACCTCGTTGTTGCAAGTAATCCATTACTTCGTGGAAAACATGAACGCCACTGGAATCGATATCGTGCGTACCCGATGCATCCAGGATAAACAACCGAAGCTTGGCGCCCGCTTTTTCAACCATCTCCTCAATCGTCTCCCGGAAATAGGTGGCATTGCCAAAATAGAGTTGGGCATCAAAACGCATGATCAACACTTCTTCGGGAGGCTGTGCTTCATTGAAGCGATCAATATTGCGGTAATGAGGTGAACCTGGTAGTTTGCCCAACAAAGCAATATGCGGTCGCGAATTCCGATAGACCATAATGGCCAATGACAGAATAATTCCCGCAAAAACGCCATTCTGGATCCCCATGGTCAGCGTCGCCACAAAAGTGACTAACATCGTCAAAAGATCACGTCGGTCCGTTTTCCACAAGTGAATCGCTTCCTTGTAATCTACCAGATTGATAACCGCCACAACAATGATCGAGGCTAGAATAGCCTTGGGCAAATAGTAAAATAAAGGCGTCAGAAATAATAAGGTGAGCGCTACCAATACGGCACTGATCATCGAAGAAACGCCCGTGTTCGCTCCCGAATCATCATTGACAGCTGACCGGGTAAAACTCCCCGTCGTTGGATAAGACTGGAAAAATGCTCCGCCAATTTTCGTAATGCCCAGTGCGATAAGTTCCTGATTGGGAATAACCCGGTAATTTTTATGACGGGCTTCTATCGTTTTGGCAATAGCCAGCGATTCGATAAAGCTGATCAAACAAATAGTCAGTGCCAGGGGAAGTAATTCAAGTACTATTTTCCCTGAAAACATGGGCAACTGAAATGCTGGCAATCCCTTAGGAACCTGTCCTACCGTTTCTACCCCCTGTAGGTCAAGTCGCCACCAAAATACGATCACCGTACCTAGTATGACAGCCAGCAATGCCCCCGGCAACGATTTTTTGATTCGCTTCAAAATTAACATAAAGGCAATACCCCCAACCCCTATCACCAGCGTAGGCCAGTGCATTTCGGTGATATGCTGGGCCGTATCAGCTACAATTTCGTGGATGTAGTTACTACGGCCAATATTAATTCGCAGCAAATTCTTCAACTGGCTCATGCCAATGATAAAGGCCGCAGCAGAGGTAAAACCGGCAATAACCGGATGCGATAAGAAATTAATTAAAAACCCCAGCCGGAAAGAGCCTAATAAAACCTGGATAAGCCCGGCAATGAGCGCCGTAGTAACCGCAAGCTGGAAGAACAACGTAGTTCCCGGTTCCGCAAATTGGCCAACACCTGCCAGAATTAGTAACGAAACTAACGCGACCGGGCCAACCGATAACTGCCGGGATGTGCCAAAAAAAGCATAGAGGAAAAGAGGTAGAATACTGGCATACAACCCATGGATGGGATCGAGCCCAGCCAACAACCCGTAAGCCATCCCCTGGGGAATTAACATAACACCAACCGTTAACCCTGCCAAAACATCACCCCGCAGCAATGCTTTACGGTAATGTGGCAACCACTCCAGGATCGGGATGAATTGCCGAAGAATACTCCCACTTGTTTTATTTGGTCCTGCTGGCATTATTTTGAAAGTGTTTGGCGCCGTGTTCCGTTCACCTGATTCTCACATTCCACTTTATGGCACCTGAAATATGGATAGTACTGAAACCTGATAATAGTGCTTACACACAAGCGCAGTTATCACCGGACTATTCCGCTTTCTTGCTGTTTCTTTTTAAAGTATAGTGCTATAATATCCGCCTCCGTTGCGCCGCGGCTTCGCTGTCCATTGGCCGCAAATACCCTGCTTTCTTTAGAGCAAAGCTGCGAAGGGCACTTTTATCAAAAATATGAACATGAATTCATGTATCCTAGTGATCCGTGTCACTTTTCTGTATAAATATTCTATTATGGGCGGTTTTAATGATACCAAACTCACTTTAATTCTTATTTAGACAAAATATAAGTTTGCGAAAAGCCATTTTCCCAATTTTCGAACATCTCTAAATAATACGCTTACCATTTCCAGCAGGGAACTACTCGCTTGGAATCTGTCCAACACTACTATTTGCGGATAATTCTGAGGCTACTCGTTTCGTAGTTACAATACAGGCATTGGGGTGGAAGGTAAGGAATGAAGTGCCCCGCCTACGCTAAGCTAAAGAGGGTGAAAAATCATAACCCAGTCGGCAGTATGCAGTTGGCAGTCTCCGCAAACAGTCCACAGGCCCGCTTACACCAGGCTAAGGCGGGTAACCTTCCTGCACCTAAGGTTTCGGCGGGAAAAAAATGCTTATTTTTTGAGTAAACGGTGAGCAGTGAAGGGTCGCGTCCAACGAATAACTATAAGCCAATAACCAGATACCAGATATTTACCCGCCTCAGGCGGGCCAGAAACCAGTCAACGTTATTTAGGCACCAACAACCAAGTACCAGTCACTAGAAACCAGTAACCAGACACCAGTCAGCAGTAACAGTTTACCCGCCCATAGCGGGCAGGGTTACTCCTCCCCCGGTGAATAGGCACGCAGCAAGCTCGCCCGGATGGCATCCTCGGTAAACGCAACCGATTTCATTTGACTAGCTGCAAATAACCCAGTCTGGTCTGTAAAATGAGGTGAAGCAGGGTTATTGGTCTGTCCGTAAGCCAGTACAGAATAAGCCCGGGGGGGATCTGTGAATTCCACAGCAAGCTGCCAGCCATCGCCCCCGCTTATTTGCCGCTTCCCGTCAGGTGTATCCGAAAACCATAATACCCGGAAACAGCCCAGGCCTCCGTGCCCGCCCCCAATAGGCAAATCAACCTCGCCCCTGCGCAGCCGATGAACATCCCCCCAGGCCAGATCCCAGGTGCCAAAGCGGGTCTTCAGCGCTTCTGTGGACGCGGCGAGCGCCGCCAGCGCCATTGCGGGGTCGGCAATACCCCTGGGGGTATTAAGGGGGTCAGCATAATCCCAGGGAATGCGATATAATTCTTTTCCCCGCATCATCCGCTCGTAGGTGGTCCACCACTCCGCAAAGGCCACCCCGCCCCGGCTTTCGGCACGGACGGTATTGTCCCAGGCCCCCAGGTGCTTTTGCAAGGCTCGCTGTGCTGCATTGGGTTTGTTTTTTCGGATAACTTCCAACAAATCCGGTTTTACCTGATCAGCTATGAGCATGCGCATATTGTGCTTGCGTGCAATAACCTCCTCCAGAGACAATTGGTCATCCCCCTGGATTAAAGAAATACTTAACTGACTTCGCTGTCGCAATCGGGGGGCAGGAAAAGAAGCTGGAAATTGTTCCGGCCGTAATATGGCCTGCATGTTCGTAAAATGAAAAGGATCATTTTCGTTGTGCAGATACCCACCCGGAGGGTCGAGCAACTGGGGTAACGAATCAAAGACAATAGGAGTAGACCAAATTTGGGCCGCTGATGTAACTTGTACCGCCAGGCTATCTCCTCCTGGAGGAATAGGAAAACGTGGCGTTACGGCATTCCAAACGTAAAAGATATGGCCATCGGCATCCGCATACGTATAGTTGGAAGAGGTGATCGCCTGCAGCCGCATTGCCGCTTTCCATTCCTCGAGATTACGAGCCAGCAACATGCGGGTAAATTGTTCTCCTCGCCGGTATTCGCCATCCCCAGCAGCCTTGAGAATGTAAATAAACTGGCTGTCGCGCTCAATCACTGGTCCGTAAGGGCTAAACCACCACTCACGACTGGCGGTAAATAGTTTTCCCGCTTCGCGGTATTCCACCTGAACCTGACGTGACGTTAGCTTATGGCTAGCCCCATCCAGGATGTAAGCGTTGTCTTGATTTAGATCACGGGGCAGGGCATAAACTTCATCCAGGTCAGGGGCATTATTCGTAGTTGACCACCCCAGCCGCTCGTTGAATCCACCGATTATCGCAAAGAGCCCCCCAATGCGAAAATCGCCATAAAAATTCAACTTGCCCGGAACTGACAGATGTGCTTCGTAATAGCCAGCACTCCAGGATAAATGCGGATTCCGAACCAAAATGGCTTTTCCGGAGGTCGTTCGGCTGGGTGCAAAAGCCCAGGCGTTAGACCCTTCCCCCCGAACCGCCGCCAGCGAATCGCGGCGGGCTTTTTCGCGTTGCAACCGTTGCATAATCCGGGTACCTCCCGGCGGAACGGTAATGTTCGTCGTGACAGCTGCTACATCATACCCCGTAAAACGCCAGTGCTGAAAAGCTACCAGTGAATCGGGATAACGGTCGAGATAATGATTCACCCCCGCCGCAAACCCTTCCAACAAGTCGCGGGTGTCTTGCCCTAACAAATGATAGGTAGCTACTGTCCGTTCATACCCCAATCGGTTAGCAATATCAGCCTCGATGGCCTCAGGCCCTTCGAGAAGCCCAGCCTGTCCCCGGGCCGCAACCAGGGGTTTTACTACCCGCTCGCCATAATCTTCGAGTTCACAGTACGCCAACCCAAAGGCAACGGCTCGTAAGTTTTCCCCCAACACATGGGGTACCCCGTAGGTTGTACGGCGTATCGTAACTTGCTCGGCAAGCGGACGGGTAGCCTCCTGGCCTTGAATGGCCAAGGTTAGTAAACTGAAGAAGGTCAGGATTAAGGTTCTTTGCGTAACAGTTGCCATAACTCGTTTTTTCGGATCGATAAAGATTAATCAACACACTGGATACAACTCCTGGTCTAAAATTGGGGTATGCACAGGCCAAAGTAGTTTAGGATCGCCAACTTCCGGGCACCGGCAGTCATTCAACCTGAGTATATTTTCGAAGTTACTTGTTTTTTCGGGTGCTTATTGTAACTTTTAGCAAAAAAGCAGACTATGCTAAAATCGTTCCGCGATCAGTTCAACGCCGCTTTCACGGTCGCCAAATATGAACAGTTCCTCGCTCGTTTTGAAGCCGACTTTCCAGGCCAATTGGACTTCCGAATTGCCGAAACCCCTATCTTTCTTTCTAATAGCGTTCGCGATAAGCTCATACAGGCTGGCGAAGATATTGTGGATACGATTGTTGCCCCCAACTTCCGGCAACTGACGGAAGGGGCAATCCCCCCCGACCAGCGGGTGCCTAATGAGGATGAAATCCCCAGTCTGCTAACGTTCGATTTTGGTCTTTGCCTTGACGAAAGTGGGGAAGTTACGCCCTACCTGATCGAACTCCAGGGTTTTGCTACGCTCTATGCTTACCAGTCGTACCTGGCCGATTGTTACCGCGATGCATTTGTCTGCCCCCCGCATGTAACCAATTATTTTAATGGCCATACGCACGAAACGTACCTGGACCATTTGAAGCAATTATTTATTGGCGATGCCCGACCGGAAGAAACGGTGCTGCTTGAAATATATCCGGAACAGCAAAAAACGCGCATAGATTTTGCTGTCACGGAGCGCGATCTGGGTATAAAAACGGTTTGCCTGACCAAGGTGAAGCGCTCTGGGCGGGAATTGTATTATGAAAAAGACGGCCGAAAAATGCCCATTCGGCGGATCTACAACCGGGTAATCACCGACGACCTGCAGCAGTTTCCCAATCTGAAAACGGAATTTTCACTCACCGACGAAGTCGATGTTACCTGGCTGGCACATCCCAACTGGTTTTATCGGATCAGTAAATATACACTGCCCTTGCTGAAGAGTCCCTTTGTGCCGGATAGTCATTTCCTCAGCGACCTGAGTAGCTACCCGGAAGATCTGGACCAGTATGTGCTTAAGCCCCTGTTTTCCTTTGCCGGGATGGGTGTGCAGTTGCACCCTACGGTCGAAATGCTCGATGCGATTACCGATCGCTCGCACTACCTGCTGCAACGCAAGGTTCACTACCACCCCGTCATTGCCTCCCCCAGTGGCGGTGTAAAAGCAGAAGTGCGCTTGATGTATACCTGGCTGCCCGGCCAGGACAGACCGCAGTTAGTCAACAACCTGGGGCGCATGAGCCGGGGCGAAATGATCGGGGTCCGCTATAACAAAGATTTTGACTGGGTTGGAGGTACCATTTGTTTTTTTGAGCCACCGGTTTAGTCGCCTTAATAACTATGACCGGCAACTGACGTCCACCACCTCGGCCAGGGTACCTGTTGTTTGGGCTTGGACCAAAACTGTTACCGTTGACTGGTTTCTGGTCCCTGGTTATTGGGTTCTAGTGTTCTGTCAAGTTTGAAATTAAGGATTAGTGAAACGTGAAACGACATCGCTATGTCTCGTTGCGTCGTTGCGTCGTTGCGTCGTTGCGTCGTTGCGAGAAATTTCGGTGAATAATCAGGCGCAATGGAAAATCCGGAAGGTTTTCCCGGGGGATTCTGAACATCTAAATTCTTAGTTGACAAAGCACTAGTTATTCGTTGGACGCGACTCTTCACTGCTCACTGCTCACTCAAAAAATAAGCATTTTTTACCCGACGAAACCTTAGGTGCAGGAGGGTTACCCACCTTAACCTGGCGTAGACGGGTCCGCAAACTGGTTAGGAGTAATGCCATCTGCGTACTGCCTACTGGTTACCGATTCCCCCTTCGCCTGCCGAAACTTTAGTGCAGGTGAGTCACTTACTCTCCACCTCCCGTATCCGACCCGCCTCAATATCCATGCGGATATCTAATTCGATATTGCTATTGGGCTTTTCAATGTCCAATGATCCATCGCGTTTCACTCTTGCCAGCAGGAATTCGGTATAGAAAACCTCCAAGGAAACCTCCTGACAAAACTCCTCAATCCCTTGAAGTAAACACACTTTCACCTCGGTTAACTCCGGGGCTAAATGAACCATCGTATACTCCCCAGCACCCAGCGAACAGCGAGTTTGTCCGTCAACAACCACCTCAAGCCGCGTTTCTTCCGGGTTAAACCGCGAACAATAAACTAACAGTCTCGACTCAATGCGTCGGTTCTTGAGCGTCGATTCCGGGTGAATGGCTCCTGTGTTCATATCGAGCCGATACGCAACAGGAGGGCCTTTTTCTGAACCAATGCCATTCATCAATAGCCCCCCTACCAGGCCCCCTACAATTCCGCCAAACAGGCCTGCAGCAGTCACATTCCGAATGGAGGGAGCCCAAAAGATAAAAGATCCATCGTCTGCTTTTTCCAAAGGGTAGTAACTCCTACCCAGTTTTATGTAATAAGCCTGGCCGTCCGAAAGTGCCCAAATTGGATTCTCGTCAATTTGATAGCCAGATTTCCACTGGGGTTTAGCCTTCACATGGCCTTGCTTCTCCTCAAGGTCCATGTAATCTAATCCCTTTGCTGATTTACTGGCTACCAGGTCACGGAAATTTTCGAAACTATAAAAAAAGGCTTGCGCTGAAAGCTGCTGCTGGGCCGGGTAACTTGATGCCCTCCCTGGTAAACGTAAATCCGTTGCCGGCAAAGAGTAATTCCAGGTGCTTTGTTGATTAAGTCGGTCCTGAAAAATTTGCATAGCACGACTTAGCGCATTAGCTATATTTCGGTCATGCAGCCCAGTAACATCAACACCATTTTTTTCCTGCGTATTCCCCGTTCGGTAAAGTTCGCGATAATTACCATCCGGTAAGGGTTCCAGGAAGGAAACGTCCAGCTCGGTCATTGCGATTTCCTTACCGGTATAGGTTACTTCATATACCTGCAGCAGGTGTACTTGCAGGACGTAAGCAGGCCCGGTGCTTTTAAACAGCGCCTGGCTCCGTTGAATTAACTGCATCAAAGCTACCTCAAGGCCCCCCTCCAGTTGAGCAGGAACCCGCCGGTTGCCAATCCCCTTTTGCACTAATCCCAGACAAAATTTTTCCGTCCGTGCATCCACCACCGCCGAAACCTGAAACTGAACTCCAGCCAAATCCAGGACTACTTTATCCAGCGATATCCAGTGCGGCTCAGTAGCTACTATAGGCCCCGCCCAAAGGAGAAATAACGCTAACCAACTACTCGCGAGAGCCTTTCGATTTCTTTCAGTAGACATTACTTACGGTTTTCCATGATATAGTCTTCTAATAGGGGGCATTCCCGTAGGCGGGTAGCATAGGTTTGCGTTTGTCGGTACTTTTGCTGCCATTCCTGATAAAACGGTGAGAAATAAGGAGGGATCTTTGCATCCCAATCGCGGATTGCCGGTTTCGTATCAGCCCGGTAACGCAACTCGTCGCAATAGGCCAGCATGTGCATGGCTTTTGCCGCTAACTCCGCGGGGGGAGAATTCCGTAAAACCTGCTGATATTGGGCCATCGCCCGTTCCAATCCATAGTAGACGTTGGAATAACGTCGGTCGTTTGGACCAAAGTGAAAATTCTCTACGCCATATGCACTGTAGAAAGACAGTTCCTGAGAGGATCGCCCGTAACTAAAGAGCATCCAGCTATTCCCCCAGTAACTGCTGTTGAAGTATAGGTTCCCCAGTAGGTAATGGGCCTGGGCATTATTATTCCCCGATACTATTTGCTGCTGAACACCTATCGCCTGACGCACAATTTCTTGCTTATCGGCCGGCAGTAACGTTCCCTGCCAGGGCCAGTGGTTGGCATCAGCAAAGGGGTCATACTGTAGGTGATCACCAAAGGCATAGGTCTCCTGCCAATAGTTTTTGGGTAATGCATTAAACGCTGCTGCGGCACCTGTCAAGTCGTTCTCCCGGAAAGCGATTGTTCCCTTTAAGTCCAGTAATTTTTCCGTAGCTGGCAGCGGATAAGTAGGCTCCAGCTCCTCTTGCCAGAAGTCCTGGTATTCATCCCAACTGTAGCCGGACGGCGATTCTTTTTCCGGTGCCGTCAAGGGTGCCGTCAATACCTGCTCAAAGGGTGTTTTATCTTTGCGTTGGTGGAGCGACAACAGGGCATCTACTACCTCTCGGGAGGCATACCGATCGAAAAAGGCAATCGAACGATAATATCCCGATGCCAGATTAGCATTGGTGGGTATCAACAGGGCCCGGTTATAGAGCAATCCGGCACTTATAATGTCTCCTTGTACCTGAAATTGCCGGGCTAAATACAGTAACAGCTTAGGGTAAATGCGCCAATTTTCGGCCAGCAAATCAGCGTGTTTTTGTAAGTACAAGAGGGCTTCTGCCAAATCCAGCTTGGTTGCTTCACTGGTCAGGTTGCCACCACGGCTTAGTAAAACCACCTCCTCCAGTTTGCTTTGTACCTGTAAAACAGGAGGTGCCGCAGCCGATATCATCGCCAGCTGATTTCTTGCTTTGCGCTCCTGTCCATCTATCCCGTACAGATGAGCCAATGCCAGGCGGTAAAAATCAGCCTGTGCTGCCGGAAATCGCTGCTGGTTTTCTTCCAAAAAACGAATTACATCATGTAGATACTGTTGATCTTTGATCTGGTTCCGGACCTGATATTGGGCATTCGGGTCCACACTGGCTTCTTCACGCGGCTGCCAGGTATTTTCATCCTCCGACCAGGGTTGGCCCCCAAGGGCGGGAGGAAAAAAGGTTACCGCTGGCGTGAGCAGCCAGTCTTCCAGCTTATTGATTTCACGCCCAACGAGCAATGGCATAAACGGGCAGGCAGGATCCAGCCGGGCTATTTCCGTCAAGTTAGTCAAACTACGCCCGGGGTTGTGCAATGCGCCCAGGGTAATAATGACGGCTTTTTCGGCGGGGGAATTAGCCAGGCGTAAGATCCGTTCGACACTCTTGGCGTCAAAGTCGAAATAACTTCGAATCTTCTTAGACTCACTGCCACTGAACGCCCGACTCAGGAGGTAGCCGGCTTTGATCCGATCGCCTATTTGCCGGTAAGCGTAGGCCGCATGGAAAGTTGCCCACGGCCCCAACATACTCTGTGCCCCGGGGCCTTTCGCAAAATTCGCCTCGTACAGGTCAATAACTTCCCGGTATCCCCCCAGATACCGCTGCTGAAGCAGAATCTGATAAGTCAGTCGCTGACGCAAAAAAGCGTTGGAAGTAGCCTTCAATTGTTTACGGGCCGCGGCAACAATCTCCCGCAATGACCTGTTTCTGTCCGTGACTGATTCGTCAAGTCCCCAGGGGTCATCGCTCGCAAAATGGGCAAATTCCGCCCGGAAGGCCAAATGCAAATAGTCCAGGAGTTTTTTATTTTCCGGGCGCAACAGTGCCGCTACAAAGGTGTTTCCGGGATACGCCGCCATCAGCTCTTTTTCCTGGTATGCGCCCAGGAATTGGGCAGGTGTTCCTTGATACACCACTGCCATAATATCGGCAAGCTTAACTCCTGAGCCCATTTGCTGCGCCCACTCCTGGCAGTTCCGCTGGTAATCTTGCTGCTGTTGGTCAGCAGCTTCACTATTCAGTTGGCTATAACTATAGAAAAAAGGCACCTGAGGTGCCGTAGCTCCCGCCAGTGGATTAAAGAACGCCATCCGATAGGCATCGGGATCAAAGTCGACACCGCAACTATTCACCAATACGTAAGGCGGCAAAAAAAGAGTGCTAACGCAGGCGATCCAATATTTCCAGTATCGAAGCTTCATGGCCTTTCATTTTTTCATAATCCCAATCAAAAAAAGCAACCCGAACCAAACCCTGGCGTGGTAGTACTCCCCGCAGTAAAGGAATAACCGTTTCCATGACAGCCGGACCGGGTCCATCAATCCGGATCTGATCCCCCTCCCGGAGATAATCCTGATTAATAACCGTATCCTGTGTAACCTGGTATCGGTTGTCACCTATAGCCCGCAAAAACGTACTCTGCGCGGCACTTTCGGGAGTCATTGCACGCAATAAGCCCTGGAAAGATGTACCCCGAAACCATGCCCCCCAGTAAAAAACAGGCAGGGCCAGGTCTATCTCCAAAGGGTAGGGTTCACCCTTTAAATAGGTCTGGATAACCCCCGGATCAATAATCGCATTGTTCTCGGCCAGATGCTTAACATTACCCGTGTTATAACACATCAACATTACCCTGCTGACGGGGGGTATACCACTTTCCTTCCGGTCGCGATACTGGTGCAGGCGCAGTGTACAGGATAACGTCCAGTTGGGTACTCGCAGCTGAACTTCCTTGAGTAAAGAGAAAAATCGATCGCGGGTGGTTTGGGTCCAATCACAATCTAACTGAATTTCGCCGATATTGGACAAAACCGCTGCCTGTGCAGAATCTGCGCGCCGTTGCCGAACCTCCCAATCGGTTTCATCATTCACCTCATCGTCATATACAGCGTAACCGGCAAGCTGAGCAACTTCTTCATTTATCCGCTGAATTTTCCGCACAATCTTGTCGGCAAGAACCGGGACATCCTCCATGGTCAGTTTTTCCATGGTTCGGTTGGTGATAAAAACGGTTGGCACAATAGCCCCCGGCGAAAGCCGGTTTTCCGGAGAGTAGGTTATGCCATTTACATCTAACACCCCTACGGGAATAGCTTGTGCATAACCGGCATTCCAATCCACATCAAAATAGCGAACGTAAAATCGCGAAGCCAGGGGTTGCGCTAATGCAGCATCTGCTTTGGTAAATTGCCAGCTTGTTTTCCAATAGTAAAACGCAGGCTCAATCGTTCGGGTAGATTGTGACTGGCAACTGAGGCTACTGAAGAAAACCAACAGCAGAAGGACCCCGGAGGGAAGCATGTTTTTGGGTTGCATAGGGGTAAACTTGGGAGAAAGTTAGCCTTTTTACGTTTGTTCATCAAGATCTCCCCTGGATATTGTTAGCTAAATTTTATTTAGACACACTACACACCTGGCTACGGGAAACAACCTGCCCGGCAACGAAATCCTAACGCCCGATAAACCTTAGCTAACTGCCTCAATCTGGATTTTTTTGCCATTAAACACAACGATATCACCGGCTTTTTTGTGCAGTAATAGTTGCCCAATAGGTGAATTTACCGAAATGCAGAAATACAACTGCCCTTCCCAATGTACTTTGCCCAGACCAATAGCCAGAAAATAGGTGCCACCACTGGTTTTAACCAAGCTACCCAGCCCGATGGACGAGGATTGTCCATTAAGGTCAATGCGCATCAGCTCATGCATCACCTCCTGCGCCTGCGCCAGTTGGGTACTGTTTTTCGCTTCTTCGATTTGCATCATGGCCCGACCGGTTTCATACTTGTCTCCGGCACTGCTTTTCGTTTCATTATCCCGTGATTCGGCAATAGATTGCAGGGCTTCTTCCAGCGTCTTGATTCGGGTTCGAATGCTTGTTTCACATAGCTTAAACAAGTCAGCCTTGATATTGAGATCTTCCTGCACCTTCGGTCAGTTTTCTTCGTACTTCTCGCCATTGATGAAAATGCTGCCGCCCAGTTCTTCAACGGTATATCCCATCCAGCCTTGCGGGTTTTTCTTCCACAACTCCCTATGCCGCTGGGTCGTTAACACGGTGTCCTTAGTGATGCCATCGCGGCGAAACATCAGGCGTTCCCATCGCTGTGAAGTAAAGACAAAAATGCTGTCGCGGCTTACAAATGAAATACTATCCACTACCATCTCATTGTGTAAGGTAGTATCAATAATGGACCAGTCTCGCAGTGCATATTCCCGTTGTTTTTCCCGGGAAATGATTTCCCCGTTCTCGTCATAAATGATAAAATCCGCTGGCATTTGCCGCATATAGGTTTCAATATCCTTAGTCGACACAGCAACAATCATAGCATTGATTTCCGCCTGGATGGTTTGTTGAATAGCTTGTTTCTCCTCCGCAGAAAAAAGGGGATCATTGTCCTGCTTGCAGTTGGTCAATAGTAAAAGAAGGAGGCCCAGGCTCCAGCATGGTTTATTCATCAGTACGGATTGTAAACATTTGCGCACTGCAGACAACTACCAAAACCCCGGCAACCTGTCACCAGCTATGCAAGGAGAGATACCCCCATCAGGCATGAGGAAATCAGGAAAACACGTCACGATAGGCTGCAAACTTTAGGGCCTGACAGCAAGAGATCTTATCTAAAAATGTAAGGCGCAACTACCTATGATCCGCATTGATCGCTGCCAGCACTTCCTGGCTGGGAATGAGATCCTCCTCGGTCAAGGTATTTAAGGGTTGATCCACCGTATGCAAAAACTGATGGAAGGTCTCATTGTCTTTGCTGAGGTACAACAATCCGGTAAGAACCTCCTCCTTTTCGCGGGCGACATGCAAGCGTTGAATAGCCGAAAGCCGGTCATGGGGATCCCAATTGGGGGCAATTTTATGCAAAGCTAACCGAGAGCCATCATGCAATTCCACATCTGCGGTTTGCCCTTCCCCGTAGCTAATGGTAATTTCTTCCTTTTCGGGTACATAATCGACAGCAGCTGTGGCCTCCAGGTGCTCACGTACATAGTCGTACGACTTGGTCGAACCTGGATTATTGTTAAACGTCACGCAAGGGGAAACCACATCGATAAAGGCAAATCCCTGGTGTGACATTGCGGCCTTAATCAACGGAACCAACTGTGTTTTATCCCCGGAAAAGCTGCGTGCCACGAAGGAGGCTCCAAGTTCAATAGCCATCCCCGCCAAATCAATAGGCATATAGGCGTTGGGGACACCTCCTTTCGAAATCGATCCAAGATCCGCAGTGGCAGAATCCTGTCCTTTCGTTAGTCCATAACACCCATTGTTCATCACAATGTAGACCATGTTCAGGTTGCGGCGAATGGCGTGGACAAACTGGCCCATGCCAATCGAAGCCGTATCTCCATCGCCGGAGACCCCCAGGTAGATCAAGTCGCGGTTGGCCAGAATAGCTCCCGTAGTAACGGAAGGCATCCGTCCGTGTACGGAATTAAAGCCATGCGAATTGCTCAGAAAATAGGTGGGAGTTTTCGAGGAGCAACCTATGCCGGATAATTTCGCCAGGCGGTGTGGCTCAATGGCCATTTCGTAACAAGCCTGAACGATAGCGCCACTAATGGAATCGTGTCCGCAGCCCCCGCAAAGCGTTGAAATAGCGCCTTCATAGTCTTTCCGGGCATAACCCACCGCATTGACTGGCAATTCAGGGTGGCGAAACTTGGGTTTTATATAGGTCATTGCAGATTATTATTTATGCCGGCTGTACCTGCGGTTGCAAGGTGGCCACGATTAAACGTTGAATTTTATCCGCCGTGAACGGCATGCCATCGTAATTGAGAACAGACACTAACTGCTTGGGATTCAAGTCCAGCTCCTGAATTAGCAGCGACCGGAATTGTGCATCGCGATTCTGCTCAACCACAAAAATCTTCTCATGAGCCGCAATAAAGGCTTCCACTTCCGGGGTGAAGGGAAAAGAGCGAACCCGCATGGCATCCATAGCAATACCCTGTTCGGCCATCCTGTCCAGGGCTTCCTGAGCAGGGTAAGCAGTCGTGCCAAAAAAGAGCATCCCATGTGAACTCTGGTTAGTCGCCTGATAGGTTTCCGGTGCTGGCATGAGGGTTTTCGCGGTTTCCCATTTCTTGAGCAATCGATCCATGTTCCGGACATAAGCCGCACCATCCTCGGTATACCGGGCGAACTCATCCCGGGAAGTTCCCCGGGTAAAATAGGCTCCTTTCGTTGGGTGCGCCCCGGGTAGCGTCCGGTAGGGAATTCCATCTCCATCGACGTCGAGGTAACGACCAAACGTCACTCCCGCCTCTAACTGCTCCGCAGTAAGCACTTTCCCCCGGTCAAACCGCCTTTTGGGGTCCCAGTGAAATGGCGCTGTCATATGGTCATTCATGCCCAGATCAAGATCCGTCATAACAAAAACCGGCGTTTGCAGCCGTTCCGCTAAATCGAGCGCATCCGCCGTCAGATCGAAGCATTCGCTGGGGTTACTTGGAAATAACAATACGTGCTTGGTATCCCCATGGGAAGCATAAGCCGCCAGCAGCAAATCTGATTGCTGTGTACGGGTTGGCATACCGGTAGAGGGTCCACCCCGCTGCACATCGATGAGCACTACGGGAATTTCAGCGAAATAAGCCAACCCGATGAATTCATTCATCAGGGAGATACCTGGTCCGCTGGTTGCCGTAAAAGCCCGGGCCCCATTCCAGGCAGCGCCGATAACAACCCCGATGGCTGCTAATTCATCTTCCGACTGTACTACCGCAAATCGCTTTTGGCCCGTTTCCGGATCTATCCGCAGCTTGTTGGCATATTTCTCAAATGCCTGTACCACCGACGTGGAAGGGGTAATGGGATACCAGGCCGCTACGGTGGCTCCTCCGTAGATAGCTCCCAGACCACATGCCGTATTTCCATCGATGATAATACTGTCCCCTACCAAATCGCGCGCCTCAACCCGAATATCCAAGGGATGGGGATAATGCTCGATAACATGCTGGCGCCCTAATTCCAAGGCTTGGAAGTTAGGTGGTATTAGTTTTGGTTTCTTGGCGAATTCCTCCTCCAGAATACCTTTTACTACCGCCGGATCAATGTCCAGTAAGGCGGTGAGCCCACCTACATAAATAATATTCTTCAGTAACTGCCGGTGCCGGGGATCGGTGAAGTGTTCATTACACATCGCCATCATCGGAATACCAACAAAGTGGATATCCTCCCGCATAAATTCCCGGTGCAGTGGCTTCGTACTATCATAGATAAAATAACCGCCGGGGCGCACAGAAGCCACATCCTGTTGCATGCTCTGCGGGTTGACGCACACCAGCACGTCGATACCCTCACGCCGCCCCAGATACCCTTTTTCACTAATCCGTACCTCGTACCAGGTAGGCAACCCCTGAATATTGGAGGGGAAAATATTTTTTGCCGAAACGGGAATGCCCATTCGGAAAATCGCTTTGGCAAACATGGTATTTGCACTGGCCGAGCCGGTCCCGTTGACGTTCGCAAACCGAACGACCATATCGTTTATACCGCTAAGGTGGTGTTGCATCCTTGTCCTGCTTTAGTAACTTGGTATAAATATTTTTCCATATCCCAGGCGGCCGTGGGACACCGTTCTGCACAAAGGCCGCAGTGCAGACACACATCTTCATCTTTAATCATTACCCGGGCCGTTTGCTTTAACGGCTCGGATACGTAAAGCGCTTGCTCCAGATTATTGGCCGGAGCCGTAAGGCGCGTACGTAGATCCTCCTCCTCGCCATTCATGGTGAAGGTGATACAAGACGTAGGGCAGATATCCACACACGCATCACATTCAATACAGCGACTGGTGTTAAACACTGTTTGTACATCGCAATTCAGGCAACGCTGTGCTTCCCGGAAAGCAGTGGCGGGGTCAAACCCCAGTTCAACTTCCAGTTTGCGATCATGTAGCGACTGCTTCTTTTCCAGATGGGGAACCTTATACCGCAAGTCGCCGGCAATGTCATTATCGTAACCCCACTCGTGAATACCCATCTTCTGGTGAATCAGATTGACCGTCGGTGCGGGCCGGTCTTTTGCTACATCCTGACCCTGGCAAAACAAGTCAATCGAAATAGCTGCCTGATGACCATGAGCAACAGCGGTGATAATATTCTTGGGGCCCAATGCCGCATCCCCGCCAAAGAAAACCTTAGGCAGGGTCGACTGAAAGGTCACCGGATTCAATACCGGCACATCCCACTGGCCAAATTCGATCCCCAGATCGCGCTCAATCCAGGGAAAACTGTTCTCCTGACCGATCGCAATCAGCACATCATCTGCTTCGATAAATACATCCGGTTCTCCCGTAGGGATTAACTTGCGACGGCCGGATTCATCATATACGGCTTCTACCTTTTCGAAAAGCACTCCTTTGAGCTTGCCATTTTCAACCACAAACTCCTTCGGTGGCATGTTATTGAGGATGGGAATATCCTCCCGCATGGCGTCCTCTATCTCCCAGGGAGAGGCCTTCATCGTCTCAAACGGGCTACGCACTACGACCGTTACCTCCTCTCCCCCCAGGCGGCGGGCGGTACGGCAGCAATCCATAGCAGTATTTCCTCCTCCGAGAACGATAACCTTCTTGCCTATCTTCGTCGTATGCTCGAAGGCTACCGAAGCCAACCAGGTGATCCCGATATGAATATGGTCAGGAGCATCCCAGCGACCTGGCAACCTGGGTAAATCTCCGCCTTTGGGAGCTCCGGTGCCCACAAAAATGGCATCGTAGTCCTGGGCAAGTACTTCCCGCATACTTTCCACATACTTATTGAAAACCGCATGTACGCCCAAATCCAGTACGTACCCTACTTCTTCGTCAAGTACGGATTCAGGTAACCGGAAAGAGGGAATCTGGCTCCGCATCATTCCGCCGCCCTTGATCTGTTCATCGAACAGGTGCAACTCATAACCTAATGGAGCTAAATCTCGGGCCACCGTTAGTGAAGCTGGCCCACCCCCGATCAGGGCAATTTTCTTACCATTAGCCGGGAAAGGGCCCATCGGCATATGCGCCCGCGGGTCGTCCTTAAAATCGGCAGCTACCCGCTTGAGCCGACAAATCGCTACCGGTTCTTCTTCCACCCGGCCACGCCGACAGGCGGGTTCGCAGGGACGGTCACAGGTACGTCCCAGAACTCCGGGAAATACATTAGACTCCCAGTTAACCATATACGCTTCCGTATACTTTTCGGCCGCAATCAGTCGGATATACTCTGGAACCGGGGTATGCGCCGGGCATGCGTACTGACAGTCGACGACCCGGTGAAAATATTCGGGGTCTTTAATATCGGTCGGTTTCAATACTTGATTATTTTAACATTATGCGATATCAGGCAATATAATTCCGAATATATTATTTTCAAAGGTGGTGAATTTTAAATTTTCCCATTTCCGCAAAAAAAGATCGGCCTTTGAAAAAACGGCTTTTCCTAGACCCACTTTTTATACCTGAAATAACGAACCAACGCCAAGGCAACGACGAACATAACTCCCAGCAAAACAAAATAGGCTGGTTTCCAATGGAGCTCAGGCATGTTATCAAAATTCATCCCGTAGATTCCAGCCAAAAATGTAAGCGGAACAAAAATGGTTGTGATGATTGTGAGTACCTGCATGACGTTATTCATCCGCAGACTAATTTCAGAAATATAGAGGTCTTGCAGACTGTTAAGCATGTCGCGGTAGTTATCCGTCAGGTCAGTCACCTGAATCGCATGGTCATGGAGGTCCCGGATAAAAAGTACCGTCTCCTCGGTAACAAATTCATTTCCTGCACGGGCAAACCGACTGATAGCCTCCCGCAAAGGGGCTATGGCGCGGCGCAACACCAGCATTTCCTGCTTCAGATGGTGAATTTTCCCTTTGGTATTTTCGGCTAATGGCCCTATAATATCCGCTTCCAACTCCTCAATTAACACCTCCACCTGGTCAAGAACAAGGAAGTAATGATCGATGACTAAATCCAGCATAGCATAGGCCAGGTAATCCGCACCCCGCAGCCGAATCCGCCCCCGACCAGCATGCAGCCGGTCGCGAATTTTTTCAAACAAATCTTCAGCATCTTCCTGGAAAGAAAGTAGAAAACCTTCCCCAAAATAAAGGGACACCTGTTCGGTAATCACTTTTACCTCTGCTTCATCAAATCGAAGTGCCTGTAAAACCAAAAAAATCCCCCCATCGTATTCTTCAAATTTTGGCCGCTGCTGGGTATTGGCAATATCCTCCAATACCAGCGGGTGAACTTCGAACGTGCTGCCAATCGCTTCAATGAGTTCAGTGTCATGTAACCCCCGCATATCGTACCACTGCACCCGATCGGGACGCGGCACGTGACAACTCCTAATATTGCGGTTATCCAGATGCTGTTCCAGAATTTCGCCCTCGTTATATTCCAAATAATGAATATCAATATGCTCTACCTTGCGCTTGCCGGTAAAAACTACCGATCCCGGGGGCAGCCCGGCTTTTTTACGAATACGTTGCGGCATGGTTAACGTACTTATTGTTTCATTCTGTTTCTTCGATCAAATTAGAAAAAAAAATTGATAACCAATGAGTTGACTATCGCCCAAAATGTAGTGATCTTTGTTAGAAGAAAACGTGACTTTTGCTAGTACTTTTTATTCCCCATGTTTTTAAATTTTTGCTGTTCAAATCATACTATCATGAGAAAACTAATCGTAATTGCCAACTGGAGCATCCTGCTTCTGTTAAGCGCCTGTCAATGGAGCGGGCTTGATGCCCCCCCTGAACCCGCCGAAATACTCGCCGCCAACGGAATGCCTTTAGCCTCCGCTACCGATGCCGCTTCTCTCGGCTTAACCGCCGCTACCGCTGATACCCGGAATTACCTGTTCATCGGAAGTTTAACTTGCGAGGCTATCTACGATTCTATTGTGCTCTGTTCGGATACTACCCGAAAAGGCATGCACCTCCTCGGAGAAATTCAACCCAAAGGCATGCCCCCCCTAGCCGTTCACTCCAATATGTGCAGTGAAATGATCCCGATGGTGAATAATGCCGGAGAGTTGGAGGGGTATCACGTAAAATATTCCTTTGATGGTATTCTAACCGATAAGGTAGACCCTACCAATATCATCTATACTGAAGGATCCGGAGATATTTATTTCGGCATGAACGGTGTTGGCCGCTATGGCGAAATGATTTACTTCACCGGCGGCACTAAGCGCTATGCCGAAGCCAGTGGAAAGGCGTATTCCCGCGGGCAGTTCTGTTACTACATTACACCGGACGGGGCGCCTCATTTTCCCGTCTGCTGGAAAGGATCCGCTAAAGGGATTATTTCGTATTAAGCTCATAGGCGCTTCTTCGATCCCAACCGATTTTATCCCAAAACTGATTTAACCTATTACCTGACCGGAAGTGAGTGCTTCTGGCTCGGGGTTTTTGTGTTACTAGCGACCAAATCTCATTTGCTGGTAAACTTTTATTTCGCAGGACTATTGTATACCTCGATTACACAACGTAACAACGGCCATGGAAGCTACGCTGCACTGGAAAAACCAGGATTATCTGATTGACTTCAAGACGCCACACGATATCAGTATCCGGCTCATTCCGGGGGGCGATACCGTGAATTGCTTTTATGCACCACTCCATGAAGTCGAGCCACTGCGTGCAGGGTCCTTTGTCGGCGACACCCGGCAAGGTGGGGCAGTAAACTTTTATAATATCCGCCTGAACCCGCACGGAAACGGCACCCATACCGAATGTGTCGGACATATAGCAATAGACCGCTATGCGATTACCGATTGTCTCCAGGAGTTCCACTTTCCCGCTAAAGTAATCAGCCTGTACCCGCAACGAATGCCCGATGGGGATCGCATAATTACCCGGGAACAACTGACCGAAGTGCTGGCTCCTATGGAAGTAGAAGCCCTTGTGATTCGTACCCTCCCCAATGATGCTTTTAAACAACAAGTTCATTATTCCGGAACGAATCCCCCCTACCTGGATGCGGCAGCTGCGGAGTATCTGGTAGCTGCCGGAATCAAACACCTGCTCATCGATTTACCTTCCGTCGATCGGGAAGAAGATGGAGGGCAGTTGCTGGCCCACCGGGCCTTTTGGCAGTATCCCAACGCTATCCGGGAAACAGCTACCATCACCGAACTGATTTACGTGGACAATACCATTCCTGATGGCTGGTACCTGCTTAACCTGCAAATAGCTTCCTTTACCATCGACGCCAGTCCGAGTAAGCCGGTATTGTACCCCTTACGATTAATTACTCGTTAAAAGTCCATTGGGCTTCGCTGTGCAATATCATTTTTTAGTACCTTAGAAAGGTATAAGCATTTAATGCTATGGCTTGGTTTCCATCCACCTATCGGTCCCGTATTTTTAGGGAGTTCAAAGCATTGGACCCACAAGCATTCCGTGATGTTATCCGTTTCTATGAAAAACATGAGCCAGAAATCCAGCAACTTGATTTCCCTGAATATTTCGAACTACTTGTTGCCTATACCCGTGCACTCTTCGAAATTGGCGCGTATCGACAGCACCTGCTAATGGCAGATGTGGTACTGGAAACGTCTATTCACTTTAACATCCAATACTTTCAGGAAGAAGACATTTATCGCACCGTCCTCTTCCACAAAGCTGCTTCTTTGTACAATACGCTCCAATTGGAACAAGCGGAATATGTCCTCCGGGAACTTTTGCGTATGGATCCTGCTGATCAATATGCAAGTCAGTTTCTGAAAAAATGCTTGCACCGGCAACAAGGCAATCTTCGCAAGAATAGTCGAGCCATAGCCATTTTCTTTTTCCTGTTAGCCGCCCTGATCATCGCCATCGAAGTATTAATGGTTCGTCCTTTTTATGCCATCCATACGCGTTCCGTGGAATTTACCCGTAACTTGTTGTTTTCACTGGGTCTTGTTGCGCTGGTGGGCGGGGATTTACTCCTGCGCTGGCAATCCGCCCGGAAAGTGCATCAATTTACGGACGTTCTTCGCCGGCAGGCCAGCCATTCCCACTAAACTGATTTGCTAACTATATACCCTATAAATCATGGCGAATTCATCTGATCAGGATCCCAAAGTTACCGGCATTGGCGGAGTATTTTTTAAATCACAGGACCCCGCCAAAGCCAAAGCATGGTATGAAGTCCACCTGGGATTTGCTACTGATGCTTATGGTACTATGTTTTCCTTTTTGTCAACCGAGCCACCGCATAACAAAGGATATCTGCAATGGAGTCCCTTCAAAGCCGATACCACGTATTTTGCTCCTTCTACGGAGCCATACATGATCAATTACCGGGTCAATAACCTGGAACAACTGGTAACCCGTTTGCGGGAACAGGGCGTAACTATTCTCGATGAAATAGCTACGTATGATTACGGAAAATTTGTGCACATCCTCGACCTTGAGAATCGCAAGATAGAATTGTGGGAACCCATCGACGAAACCTTCGATCAATCCCCGGAATAAAAACCTGAGCTAAATCCATACCCATGATGCGCTACCTGATTCCTTATGCGGTCACGATGATTGCTTTCTTTGCCTTGGACATGCTTTGGCTGGGTTTTATTGCCAAAGGGTTTTACCGATCACAACTGGGTTTTATTCTTTCTGAAGAAGTCAACTGGCCGGCGGCGCTCGTCTTTTACACCTGCTATATTGCCGGAATTGTTTATTTCGCTGAGGTGCCTGCGCTTCGGGCTGGCCAGGGGCAGCTCGCGGTCCTCAATGGCGCTTTGCTAGGGGGCCTCTGCTATGCCACTTATGAACTTACCAATATGGCCACGATCAGTCGATGGCCATTGCGGATCACCCTGGTCGATATTGCATGGGGTGTTTTCCTGACAGCCAGTTGTGCCGGATTGGGCTTTTGGGCCGCACGCCGCTGGGGTGGCTGGTAGCATAGCGCTAAAACCATCTCCTTTTATTATCTTCATCTGCATATTGACTTTGCCCGCTGGGAAGTCATCAAATTGCTTTTTGCTCATCGGAAAACACGCTGAAATGAAAATGCGCTATCTACTACTCACCGTTGCATTCGCTACCCTTTTCGGGTCAGCTAACCTCCTTGCTCAGAAGAAGGCCAAGGATCTGGAAAAAGACAAACAAAGTGCCCTTAATTCACTCAATGCGAAAGCAGATCAGTTTGGTACTGTTGCTCACCGTATTTGGGAATTGGCGGAAGTCGGTTATCAGGAAGTCGAAAGTTCCAAGATCCTGCAAAATGAATTGCAGGCTGCAGGGTTTACTATTCAAAGCGGAGTCGCAGGTATTCCTACGGCTTTTGTTGCAAGCTACGGATCTGGAGAACCTGTTATTGGTATTTTGGGGGAATTTGATGCTTTACCGGGTGTTTCCCAGGCAGCAGTCCCCTTCCGGCAAGAACGCCCCGAGGTCAACGCGGGTCATGCTTGTGGTCACCACCTTTTTGGCACAGCTTCGGCAGCTGCGGCAATTACGGTAAAGGAATGGCTCCAAAAAACCGGCCAATCAGGAACTATTCGCTTCTACGGCACCCCTGCTGAAGAAGGCGGTGCCGGTAAAGTATATATGGTTCGGGCGGGTTTATTCGACGATGTTTCCACCGTCATCCACTGGCACCCCTCCAGCCTTAATGGCGTTAGCGCCGGATCCTCCTTAGCTAATAAATCCGCTAAGTTTCGGTTTTACGGACAGGCATCTCATGCCGCCGGGGCCCCCGAACGGGGTCGTTCTGCGCTCGATGGTGTGGAAGCGATGGACTTTATGGTTAACATGATGCGGGAACACGTCCCTGAAGACGCCCGGATCCATTATGTAATCACCCGGGGCGGGGAAGCCCCCAATGTTGTCCCCGCCTTTGCTGAAGTATATTATTATGTTCGCCATCCGGAAATGCAGGTCGTTAAGGACTTATTTGAACGGGTCGTCCAGGCTGCCGAAGGGGCTGCTCAGGGAACAGGCACCCGCATGGACTATGAAGTTATTCATGGTATTTACAACCTACTGCCTAATGATTTTCTGGCACGCTTGATGCACCGCAATCTGGAACAGGTAGGTGGCGTAATATACAATCAGGAAGAACTGCAGTTTGCTGAAACCATTTTTCCTACCCTCAACCAGCCTAACGCTAAAATCTCCGCCGCCGCCCAAATAGAACCCTATGTTGAAAAACCAGACCGCAACGGAGGTTCCACCGATGTTGGGGACATCAGCTGGATGGTTCCAACCGTAGGCATGGGCGCTGCTACCTGGGTGCCGGGTACTTCTGCCCATAGTTGGCAAGCAGTAGCCGCGGGAGGCACCAGCATAGGGCAAAAAGGTATGATGGTCGCGGCCAAAGCAATGACCCTTACGGCGATGGACCTGTTTGCAAATCCTGCATTATGTACCGAAGCCCGTGCCGAATTGGAGAGACGCCGGGGTCCCGGCTTTCGATATGAAGCGCTCCTGGGAGACCGCGAGCCTCCACTCGATTATCGCAAGTAAACTAACGTAACTCCCCACTGGTCGTTCGAGGGTAATTGTACTACTCCCGATGTCCAGTGGGGCTTTTCAGTAATCCCCTACCGAATAGATATTTTTTTTAGATGCTTGCGCAATCCCGGGACCCGGGGCAGTTAGTTCAGAATATCCGGCGCGATCAGCTGAAAGACGGGAATGCCAACGGTAAACTCCAGCGAGGATTTATGGTCAACCATGGTATAAGTGCCGTGCATTTTCCCTACTGACCCGGCCAGGTTTGACCAACTGACGTATTGATAGGATTCACCGGGCTCCAGAATAGGCTGCTGGCCAATTACCCCATCGCCGGCTACTTCGCGAACCAGGCCGGTGCCCTCTGTAATGAACCAATGACGGCGTAAGAGTTGGACCGTGTTTTCACCCAGGTTTTCGATCGTTATCCGGTAAGCATGGATATATTTGCCCTCCACCGGTTGTGAATATCGTTCCTGGTAGAAGGTTTCAACGCTTACCTTAATGTCATTAGTGATGAGGGCCTCCATGATGATGACTTAAAAAATGACCTACCACTCGCTCCGCCTCTTCAAGCGTTTCCGGCAGCCTATTATTAACTAAAATATAATCAAAATTGTTTTCGTAACCTAGTTCCTCCTCAGCACGTTCCATTCGGCGGTGCAGGCTTTCGGCGTCTTCGGTTGCACGGTTGCGCAAGCGTTCAAAGAGTGTTTCTTTGGATGGTGGTTTCACAAAGATAGCCAGGGAGTTTGTGGGATAGGCCTTTTTTAACCGGGTAGCTCCTTTTACCTCAATATCAAAAATAATCGATTTTCCTCGTTTCCAGAGGCGTTCCAGTTCCTCGTGTAAGGTGCCATAGTAACGTCCGGGGTATACTTCTTCCCACTCCACAAAAGCACCTTCGGCAATCCGTTGCTGAAACCGTTCGGCACTTAGGAAATAATAATCGCGGCCTTCTTCTTCGTGGGGCCGTGGAGCCCGCGTGGTAGCCGATACGGAAAAGGCCAATTCCGGGAACACCTGAAGCAAGTGGCGAACAATAGTGGTTTTACCTGCACCAGAAGGAGCCGTAAAAATAATGAGTTTACCCGGAGGCGGTGAACCGTTCTTCATCGCAGTATGCTCCTTTGAATTAGAGTGTGTTGGCGATTTGTTCCTTAATCTTCTCCAGTTCGTCTTTCATACCCACCACGACGCGTTGAATGTCGGAGGAGTAAGCTTTTGCCCCCAAGGTGTTGATTTCCCTGCCCATTTCCTGACTAATAAAGCTCAGCTTGCGTCCTTTTGGGGAATATTTTTTCTTCAGTTCTTCCAGAAAATAACGGCAATGCTGCTCCAGCCGGACCTTTTCTTCCGTTACATCCATTTTTTCCAGATAAAACAGGATTTCCTGTTCGAACCGGTTTTCATCAACTTTGTCTTTACCCAGGTATTCTTCAAGACTTTGGAATAAGCGCTGCCGGAGTTTAGTAACCCGCTCCTCTTCAAAAGGAGTAACCTGATCTAATCCGGCTAAGATGAATTCTATCCGTTGCTGCATATCCTCTTCGATCACAGCACCTTCCTGTAGTCGAAAGGCGTCGAACTTCTGAATAGCTTCTTCAATAGCCTGAGTAGCCGCCTGCCATTCGTCGTCGTCAAGATCATCCTCGCCGGCAGAAATGACGTTGGGTAGGCGCAGGATAGCCTGCAGAAAATCCCCCGGCGGAATATTTAGCTCATCAGAAAGCCTGCGCAGTTCGCGGGCATATTTTTTAAAGAGGGCTACATTTAAGCCAAAACCCTCTTCGCCTACCTCCGATTGCACTTCCAGCGTGAAGTCAATTTTTCCACGCTCCAGCCGTTCGGTAAGAATGCGACGGATTTCTGGTTCTTTTTCACGGTAGTTCTGGGGGGCCTTAATGCGAAGGTCAGTAAATTTGCTGTTAAGGGAACGTATCTCAACCACTATTGCCTTATCAGCGAAAGCCACCTTTACCCGGCCGTAACCCGTCATCGACATTAACATAGGTCTTGTTTTTCCTTATTGCGTAGCGGCAGGGAGATAATTAGAACAGTTCTTTCCTAGCGCGCTGACAAAGATAACCAAAGTGCCCGGAAAAAGCACTCCACCCAAACGAACCACGGTGAGATTAGTTTTTTACTGCTTTTCCCAAGTATTATTCCAGAACAATGGTGGTTTTTCAAAATTATATTGGCAAAAACCGGGCAGAATGCAATGGTTTGCCAATAGCAAATCCATAAATCATTGACTATTAACTAAAACAACAGAAATTAAAGCGCAGTTTTTTTTCTTTAAATCAATTAAATTGCGAAATTTGCGACTCGCTAGAATTTTGGACAATCTAATACAACTCACTATAAACCAATAGATAATAATGAGAAAAGCTGATCTGGTAGCAGCCATCTCCGAAAAAACAGGAGTTCCTAAGGTAGACGTACTGGTTACGCTGGAAACCTTTTTCAAGGAAGTTAAGGGTTCGCTGGCCGATGGGGAAAACGTATACATCAGGGGCTTTGGCAGCTTTGTGATCAAAAAACGTGCTAAGAAAATTGGCCGCCATATCAAGAAAAATGTGGCAATTGAGATCCCCGAGCATTTTATTCCTGCCTTTAAACCGGCTAAGGTTTTCGTTGAGCAGGTTAAAGATAACGTTACTGCGTTGCCAGAGGATTCGGGTGAAGAAGATTAACGAATCGCTTAACCCCGGCCATTTTTTTTCGGTTAACTTGTTACCGTAATCACTATGCAAAAATCTATCTATGCCACGATTGGCGTTGCGTTGATCTTCTTGCTGGTGATGTATTTCGGTTGCGAGAAAACCGCCCCTCAGTTTCGGGACATGGAAAAGTCCAGGTCCCTGGTTGCTGAAAGTACGGACATACAGATTCTCCTGCAGGAGGCAAAGGCTGAATTATCCGCTGCGGATTCAGAAACCCTGACCGTATTGGAAAAGCGCTTAGCAGCCGCCAATCAGGATTCGCTGCGCATCAGCCTTGCCCAGGAATTATCTGGCCGTTGGTATGCACTGGGCTTTCCGGCGATAGCCGGATATTATGCCCAGGAACTTGCTATAGCGGCAAATACGGCAGAAGCATGGTCCATTGCCGGAAGCACTTATGCTATCGCCTTACAACGTAGCCAGGATGAAAGACTTCGGTCATACGCAGCAGGGCGTGCGGTCACCGCGTATGAAAATGCCATTTCATTAGCGCCGGATGACCTGACGAATCAGATTAACCTGGCGTTGGTGTTTACTGATGCACCGCCAACGGATAATCCGATGAAAGGAATCCAATTATTGTTGGGGTTGAACAATAGCCATCCTGACAACCCGGCTGTACTTTTTCACCTGGGCCGGCTGGCCATTCGGACTGGTCAATTCGACCGGGCGATTGAGCGACTGGAAAAGGTGCTACAACTTGACCCCCAACGGCAGGATGCTGTCTGTTTACTCGCCGAAGCTTACCAGGGCAATGGCGAAGAGGCAAAAGCCGCAACCTATCTGGAAAAATGCAAAGGAGGCAACATGCAGTAATGCTGGATGTTTGCTCATTTTATAATAACATGGTTTAACCAAAAAAACATATACTATGCCTTGTGGAAAAAAGCGTAAAAGACATAAGATCGCTACGCACAAACGTAAGAAGAGACTTCGCAAGAATCGTCATAAGAAGAAGAACAGATAATATAACCGGTAATGGCATCGGGGCCAGGGGAGAGTGGCCCTTGTTTTTTCACTTTCCCCACCTATCAGAGGCGGGTTTCTGAATCGGGCTTTCAGAAATCCGCCTTAACGGCTTATGAGAAAGTCCTCATTAGCCTTGTTCATGAAAAGTAAACGATTCGTCTGGCACTTTTGCGCACGAAAGCGTTTCCTGACCTGGAACTATTCCCCCAGTCTTTTTTAGGCCCTACCAATCCAGAATGATCCCATCTGCTGCAAGGCGTTGGAGCCAGTTCGGCGTGGTGTTCTCCTTTTAATTGGCCCCTTTTTATTGACTTTCCGCACCCCTTTCCCCGGCGCCATTTTAAAGCGTTTTCCTGTGGAAAAAGAACTAATTATTAATACTACCCCAACGGATGTTGAAATTGCGTTGCTCGAAGACACCAAGTTAGTTGAGCTACACTACCAAAAAACTAATAACAACTTTTCGGTCGGCGATATCTTCCTGGGTAAAGTCCGTAGGCTCATGCCCGGCCTTAATGCTGCTTTTGTTGATATCGGCCATCACAAAGACGCCTTCCTGCACTATACGGACCTGGGCCCAAAGTTGCGATCGCTGCTTAAATTCACAACCAGTGCAACGGCCGGTAGCCTAAACTCCTCGAGCCTGGATAATTTTAAGGTTGAACCGGATATTGTTAAAACGGGAAAAATAGATCAGGTTCTGGCTAAGCGCCAGCAGGTATTGGTGCAGGTCCTCAAAGAACCTATCTCCACCAAAGGCCCTCGCCTGAGCTGTGAAATTACTATCCCCGGCCGATTTTTGGTGCTTACGCCCTTTTCCGATGTTATTGCCGTCTCCAAGAAGATTGCCAACCCGGAGGAACGCAAGCGCCTGAAACTGCTGATCGAGAGCATTCGCCCCAAAAACTTTGGGGTTATCGTGCGAACAGCTGCGGAAGGAAAAAAAGTTGCCGATCTCCATGAAGAGCTTTCCTTCATGCTCGACAAGTGGGATGAGATGTTCAACCAGATGAACAAAGCGAATGCGCCCGCAAAATTGCTTAGTGAACTCGATAAAACCTCGAGTATACTCCGTGATTTGCTTAGCGATTCCTTTAACCGCATTGTGGTTAATGACAAGGAGCTCTATCACAATATTCGCACCTACCTGGGGACCATTGCCCCCGAACAAATGAACATTGTGCAACAATACAAGGGAAGTAAGCCTATTTTTGAAGCGCATGGCGTGACCAAACAGATTAAGTCCTCGTTTGGAAAAACCGCAACCATGCCCAGTGGTGCTTACCTGGTCATTGAACACACCGAAGCCTTGCATGTTGTGGATGTCAATAGCGGCCACAAAATGAGCAGTGGTAACGCCGAAGATGCCATTCTCAAAGTGAATATGGAGGCGGCTGAAGAAATTGCCCGCCAGTTGCGTCTGCGGGATATCGGGGGGATTATTATCGTCGATTTCATCGATATGCGTAATCCTGAGCACAAGAAAGACCTCGTCCAGGTTATGCGGCAGGCCATGAAAAAAGACCGGGCCCAGCATACCATTCTTCCCCTGAGCAAGTTTGGACTGATGCAAATCACCCGGCAGCGGGTTAGGCCAGAGGTTAAGATTGATACTACCGAAGTTTGTCCTACCTGTAATGGCACCGGTAAGATGAATGCGCCCGTACTGATCGTGGATGAAATTGAACGCGACCTACAGTATATCTACCAGTCGCGGCCTAAAGCCAAAATCAAACTGGTTGCACATCCTTTTGTGGAAGCGTTCCTGAAAAAAGGTTGGAAAAGCCGGCAGGTTAAATGGTCGTTGGAGTATTTCAAGTGGATTAAAATTGAAGCTGATGCCAATTACCACCTGACGAAGTACCGCTTCTTCGACGAAAATGACGATGAAATCCGCCTGAACAGCTAGCGAATAAAATAAAGAAACCCTTCCTGCGGGGGCCTTGTCTTAATACGACAATGCCCCCGCTTTCTTTTTAGAAAGCCGAGATCTGATTTTCTTGTCAACGTTGGATCTTCCGGCTACTTACCCCGCCTAGCAATGAATGCTTGACAGGACACTAGGCCATGGGGCAGCCACAGCCCGTGCGGCAGGACGATAAAAGCAAAGCCAGGAATAAAATCCCGCCTGCGATTTGGAAGAATCGCCACCTATACCACGCTGATTTCATTAACGAAATCTTTACCAAAGATTAATAAACAGTTTCCAGCACCGCCACTGGCAAAGGCTATCTTTGCCAGTGCACGCAAAAGATAACCCTATTGTGGCGAACAAAAAAGCTACGACCGAAATTATTCCCACCCTGGCGGAGGCAACAGCCTTCCCGAAGAAAAAGCGTATTCTGGTAACGCCGCTGGATTGGGGCCTTGGCCATGCTACCCGCTGCGTTCCGATCATCCGCGAATTGCTGGACCAGGGCTTTGAAGTACTATTGGCCGGCAATGGGCAGTCGCTGCGCTTATTGGAACTGGAATTTCCCAACTTGCCAACGTATGCTTTGCCGGCCTACCACGTAAGGTATCCAACCGACAGTATGGTCCGCAATATTGCGTTGCAATTGCCCCACCTGGTCAGGGTAATGGCTCAGGAACACCAGGCTGTTCGCAGGCTGGTTAAAGAAGGTAGCATTCATGGTATCATTTCGGACAATCGCTATGGTTGCTTCCATACCGGTATTCCTTCTGTATTGATTAGCCACCAGGTAAACCCCATTGTTCCGATTCATTTATTAAGGCCAGGCTTACACGGCTTTATCCATATGCTGATTGATCGCTTTGATGAATGCTGGATCCCCGACTGGCCGACACCATCAACAAGTTTAGCAGGAACACTGGCACACCCGCCCCGTCCGAATTGCCGTTTTATCGGGCCTCTTTCCCGACTGGAGGGGTCTGTCGGTGCTTCCAACAGTCATTACCGGGCTCTCTTCCTGTTGTCCGGACCAGAACCGCAGCGCACGCGACTTGAAGAAATTCTCCGCCACCAGGTTGCAGCCCTCCCCGGTGATTTTTTACTGGTACAAGGCCTTCCCTACCAAGCTGATCAGGCGGCTACCCAGATAGGTAATTTAACTATAATTCCCTACCTCAATGCTCCTGAGTTAAGTGCGGCAATTACTGCCAGCGACACCATCCTGTGCCGGGCAGGCTATAGTACGATTATGGACCTGGTATTTTTTGGCAAGCGCGCCCTTTTTGTGCCGACACCAGGGCAAACAGAACAGGAATACCTGGCCGAGCAGCTGCACGCCAAGGGTCTGGCTTTTGCAACGAATCAACAGGAGCTGGATTTAGTTCAAATGTTGCCCGCCGCAGAGGCCACCCAGGGCCTTCCTCGTTATGCTCCCCTCCAGGGGCAGGATTTGCTCCGGCAAACAATCGCAGGTTTCGTGGAAAGAATCAGGATGGAACACTAATGTTCTGTCAACTGAGGAGTGAAGAGACCCGCCCGCCTGCACTAAAGTTTCGGCGCGCGAAGGAAATCAGGTTGTAAGGCACCCCTGATCCGGGGTAGCTCCGCCAGGTGTAACGACGCGATGCCTCGCGTCGTCCCCCTAGGGGAAGAAACGGAGCTTTTTCAAGGGAATGAGCTTTTTGAAAGGCTAAAATCCAGCTTAGTGCGCCACCTAAGGCAGATCGGTGCAGGAATTAATTATTAAAAGCACTCATGGTTCTTTGCAAGCCGATGGTGGCAAAACTCTTGACGACCTCCCCTGCACTTTCCAGGGTTTCCGGCAGCTTTGCAGCCTCATCGTCCGACCACTCGCCCAGGACATAATCCACTTGCCGCCCTTTTTGAAATTCATTCCCTATCCCCAGGCGAAGCCGGGCGTAGTTGTTGCCTCCACAAACCTGATCAATATCTTTCAGCCCATTATGTCCGCCATCGCTCCCTTTGCCGCGCAGCCGAATGGTGCCATAAGGAAGATTTAGATCATCGACAATGACCAGCAGGTTGTCCTTTGTTATCTTTTCTTTTTGCAACCAGTAATGAACGGCTTTCCCACTGCGGTTCATATAGGTAGACGGTTTAAGCAGCACAAACGTTCGGCTTTTGTGTTTAAACCGGGCGACGGCACCGAGCGTGTCGGGACTAAAAGAAACATCAAGTGCCCGGGCGAGAGCATCCACCACCAAAAAGCCAATATTATGGCGGGTGTTTTCATATTCGGCACCTATATTGCCAAGTCCAACGATTAAATATTTCATCGGATCGGGTTCAACGTGTTTGGATGTAGTGCCCGGCCACCATTTGCGCAGCCATTCAGCAAACATATATCGTGATTTATTCGGATCGGTTAAACGGCGACATTATAGTCGCGCAGAGCATCATTCAACGACACTTTTTTGTCGGTACTCTCCTGGCGCTGGCCAATAATCAGGGCACAGGGAACCTGGTATTCTCCAGCGGGAAATTGCTTGGTGTAACTCCCGGGGATGACCACTGAACGAGCCGGAACACGGCCTTTGTACGTGACGGGTTCCACCCCGGTGACATCAATAATGCGGGTACTGTTCGTCAGCACGACATTCGCTCCCAATACGGCTTCGCGTTCAACACGCACCCCTTCTACTACAATGCAGCGGGAGCCAATAAAGCAATCATCTTCAATAATAGTAGGAGCCGCTTGCGGGGGCTCCAGGACCCCTCCGATTCCTACCCCACCGCTAAGGTGTACGTTGCGGCCAATCTGCGCACAAGAACCTACTGTAGCCCAGGTATCAACCATTGTTCCCGATCCGACCCAGGCGCCGATATTGACATAACTGGGCATCATAATAACTCCTTTTTCAAGGAAGGAACCATAGCGAGCAATAGCATGAGGAACAACTCGTACACCTAGTTTAGCATAATTCCGCTTCAGGGGTATCTTGTCATGAAATTCGAAAGGGCCCACCTCAATCGTTTGCATCTGCTGGAGGGGGAAATACATCACCACTCCCTTCTTGACCCATTCATTTACCTGCCAGGAGCCGTCAGCAAGGGGCTCTGCTACGCGCAACGCTCCTTGATCCAGTGCTTCTACCACGGCAGCTACCGCATCCTGCGTTTCTTTTTCCGCCAGTAATGCCCGGTTTTCCCAGGCAGCTTCAATGCGGGTACGCAATTGTTCCATGTGTCTAATTTAGTTGGGTTGTTCACTAACGGGAGCAAAAATACAGCCCCTTCGGCTGAATGGGTAAATTCAGATAAAAAAAGAAATGCTGGATATGAAAATAATACTACCGATTATCTCCGCAGCAGGTCCGATCCGGTTAAATCAACTCGATGCGGGCAATACGTAATTTGCCCCGCCGCTCGCTGGGCACTACCAGTTTGGTGGAGCTAACCTGCATCGCATCCCGAAACCGCAGCCGTAGCTTCAGGTTTTCGGTACTCAACATACTGTTCCGTTGAAATGTTCCCGTGCCCCGGACTACATACTCGCTGATCGTGTTTTCAAACTTAATTTCGTCATTGAAAATCAGGTGCAGCTTACTCGGGGTTTTAAATAAAAAGAAAGAAGAATACATGCCCTGATCATCCTGGGAGTATTGCTTTTTGTATAAAACGGTTTCCCAATGGGGCAGGCCATCGGGATTGACAGCCAACAGGAAAACATCATTGTAATAATAATCAACTACGCTCCGACTGAAGTTATCGTACATAACCCGGTTCACACTTGCGATGCGTCGTTGATAGTTTTTGTACTCTTCACCTACGATCAGAATGCCGCCGTCACGTCGGATAACAATATCCTGAACACCGATTTCCTCCATCCCGCGGTTATTTTTCACTCGTTTTCCTTCCAGGTTGGAAACCAGTTCGTCACTAAACGGATGAACACCGACCAGTGGCCCCCCTGCGCTTACTGGAAACCGTAAGTAGAAAAAGCCCTCCGCTTTTTCCTGATTCTTATTGTAGTAAAACCCTCCGGCAACAACATTCTTATTTAGGTTATCGTAGGAAAACTTAACATCATAGATCATGATTTCGGGAATCTGTACCTTAGTCGTGGTAATCTCAGTGCCCTCGCCACCATAGCGAACTAACCGGAATTGTCCTTCCTGCCGGCGTTGACTAAAATTGTCCTCTTCAATAACCGCGTACATATTTCCATCATTATCGACCATCATATGCACCAGGTCTTCATATTCGTTGAAATCTTCCAGGGTAAAGGTCTTGTCCCAGAGTAGTTTCATGGAGCGGTTATCAAAGGAAAGAACCCGGAAAACATTACTTTTTTCGGTATAGAAAAAGAGCACTTTGCTGCGATCCTCAGAACGCACCACCTCATAGTCGGGTGTTACAAACAGGAATCCAAAGTCCTGGACGATGACCGAATCCCGCAGGGTAGCTGAGGCATCAAACCGGGCGGCTTTAATAAGCGTACTACCCCGTTCGCGGAAGCGATAAAAGATGGTAAACTGATCGTCGAACGTATTAATGCCTAAAACGGTCAGCATGCGCTTATCAAACTCAAGTTCCTTGCTCCAGCTGGTCTGCATGCGCTCGTCAAAGGCCTGCACCTCAAACCGGGTAGTTTGATTGCGAAAAAGTAATACCCGTCCTTTTAGCTCGCCAATGATTTCATAGGATACATCCGTCCGCAGGGGAATTTCATCCGAAACGGTAATTTTCTGCGCGGACAAGGTGTTGACCAGGAATAATCCGATGAGCAAGGCGATATATTTCATGGCTTTTAATGTTTAGTTTCTCCTTAAAGGAAGGAGTTGGCTGGCCCCAAGGAGGCAAGGGAGAACGACACCCCGGTTTTCGAGAATGGTCGCTACCTATAAAAATAGCGAAAATCCCAGGAAGGTTTAGCAAAAAGTGTGCTGTCTGCTGTTTCGGACCTCTGATCAGTAAGCCAGCCGACATCGACATTGGCTTGTAGCTTAAGGAGATCCCCAAGACATATTTGTTTTTTAGGACTCAGAGCGATATTTTTAGCCTTTTGCAATGACAAATAAGCATGAGCAAGCGCAATAAGTTGGTGAAATTTGCCGAACTGTTAAGTTATCCCAACGTCTATGAGAACTACGACGCCCGCAATCCCAGGCTGGTTGGTGAGCATGGTCGCGAAGTGGATTTACGCGGTCGGTGGAATGCTGAGCACTTCAAGCAGGAACAGCCGCTGACGCTGGAACTGGCCTGTGGCCGGGGGGAGTATTCTCTTGGGCTGGCGCGTGCTTATCCGCTGCGCAATTTTATTGGTGTAGATATTAAAGGCGCCCGGATCTGGCAGGGTGCTACGATTGCACTGGAAGAAGAGCTACCGAATGTGGCTTTTCTCCGAACAAGGATTGAGCAGATCACTATGTTTTTTGCTCCGGGGGAAGTTTCAGAGATCTGGATTACGTTTCCCGACCCCTTTCCCCGCAAGAGTAAAGTTAATCGTCGTCTGACCTCTGCCCATTTTATTGCGCAATACCGGAAGATACTACGCCCGGGAGGGATAATCCACTTAAAAACGGATGAGCCCAATTTATATGACTTCACGTTGGAAACCGTAGCTGCCGAGCCGGACACCACCTTGTTGTACCATCATGATGATATTTACCGCGAACCTTTGCCTTTTCCAGAATTGGAATTGAAAACCTACTACGAAAAAATGCACCTGGATCAGCAAAAGACCATTAAGTACGTCCGCTTCCAGTTGGGGTGATTTGCTGATCGAAGTATTTGCCGTTTATCGGTCACCTAAATCCAGCGATTCCAGTATAACGGCCTGATGAAAGATCTGCGGGACGAGCAGCCGAAAACTATCCAGCGAGCCCGTTGCCTGAATCAATAGGGGGCGTTCAGGGGGCGTAGTTGCCAACAGATCACGCTCACTGAGTAGTCGGTTCACCTGACGGGCAACGGCCGGTGCCGGGTTGATCAGCGTTACCGTATCCCCCAGCAGCTCACGAAGCAAGGGAATCACCAGCGGATAGTGTGTGCAGCCCAGGACGTAGGTATCTGCTCCGGCGGCTTGCATAGGAGCCAGCACTTTCTGCAATAATGCTGCCGTCTCCGAATCGTGTAACCGTCCGGCTTCAATATGTTCTACCAGGCCCATGCAAGGATCCTGTAGCATCCGAATATCCTGAGCATAGCGAGAGGCCAACGCCGCATACCGACTGCTGGTAATAGTACCGCGAGTAGCCAAAACGCCAATAACGCCGGAGCGGGTGGCTGCGGTTGCAGGTTTTACTGCGGGCTCCATGCCTACAATGGGAACTTCGGGCCAGCGTTGTCGGAGGTGTTCCAGAGCAGCAGCTGTAGCCGTATTACAGGCAACGACAATAAGCTTACACCCCTGATCAAGTAAGTAGCCTACAATGACTTCGCTATAGTGGCGGATTTCTTCCACTGGTTTGGGGCCATAAGGCAGGTGAGCAGTATCACCAACGTAGTGGATTGCCTCGGCAGGCATTAAATCAAGAATGGCGTTGGCGACCGTCAGGCCCCCAACGCCAGAATCAAAAACACCAATAGCTGCAGAACGGAAGTCCGTCACTGATTAGTTACTGGCTGTAAGTTTAGCTTTTACTTTTTCGCTGATATCCAGCGCAGGGTCGGAATACAACAAAACCCCCTGGTCAAAGACAAACTGCAGGCCTTCTTCCTTGGCTACTTCGGAAATTACCTTGTTCACGCGATCATAAATAGGAGTTAATAAAGCCTCCTGCTTTTTGCTCATCGTTTCACGCATTTCCTGCTCAAAGGCATTCAGGGCTGTTTCCTGATCCTGCAGTTTTTTGGATTCTTCTTCCTGCTGCTTCGGAGATAACTCGCCGCGTTCTACTTTTTGCTGAACCGCAGCATAGTCGGTTTGGAGTTTCTCTGCCATGCCCTGACCTTTCTTCTGCAGTTGAGTCTGCAGTGCCTGCAATTCTGCATTTGCCGCTTTTACTTCGGGCAGCTCTGCCAGTATCGCCGACGAGTTCAGATAGCCGAACTTCTGGGCGTGAACTGTTCCCATTGTTAATACCAAAGCCAACAGTACCGTACCAATTTTAACCGTTCCTTTCATTGAATTGTGGTTTTCCTAATTTGCATATTGCGCTCTTCTCCGTAGAGAAGATTATTAAAGTGGCGCAAAAATAAGGTTTTTCTGGATTCTACCTATCATTAGCACCGGATACCCTAAAGGGTGGCCAGCGCTATTTCCCAAGCTTGCGCATGACGTCTTCCGTTTTGTCAAATTGCGGATTCGAAAAGATCATTCCCGCATTGCCTGCACGGTCGAAAACAAAGTCATACCCTCTTTCCTGAGCATATTCTTCAATGGCAGCATAGACCCGATCCTGAATAGGTCGAACCATCTCCTGCCGACGTTTGAATAATAATCCTTCCGGGCCGAAACGGGAATTTTGCAAATCCCGGACTTCTTTTTCCTTGGCCATAATTTCGTCTTCACGTTGACGACGAGCTTCGTCGCTCATGAGTACTTGTTCGGCCTGGTAGCGATTATACATCCCCTTGATCTTATCGTATTCCTGGGCAATTTCCTGACGCCAACGAGAAGTCATTTGGTCAAGCTCGTCTTGGGCTGCCCGGTAATCATCCATACTTTCCAATATCTTGCCTACATCTACACAGGCGATACGCTGTGCTTGTGCGGAAAATGTACTGCCCATGATCAGTAACAGGGCAAATAAGGCTTTTTTCCAACCGAAGGAGAAAACTTGCTTCATCATAGTCGTTAATTTGATCTGTTGATGGCCGCCCAGGGCCATTGAGCCGTGGGCAATCCCTTTTTAATGTTTAGACGTTGATTCTACGCGAAGATAACGGATAACCCCTCGTAGCGCGCCAACTTAACTAATGTTTAACCAGTAACTCCTGCATTGGATAAAAAATTGTTAACAAACTTGAAACCGGGCACCCGTGGGTGTGGAATCCTCCTTCGTAAGAGAGGGCCTTGATGGTGAGAAGGTTGGTTGCGGGAGTTCTTTTTATGCAAAACTTTTACGCATACCCCGGGCGGCAGACTATTCTTCCATTGAGTTTTCGGGAGAAGCTTCCCTGTAGTGCGGATCCAGCGTTACAGCATTCCGAATCCAAAGGTCGCGCTGGGGGAAAGGAATAGCAATATGGTGCTCACGGAACGCTGCATCAATAGCAAAACGCAAGTCACTTTCCACATCCTTGATTCGCATTAATTCAGCCGACCAGAATAACAACTCGAAATCGAGAGAGGAGCTACCAAAATCCACAAACCGAACGAAGGGGGGTGGGTAGTCTAGTATTCCCTTATGGTGTTGCGCAACCTGTAGTAATAGTTTTTTGACTAAAGCAGTATCCGAACCGTAGGCAACACCAACTGCTACATAGAAGCGGGCTATTTCGTCATCATGGCTCCAGTTGTAGACGCTATTATTAACCAACTGAGAGTTGGGAACAATAACACTCCGATTGTCACGCGTCTGTACAATGGAGGTTCGCAAGCCAATACGCCGGACCTTGCCAACCAACCCTTCAATTTCCACAACATCACCTACCTCTACGGAGCGTTCAAATAAAAGGAGAATGCCCGAGAAAAAGTCGTTAAACGTTTGCTGTAAGCCTAAACCTACCCCCAGTAACAATGCAGCAGCGCCACTGGCAATCAGGGTGATATTTACGCCGACCATATTGAGCATGAACAGGAGGGCGACAAAGTAAATAACGTAGCGGATCAATTGGCTGATCGCGAATCGCGAACCGATGTTGAGGTCACGACGCTGAAACGCCTGATGGAGCACTACATTCGTGAGAATCCAAATGGAAATTTGAGCGATTAGCAGTACCAATAAAACACTGATCACATTGGAAAGCTTCAGGATAAAGGTGGCACTACCAATGGTCCTTTCCAAAATGGTGAAATTGATATCAAAGGTGCTGATAACCAGGGTGAGCGCCAGTAAATAAACAACCCACCGAACACTGCGCTTAACTTTTTTGGGACCATGGGAGTCCATGATTTGAACCGGCCGGGGCCCTTCCTGTTCCCGGCGATGTTGTTCGGCGTAATTGGCCAGCAATATTTGCAATAAAACACCGTCAGCTAACCGGGCCAGCAAAAAAAACCAAAGGGCAATCAGCAGTTTTGAGGCTTGAATATTGATGCGGGTATTGCGGTATATTTCGAAATCTATCCCCGTTATGACCTGTGTTCCGAAAAGAAGCGTGAAAAAGAGCGTCAAAAAAATGCGTCGCTTTAACCGAACCGCATCGCGTTCACTAACTTCCTGCTTGCGAAAAAAATCCGGCATTAACCGGTACACAACCACCCAGGATGCCACGACTATGACTACCCCGAGCAGGGTCAGCAAGATCATTTGGCCAATGCTGATGGTCTGGCCAAATAAGGAAAAAAGAATCCGGTCTAAATATTCCGTCATAGGATATCCAATATACTGGTGTATACGAACAAAGTTTGAAAATCAGACAGAAAAACCCAAACTTGACCCAAAAGAGTTTTCCCGGCGTTGGAGTATTGATATCTTTGCCCAAAATATAGGGCGCTCACCACGTGCCATGCTTATGGATCGAGCAATAACACACTTGGCTAAAGTTATATCCTGGGTAACTCACCCCCTGCTGATGCTAACGTATATGCTAGTCATCCTTTTGCTGGTAGACCCCTTTACCTTTGGCATCAGTACGATTAGTGATCCCCCTGGAAAGCTACTGCTCTTGCGGGTTTTTCTCTCTTCGTTTTTTATTCCGGCGTTTGCTGTTTTGATGCTACGCCTAACGGGCCTGGTAAAGTCACTCGAACTGCCTGAGCGGGAGGATCGTATCGGACCATACATTATTACGGGGATGTTTTACATTTGGATGTTTCGTAATTTCTATGACAATACCAATATTCCCTCCTTATTTACCAGCGTAGTTTTGGGCGCTACCATTGCTCTTTTTGTGGCTTTTTTCGTCAACATATTTTCTAAGATAAGCGCCCATGCCGTGGGCATCGGCGGATTATTAGGGTTGATAGTTCTCCTTCTCTTTACGCAGCCGGCCAATACAGCTGTTACCTGGTCGATGAACCCAGGTACAGTGGTTTCGATTAATCTGTCGGCATTATTACTGGGGGGTATACTCCTGGCAGGGCTTGTGGGAACCAGCCGGCTCTGGCTCAAGGCACACGTGCCTATTGATCTGCTCGGGGGGTACCTGGTGGGATTCCTCGCTCAGTTTGTCGCCTTCGGTTTATCCTGTTGTAAATATTCAACGTGTTTTTATGCTGCGGAAAAGGCCGCACATTCCCATATGCCGTCTTGCTGCCAATAGAGGGGTTATTGACTCCAATCCAGGAAGGGGGTATCTTGAGGGATAAAAGCGCGTATGAAGCATTTCTTTTGGCTCCTGGGGGCCTTTGGCCTCTTGGTTCCGGGCCAGGCTGTCGCACAGCGGGAAGAGTTAAAGCCCTATTATATTTTCAGCATTTATTTTGGGGGTGGCTCCTACTACATCGACGAAGGACAAGAACAAGCGCTCTACGAGTGGCTGGATAAAATCCCCTATCTCGACACCCACGAGATCAGCATTCACGGACATACTGATGATATCGGCAGCCTGGAATACAACCAGTGGCTTTCCCAAAACCGTTGCGATGCCGCCTGGCAACGACTGTTGCAAAATGGAGTTCGACCAGAACAACTCAGTATTCAGGATTTTGGCGAACTCAATCCTATTTATGACAATCGAACCTGGGAGGGGCGTCGACGCAACCGGCGGGTCGACATAATCGTAAAACCCATTATTCTGTAAATTTTGCCTTTAAGGATATAATTAACAGGTTGTATTGGAAAAAAACTTTTATAAAGAGTAAAAGTTAGGGCAAACGCACCAAATCTACAAACGGAGGACCTTCTCCAAATAGTCCAGATTCATAGCGGCCTTGTATCGCCGTTTTCGTTTTGTAGTCTGGAGTCATCCATCGCGATTCATGCAGGGCTAATTTGCGTAGTATGCTGTTTTGAGCATGCCTTCGGTGTCTTCGGCGAAAGTGACATCGATGCCAGTGTAATGGTTCTCAATGCTCCGTGATGCGGATAATCGGTACCATATCTTGCGCGGTGCGCTGGGTGCGTGCAATACCTGTTTGTGTGGGTGTCAAAACCCGGTTGCTTCAATTTAACCAGTGTCTTTATATAGCCAGGCCTGCTGCATATTGGGACTCAAACAGTCAGGCCCGTAGGTAGCACAATGCCGCTTTTCAAAGGCCATGGCCTATTCAGTCTTCGTCTGTTTGGTTAGTCCAGAAAATTGAAACTCATGCACTTCCTCAGCAGTTCCTCTGATTACCTAGGGGGATATAGTCCGCTTCTTTGCGACGATCTGGTCAGCGATGTTTTTCTGGCAACCGATGGCATCATACTGCAATGGCTCCTTGAGCGGCTCATCCAACAAGGCTGGAATAGCGTTATCTCGTTTTGTCGCCTACTGCGCTGCCCGATGGTTCACCTCGCTCACGCTGGGATATACAGACCCGTACCGGCAGGGCATACGACGATGCACCACGCAACTTACCATCAACACGAGCTGCTCTGTTCGGCGCAGCTCCATCAGCAAGGCCCCTTGCTGTTCTGGATCAATCATTTCAGTACTCGATTGAGGTGTCATGAGAGAAACCATTCAAAGGCTAATGGTGGCCAAAAGGTTCTTCGCCAAAGCCACATGTCCTCAGTCTTCTCCACCGGTATAAGTAAGGTGAACAGAATGTCGGACAGCTTGTGCAAACAGCGTCCCTGTACGCGAAGATCGGTTACCGTGCTGAAAATCGTAGGTGAGTCTTTTGCATGCAGACCAAGTTAAGCATTTAGTGCGTTTGCCCTAGAGTAAAAGTAAACAAAGTGGAATTTTTGCAAAATTTAGACTAACTTGCCTGTTATTCCGACAAACGGAGTTATTTGCGGCCCTATTTCCCGCGAGCTCCTGGACAGGGAATATACCTGACTGTTTACACCAACACCTAACAAACCTATAAGGGGAGTCCGGTTGCATGGGACTTCTACTTGAAACAGTCAGCGATGAAAAAACTACCGCTTTTCTTACTAGCCAATTTGCTGCTGCCGGGTATAACCCTTTTCGCGCAAATCCCCGGAGGGGCTTCTGCTCCACAACGCAGTGATTTATCATCTTCTATTACCGACAACCTTCCTGCCTGGTTTACGCCAACGAATGCCGCGATATTCATCGGGTTATTGACGTTGATTGCCTGGGCAGGATATACCGTTTGTGTCTTACAAATGGCAAAATCTGCCGAGACCAGCCGGCCTCAACGGCATAGCGCAGCGCGTCCACAGCCGCATCGGGAACCAAGATACATACAGTTGCGTCCACGCAGTCTTCCTTTGGCTATGGCGGTAGGTGAAGACCTGACCCCGCAAAGAAAATCCAATAAGGATGCAGGAGGACCTGCATCCAACCCTACCATATCCCGAGGGTAGTACCCTCTTTGCACCCCGGACAACCCTGTCTTGATTAACCCACCTGGCTCCGGGGTGCATCTTTTCTCTTTGGTGTTAAAGCTTGTTAGGGGCAACCCATAGCAAGTAAAGATCCTTACCTTTAGCGGTACCTTGATGAGGTTACTGCTATGTGGAAAATTACCTTCAGATTATTGGTTTTGCTGTTAGGATTACTCTGCCTGGGAGGAACCCGACATGCTGCGGGGGGAGGGCGTAAGGCTGCTTACCGGGCACACTATGAAGGCACCTTGCTTTACAGCGAAGGAAAATATCAGCGTGCGCTTGGACAGCTTCAACGGGCCTATGCGCTCCTGCCGGATAATGCCAGCTTTGCTTTAGCGCTGGGCCTGGCCCAGGGGAGGCAGGGAAATATACAAGAAGCGACGAATACCCTGCAGAAAGCCCGCCAATTAATCCCGTCACACGCTCCGGACGCTTCACAACAGTACAGCCTGGTTGCTTTTTTTACCGGCATGGCCTATTTGTATTGCAACTTACCTGACCGGGCAATCGGATCACTCGAAGAAAGTATCCGGTTGCAAACGGAAAACCCTCAGCCCAAATTACTCAGTATCTTTTGGAATGCACTGGGCCAGGCAACGCTGCTAAACCAGGGCCGGAATGCACACCGACGCAAGGATATGCCCTCTCACCTGCATGTTCACCGCCGTGACATGGAGCGATCGGTCGACTGTTTTCGGGAGGCCCTGCGCTTTGACCCCCAAAACACAACAGCCTATAGTAACTATCAAATCCTTTGCGACTCATTGGGACTTTCCTATTCCCTGCCACCACCGGATAGTAATGCCTTACGTGCCCAATCCCAGGAAGCTAGTTTTCAATCGATGCACCGGGCGATCAGCCGGGATTTGCACCTGGAAGAATATCAGGAATTGGTATTTCTGGTAGATATTTCCGGGTCCATGGTTATGGAGAAAGTACCTTGCATGGGCGCCGATCGGTTCGATGTCATGAAACAGCTTGCTCAGGAGGTTCTTCCGGATATCCCCGTTGAAGTGCAAATGGGGATTGGCACCATCGGGGGCGACTGTGGAACGGTTCCCGACCACTGGCGAAAGACCGGAACAATTACCCGGGCGGAATTGGCCGATATCTTTTACTTTTTAATTCCCGATGGAACTACACCACTACTGCGGATGCTGGTTGAGGCGCCCAGTTTGTTTTCACAAGATCCCCAGATATCCAAAACGCTCTTTCTGATCAGCGATGGCGCCAATACTTGCCGGGTAGGCGGCATGGATATTTGTGCCTGGGCGGATGAACTGGCCCAGCAAGGCATTGCGGTCAATGTCCTGACCTTTCTCAGTACAACATACAATAACACCAACGCCTTTGCGGAGTATCTGTGCCTGACCGACAATACGGGAGGAAGCATCATTTACCTGGATAACTACCGGTGTCGGTTAGAGCCTTTTGCCTTTGACCTGGTCAACACCTGCCAGGTTCGCATTCCGGCATTCCAGCGGAGCGATTGCCTGGGACCTAGTGTGAAAGACCTCTGGATGATTATCCGAACTTAACCAGAAGCAGACAGCATCAGCGGTTTCCAGCAGGCCGTAAAGCCCGCAAAATGGGGCGCAACAACCCAACGGCCAGAACAATTATTCCGAGCGAAGCCACCTGGGCAACCTGATTGGCGGCAGGCGTTCCTTCCCCCATGCGCGCTTGATAAATGCCGTAAAGTGCCCACATTATAACGATGGGGTAGAACCCATCACCTCGAACCCAGGCAAAATAGGCCCCAGCCAGTACCGCCAATAAAATTACAATCCCCGTCCAGATTTCGGGGGAAAGACCCCAGCCACTCCATTGCCAGCGCACAAGTAAAATAGACGCATTGGCTACCGTCGCAATCGTCAGCCATCCCAGATAGATGCTGAAAACAGGCCGGACCAGCCAGCGTTCAACGGAGGTTACCGGGCCGTCTCCATTCCGCAAACGTAAATAGATAACCCCCAGGGATAGACTAAACGTTAGAATAATCAGAAAGGCCGGGCCAATAAGGTTGTTGTGCCAGGCGAGGAGCCAGCCAACATTCGTCAGGCAGCTGAGAATAAACCACCAACCCAACTTTTCCCGCACGGGCTGCGACCGGGGAAAGGCTTGTGCAATAACTACCCCGATCAACCCCAGATAAATAATCCCCCAAATGGCAAAAGTGAAGCCCGCGGGCGTAAAAAGAGTTGGATACATATCCGAAATATCCTTCGGGGTCCTCCCCGCGAGCGGGAGAGCTGTCGCGAGGTAATTAAATACCAAAACTAAAACTAAGGCTAACCCATTCAGTAAGGCCAGCCATAGATGTTTTTTTCCTGGATTCATAGAGGCACAATTAAAAATATTTGGGTGTAAATCAGCTTCATACTGACTATCATGCAATAAAGATTACAATAAGTATTAGTCTTCCAAAAAAAAATATGCTTAATCTCATTAGTCTGCCCAAAGAACATTAATTTTAGGTTAAGAAAGATCTCCGAATAACATTCGGAATGCTCACCGTTTAAAACTGAATTCACATGAAACTAAAGTTAACTCATCTTTTATCGGCGTGCTTATTGCTTCTGGGGATGCTTCTGATCCAGAGTAATGGGTTCGCTCAAACCACCATCAGTGGAAAAGTAACCGATACCGACACTGGAGAACCCCTGATTGGGGCAAGTATCCAGGTGAAAAATCGCGTTTCGGGTACGGTCACTGATGTAGATGGAAACTTTACCCTGCGTACGGACGCTGCTCCGCCATTTGTACTGATTTTTTCCTATACCGGCTATGCTTCGAAAGAGGTTGAAGTTACCAGTGCGGTCGGAAACCTGGCCGTTGACCTGGAAACGCAAAGTGTACTGACCAGTGAGGTCGTCATTTCCGCATCGCGCGTGGAAGAACGCATTCTGGAATCTCCGGTCACGGTAGAAAAAATGGACGCGATTGCCATCCGGCAAACAGCAGCCCCTGACTTTTACGATGGTATTTCCAACCTTAAGGGTGTACAAACCATTCAGGGAAGTTTGACACTTACCTCGATCAACACCCGGGGGTTTGGCGCAGTAGCCAATGAGCGCTTTGTACAGCTGATCGACTGGATGGATAACTCCGCCCCCCTATTCAACTTCCCTACGGGTAACATTGTGGGTATTTCCGAGCTGGATGTGAATAGCGTTGAACTGGTACCGGGTGCGGCTTCGGCCCTATACGGCCCAAACGCTTTCAACGGTATCCTGTTGATGAACAGTAAAAACCCGTTTGACTACCAGGGATTGAGTGTGCAAACCAAAGTAGGTATTACCGATTCAGATGCGGGGGGGAGTGATCCTTACACCCTGCTGTCGGCCCGTTACGCCAAAGCCTTCAACGACCGCTTTGCGATTAAGCTGAATGCTTCTTACCTCAAAGCTACCGACTGGCGGGCCAACGACTATACTGCAGGTCGCCAATCAGCGGGGGTGCCTAACCCGGCCGGCCCGGGGAACCCTAATTTTGATGGTCTGAATACCTACGGCGACGAGACCCAAATTCTGGTACCTATGGTAGCACTGGCAGGACCTCTTTCCCAGGCATTAGCCCCTCTGTTCGCGCCACAGTTGAACATTACCGTGCCCCAGGCCCAAGCTTTACTAGCGGCCAATATTCCAAAATTACCAACCCTGGACTTGCGCCGGACGGGATTCAAGGAAGAAGACCTGCTCGACAACAATGACGCTACCAGTATCAAATTCGATGGTGCTTTACACTACCGGCTAAATGACCGCATGGAAGCCTCCTATATGTACCGTTATGGCAGTGGATCAACAGTCTACCAGGGTGGTGAGCGCTATGCATTGCGTAACTTCAGCCAGCAGTTCCATAAGCTTGAACTGAGTAACCCCAACTTCTGGCTTCGGGGCTATATGTCGCAAACCGACGATGGCGATTCCTACAACCTGAGTGCCCTGGGTGCTTTCGTCAATGAAATTGCCAAGCCTTCATCTTCCCAATGGGTGCCTACTTATGCCGGCACTTACGCGGGTGCCTTATTGCCCATCGTATTGGCAGGGGGTACGCCGAATGCTCAGCAACTTGCCGGCGCACACGCTGCTGCCCGGGGTGCTGCTAATACAGGCATTCCTCAGCCAGGGACGCCAGAATTCCAGCAATTGGTTGAAACGGTTCGGGGTAATCTGTTCCAGCGTACCCCTCCCGGAGCAGGCTTCGTTGATAACTCTCGCTTGTATCATACCGAAGTGGGTTACAACTTCCGCGAACTGATCGATGAAGACATTATCGAATTACTCGTGGGTGGTAACTTCCGGCAGTATAACCTGTTCTCAGATGGGACGATCTTTAACGAAGACCCCGAAGGATCTGGATCCAATGAACGGATTAAAATCAATGAATTTGGAGCGTTCCTGCAGGCCACCAAGCGCTTAGCCAACGATCGCCTGAAACTGACCGGCTCACTGCGCTTTGATAAAAACGAGAACTTCGAAGGACAGGTGTCACCACGGATTTCAGCCGTTTATACGGCTGGCGCCAACCGCGAACACAACTTCCGGGCTTCGTTCCAGACCGGTTTCCGCAACCCAAGTACCCAGCAGCAGTTTATCTACTTCCCAACGGGTGCCGGTATCCTGGTGGGTAGCACTGAGGCCAATGCTGCGCGTTATGGCATCCACAATGGCGGTGCGGTAACCAACCAGTCATACAACGCCTTTATTGGCAGTGTTCTTGCCGGCCAGCCCAACCCGGCACTCCTGCAAACTGTAGACATTGCTTACGTACAACCAGAACAGCTAAAGGTGGTAGAATTTGGCTATAAAGCACTTGTTAACCGCAAATTACTGATCGATTTCAACTTCTACCATAACATCTACGATAACTTTCTGTCGCAGCAAACGGTACGGAACCGGGTCGGCACCAGCCAGAAAGGCGTAGCATTACCAGGTATTGATGATTTATTGGCAGGTCGCGCTACCTCGGCAACTGCCTTCCGCCCCTATACCAATGCAACCGCTCAGGTTACTTCTACCGGCGCAGGTTTAGGGTTGACGTATCAGCTCAGTGGTGGCTACCAGGTTTATGGTCACTACACCTATTCTACGTTCAATGCGGATGATGCTGGCCCTGATTTCGAAGCTGGCTTTAACATGCCCGAGAACAAATGGCTGCTAGGTTTCGCTAACCGCAAAGCGTTTGGCGATTTAGGCTTCGATATTAATTACCGCTACCAGGATGAATTCGAGTGGCAAAACAGCTTTGCTTTCGGCACAATTCCTGCCTATGGGGTGCTCAATGTCCAGTTGAACTACCCGATCAAATCCGTTAAAACGGTTATTAAGGCGGGAGCCACCAACTTCCTCGGCGGCGATTATCGCACCAATGCAGGTGGTCCTTACGTTGGTCGGATGTACTACGTATCGCTGACGTTTGACGAGTTCATGCGGTAGGTTTCACGTAGTTTCTTTAGCTAAAGGGGCCGGACAACCCAGTGTTGTCCGGCCGCTTTCCTTTTAGACTATAGCCGAAAAAAGAGAAAATATCCCTCGTGTAGCACCACAAATGAAATTTGTTGAAAATTTTATCGCCAAAATAGTTGCGCAATACCGCATGGCCTAATATATTTGCACTCGCTATTAAAGAATAGCCTATCATAATACGGGTGATTAGCTCAGCTGGTTTAGAGCACCTGCCTTACAAGCAGGGGGTCGGCGGTTCGAATCCGTCATTACCCACCAACACAAAGGGTCTTCCGCAGGAAGGCCCTTTGTCATTTCTACAACTGCGGAAAAGAATTTTCCAGGCAGTTGTAGAAATGACAAAGGGTACTGAGCGTTAGCGAAGGTGACCCTTTGGGTTGAGTATCCCCCCCTCACCGGATCAGCGATAGCTAATCCGAAACTGGCTTACTGCGGAAAAGAATTTTCCAGGCAGTTGTAGAAATGACAAAGGGTACTGAGCATTAGCGAAGGAAGCCCACCCCAATGCTGGTCGGAGGTCTTCCGACTCCGACCCTGGCGTAAAACCTAAGGATCTTCAGATCCGGAAAGGC
>JACJXV010000017.1 GCA_020636445.1 Lewinellaceae bacterium | reverse complement strand
GGGGTTTATTTTTCCGTTCACTGTTCACTGTTCACTGCCCACGCGCTAATAGCGTCATATACAGACGACAACGGCAGCCAAAGACGCGTAAGAGTGCTGCTCAAGTTATTTTATGACATACAGTTTCTTGACTTTTAGCAATTTTGCTTACCTTCGTGTGGTTGGCAACTTTTTTTATTTAATTGTCAGTAATAATCCCATGATATGAAAAAGACAGGAAACAGCTTCCTCCTCTTTATGTTGCTGTTATGTGCGGCCTATCCTACTTTTGCACAATCCGTAACACTCAAAGCTCCACAAGATAGCATTGATGTAGTCGCTACCCGACACCGTGCAGATATCACCGTAAGCAGCTTTCAAAACATTGTCGGCGCTCAGTTTAATCTGCAGTGGGACTCTACCTTATTTTCACTGGACAGTGTGGGCAATTTTGGTTTGAAAATGTCGAAAGAAAACTTTGGGCTCCAGGCCAAAGCAACTGGTTTGCTGAGCTTTCAATGGTACGACGAAGCCTTAAAAGGCGTAAGTTTGGCAAATGGTGCAACGATGTTTTCCCTCTATTTTACGATTAAAGGCGTTGCTGGAGATTCCTCTCCGATAAAATTTGTGGATACGCCCACCAATGTTCGGGAGGTAGCAGACATTACCTTTAAAGCTATCCCTGCCAGCTATCAGGATGGATTCTTGAAGGTGATGGGAAGTGGCACCACCGCTAATCGTGAAATTAATCCGGCACAATTGCGGGTAATAAATGCTTACCCCAATCCATTTCCCGAAGAAGTAAGCATAACCTGGTATGCTAACCAGGCGGATCAATTTCTGATAACGGTAACTGATGCCCGTGGCCGGGAAGTGTTCCGGCAGCAACAAAACGTAACGCCCGGGGAGCAACAACTGCGCCTTGGTCGTAACTCATTTTCGACTCCGGGCACTTATCTGTTGCGTTTACAATCATCACGCTATATCTCTACCCAACCGTTAATATATGCGCCCTCGCGCTAGTAAACCGATTTAAGTTATAATTCCATCATCCCAAATACCGAGACTTATGAACCAAAAGATCAAACAACTGATTTTAGGGTTGTTGATCCTTCCCAGCATTCTGGGAGCAAACCCTGGAAATCTGCATTCTGCAGCCATTTCGATTGAGCCGGAAATTACTGTAGCACCGGATCCTGCTACACCGGCTGCTGATTGGATGGATTTTACGGTAAATATTGCCAATGCCACTGTTGCTAAAAACGGAGACCTCTGTGTGCAGGTTAAAGTGGCAAACTTTACCAATATCCTGGGTGTGGAGTTCATCGTGAACTTTGATCCTGCCGCTTTACAATTCGTAGAAGTTAAGAATTTCAATCTAAAAGGGCTGACCTCCAGCTCTTTTGGTTTGCCAGGCGTTGGCGCAAATCCAACCAATGCCCTTAAACTATCGTGGTTCGACCCGGATGTTTCCGGGGTTACGCTTCCGGATGGCACTGCCGTGTTTGATATTTGTTTTAAGGCGGCGAACACCGATGTAACTACCTCAATAAGCTTTTCAGGGGCTGAAATCATTAACGTTTCGGAAATGACTGTGCCATTTGTTGGCCAACCAGCAACAGTCACGGTTGGTGCTGGGGGCAATGGCGGCAATACCGGTGGTAATACCGGTGGTAATACCGGTGGCAATACCGGCGGTAATACTGGTGGTAATACTGGTGGTAATACCAATGGGTTTACGTTAACAATCGCCGATACGGTGGTTAATAAGGGCCAGGACTTTTGCTTGCGGGTGAAGACGGGCCAGTTTACGGATATCCTGGGGATGGAGTTCACGATAAACTATAATGCGAATATTCTGGATTTTGTCAAGGTAGATAGCTTTAAGCTAAATGGATTAACAGAATCGTCTTTTGGTCTTCCTGGAGTCGGTAATAACCCTTTGGGCGCAATTAAGCTCTCCTGGTTTGACCCCAATGTAACAGGTGTTACCCTGGCGGATAGCACGGCCATTTTTGTTATTTGCTTTAAGGCAAAGAACCAGGATGCCAATACGAATGTAACGTTTGCGGCCAATCCGGAAATCATTAATAATTTAGAAGCCACTATTCCGCTAAATAGTATTCCCGGCCGGGTACAAGTCGGCGCTGGAGGTACAACAGGTGGGAATACGGGTTTTGCTTTAACGGTAGGAAGCGCTAGTGTAGCCTCCGGTCAGGAAGTTTGCCTTCCTGTAACAGTTACCAACTTTACGAATATCCAGGGCATGGATATTACGCTTAAATACGATGCCACTAAACTGCAGTTCAAATCGGTCAAGAACTTTAACCTGGCTGGACTTAACGAAGCGGCTTTTGGTTTACCGGGCGTAAGTAGTAACCCTCCGGGTACCATTCGCCTTTCCTGGTTTGACCCGGACGGGGGATCCAAGACATTAGCGAACGGCACGGCGATTTTCGAAATGTGCTTTACAGCCATTGGCAGCAATACCACGACTCCCGTTTCGTTTGACCCCGTTAGCGAAATTATTAATGGAAGTGATCAGGTAATTCCCATGACGGGCAACCCTGGCACGGTTACGATTACCGGGGGCAATACCGGAGGTGGCGCGTTAACCCTCATTATCGGGGATAAATCGGTAGCCCAGGGACAAGAAGTGTGTGTGGATGTAACCGTCAATAACTTTACGAATGTACTCGGTGCTGAGTTCTTTATCAATTACAATCCAGCAGCCCTGCAGTTCAAATCTGTAACGGCTTTCAACCTGGCAGGCCTTAATGAAAGCGCCTTTGGTCTTCCCGGAGTGGGGGCTAATCAGCCAGGAGCAATCAAGGTTTCATGGCTGGACCCCAATGTCACAGGAGTAACAGTTGCTAATGGAACTGCTATTTTTCAGGTGTGCTTTACAGCAATCGGTGCTGTAGGCACGACTCCGGTTTCGTTCAGTAATACCTTTGAATTTACAGACGGCAATGAAGCCCCGATAAATCCGACATTCGACAATGGGGTGGTAACCATTACTACCGGTGGAGGGACCGGAGGAGGAAATTTAACACTTTCCCTCAACGACAAGACCGTTCAGAATGGACAGGAAGTATGCCTTGATGTAACTGTTACCAATTTCAGTAATGTGCTGGGGGCTGAATTCTTTATCAACTATGACCCTAACGCCCTGCAGTTTAAATCGGTTACAGGATTCAACCTTGCCGGATTGACGGAAAGCAGCTTTGGTGTTCCTGGCCAGGGCTCCAATCAACCTGGTGCGATCAAAGTTTCCTGGTTAGACCCGAATGTCACCGGCGTAAGTGTAGCCAATGGTACGGTAATTTTTCAGGTATGCTTTACCGCGATCGGTAATGCCGGACCAACCAATGTTACCTTTAATCCGGATAATTTCGAGTTTACCAATAATAATGAGCTCCCCATTCCTCATACATTTGATGGGGGGACCGTAACGATTGAAGGCACAACAACGTATACCGACTTTGCGGTGGTAATTAGTAATAAAAATGCCCAGCAAGGACAAGAAGTTTGCCTCGACGTATCCGTCTTCAATTTCCAGAATATCCTGGGGATGGAATATACGATCGCTTACGATCCGGCTATTTTGACGTTTAAAGCCGTAAATTCATTTAACCTTACTGGACTCACGGAAAGTAATTTCGGCTTGCCTGGAAATGGTACCAACCTGCCCGGGGCGATTAAACTATCCTGGTTGGATCCCAATGTTACAGGCGTTACGGTTCCCAATAGCACGATTATTTTTAAGGCGTGCTTCACGGTAATTCCTGCTTCCGGATCAACGGTTGTAAGGGTTGATACGCAGAAACCTGTAGAAATTATTGATGGCAATGAAGACCCCGTTGTTTACCAGTTCCAAAACGGTACGGTAACGATCGGCAATGTAGTGGCCGCGCCGACGATTGTTAATCCTGCTCAGATTTCGAATGTTGCCTGTTTTGGCAGTAGCACCGGTGCTATTGATATAACAGTGCAAGGCGGAACGGGGACCTTCACCTATCGGTGGAGTTATCAAAACCGTACTACCCAGGATTTGACCGGCATCCCTGCCGGGCAATACACCGTTACGGTCACTGATGCAGGGTCTACTCTGACGGCAACCCGGACCTTTACGGTTACCCAACCCGCCGCTGTTTTAGCAGTAGGGACGATTGCCAAAGTTGATGCTGGGTGTAATGGCCAGGCAGGGGGTACCCTTCAGGCGACTCCAACAGGAGGTACGGCTCCTTATACCTATGCATGGAGTGGCGGGTTGGCAGCAGTCGCTAATCCTACCGGAGTAACACCTGCTACCTATACCCTGACTGTTACCGATGCCAATGGTTGTACGGCAACTGGATCAGCTACGGTGGCCCAGACTACCCTGATGGCAAATGGCCAGGTTGGCAATGAATCTTGTGCGGGTAAACTGGATGGAACTATTACCGTTACCCCGGTAGGCGGAACAGGCCCTTATACCTATGCCTGGAGCAATTCACTACCTGCTCAAGCTACGCAAAGTAACCTGGCAACGGGTGATTACCGGGTTACACTTTCGGATGCAGCAGGGTGTTCGGTAAATCGAACATTTGCAGTTGGTCAGGATGGTGGAGTGCGTATCACCAGCATTTTACCGACGAATATTGATGCCGGTAACGATGGGGCAGTGGCCTTAAATATTTCCGGTGGTACGGGAACGATTACCTACAAATGGAGCGGGCCCAATAACTTTATGGGCAGCACGCAAAACCTCACCGGACTGAGTACAGCCGGCCAGTATTGTGTAACCGTTTCTGATGCAGAAACCTGCCAGGCTACGGCTTGTGTGCAAGTAGTACCTCGCTTGCGTTTTGGTGCTATTCAGGTTACGGAAGCCTGTTTTGGGCAAAACACAGGTGCGATCAACCTGCCAATTTCCGGAGGACTTGCTCCATATACGATTAGTTGGAACAACGGCGCTACAACAGCCAATTTGAGTACCCTGGCAGCGGGAAGCTATTCGGTAACCGTTACGGATGCCCAAAGCACGCGACTGACGGGCACTTTCCAGGTGCCGCAACTGACTCAGATCAATGCTAATGCTGCTGTCCAGCCTGTAACAGGCGTTGCTACAAATACCAATGGTAGTATTAACCTGACCATTTCAGGAGGGCAAGCTGGTTACACTATCCTTTGGAATACGGGGGCGACAACTGCCGCAATTGCCAATTTAGGTACCGGGGAATACTGCGCAACGATTACCGATCAAAAGGGATGTTCCACGAATGCCTGTTTTACGGTTCAATTTGTAGCTCAACCTCTATCCTTTACTTCTTCCACTACTGCCGTGAAATGCCCCGGCGAGTCTAATGGTTCGGTTCGGTTAACCATCCAGGGCGGGCAAGCCCCCTATGCTGTTACCTTCTCCGATGGGCCGGTTGTTAATTCTGCTACTGGAATTGTGGAGCGAAATAATCTTTCAGGGGGTACTATTAGCTACGTGATTACGGATGCGATGAATACCACCTTGCAGGGAAGTGTTAATATAACGGCTCCGGCACCAATTACCGTTAGCGGGTTGTCGGTACGCCATGATACAGAAGCTGCAGGCTGTTCTGGCTTCATAAATTTACAAGTTAGTGGTGGAACTCCTGAGTATACAGTTCAGTGGAATTCACCTAATGCCGGATTCAACATTATCAATCTCTGTGAGGGGACCTATGTGGCGACCATTGTTGACAAGAACGGTTGCCGGGTTACGCTGCCAGGGATTCCAGTGAATACCTTTTCGGCCACTTCACGGGTGAATAATAATGACTGCCCGGAAGACGAAAATGGAGCGATTGATCTTAGCGTAACCGGAGGAGAGCCTCCGTATAGTTATGCATGGCTTAATAGCCAAAATGATACGATTAACCGTACTCAGGATATCCTTAACCTCCCTTCGGGCGACTATCGGGTTATCATTAAGGAACAATCCGGAAATACACTAACCGAAACAGTGAAAATAGGCGTTACCTCGCAGTTAGCAGTTACGGTTAGTGCGATGACCAACTTCAATGGGTTCCCTGTTAGTTGTCCGGATGCCGCTGATGGTGTAATACAAGCTGTTGCCAGTAATGGTGGAGGTGGAAATACCTATCTTTACGAGTGGCTACTTGGCGACGATTTAGTAGGGTCAGAAGCCACCCTGCGCAATGCCAAAGTGGGCGAGTATACACTGCGGGTCACTGATCAGCTTGGGTGTACAATGACGAAGACAATCGCGCTTACGGCCCCGCCTGCCATTACGGTTAATGGCTTTGTGTCGAATATTTCTTGTATAGGTTCCCGCGACGGCGAAATCAATGTAGCGGCAACCGGAGGTGCAACTGGCTCTCTGTACACCTACCGGTGGAGCAATGGCCAACAAGGGCCTCGCGTGAGTTTCCTGATTCCCGGAAACTATATGGTTACGGTCACGGATCGCAATAATTGTCAGGCGTCTCAATCGTTTACGGTAGGGCAACCCCAGCCGATCAATGTAAGAGTAGAAACCGTTCCTGCTACAGAGAACTGTAATGGCCGTGCAGTTGCTATCGTGAGTGGTGGAAATGCACCTTACTTCTTCCGTTGGAATGTAACAGCCGGACCACGGGATTCGATTATTACCGGATTGTGTCCTGGTGATTATGCCGTATTAGTTACGGATGCACGTGGCTGTAGCTCATCACCAGAGATGACTGAAGCTACCGTACTGGATCGCCGATTCCCTTGTATGGATATCCGGCCCGTAATCACGCCGGATGGTGATGGTCTCAATGAAGCCTTCATCATCAACTGTATTGAGGAAATGGACGATAACCGTGTTTTGATCTACAACCGTTGGGGCCAATTGGTTTATGAAGCCCGTAATTATGACAATAATTGGCGCGGAGTAACCGCTGATGGGCAACAGGTACCCGATGGAGCTTACTATTACGTATTGGAATTTACTGATAATGAAGGTAAACGCGTACAGGTGAAAGGTTCAATAACCATCCTTCGCGAGGAATAATAACTTTCGGTGGCCGGCAGGAAGTTGCTGGCCACCTCCTTATCCATTTCCATACCATTAACCGATTAACCTATGAAAAAGTTACTACTCTCTATATGCTTCCTGGGCCTGCTCACGGCAATGTACGGGCAGGATGAAGCCGTTTTTTCTCACTACCATATTTCACCTATTTTGGTAAATCCTGCTTTCGCCGGATTCAAGAACTCTCACCAAATCCAATTTAATGCAAGGGCTCAATGGACAGGCTTTCCGGATGCTCCCAAAACATTAGGGGTACAGTATCATGGGCCCCTGGGCAAGACCTTTGGGCTGGGATTGGGTGTTCTTACTGAAACGGCAGGTCGGCTTACCCGACTGCGGGCACAACTCAACTATGCTTTCCGTTTTGATTTAAGTGATAACTTCCGCCTCTCAACGGGTTTTTCTACTGAATTTCAGCAGTTGCGCTTGAATAGCGGAACGCTGGGAGATAACTTCTACGACCCAGGGGATGTTATCGTTGAAGGAGCTATTGATGGTCGGGAAGTGTTTGACGCATCCTTTGGTGTCTTTGCCAGTTTCGGTCAGGCTCCGCTGCACCGGCCGGAAGATAAGCCTTCTTACATCGGCCTGTCTTTTGCGAATTTGGTACGGGCAAGATTAGATGATATTGTAACGACGAACGACAGCCGGTCGCCCCTTGATTATTATGTATTACTGGCCGGCCATCGAATTGATATCAATAATGCCGGGGTGAGTGTAGAACCTTCCGTAATGCTGCGCCAGATCAAAGATGCCCCCTTTCAGTTGGATGTGAATATGAAAATCGGCTTCCTCGATGACCAACTATTTACGGGTGCATCCTATCGCTCGATCGGCTCACTGGGTTTATTGATGGGAACACAAATGTCTAATTTCCGCTTATTTTATACTTACGATTTATCCACGCAGGATATTCGTAGTTTTTCTTCGGGAACACATGAAATTACCGTGGCTTTTGGCTTTGAAAGCGGTAATCAACGCCCTGGATACCCACGGCGATAATGCCGGAAAATTAATGGATGAGTGAGTGTATTCATCTGTTGATAGCCCTGAGCAAGTTACACCGATAGCCTGCTCAGGGTTTTACCAGCGGTAGGGTTTTCTGCAAGAATTCACTACCCAGGTACGGCTAAAGATAAATCGGTTTTTGGGATGGCCTCTCTTCGTTTTTCGAAGGGGGGCTTTTTTGTTTTTTATTTAAAATATTGATTTTCATGGCTTTGTTTATTAATTAGATTGATTGCTTCATTCTTTTTTCATGGGTTTGTAAAGTTTGGCACGATTTTTCTATTGAATTAGATAAATAAATCAAGTGTCCAATTGATGTGAATGCCAACAGCGATGAAACACTCGGATTTTGTTGAAGCTAACCAACGAGGTTAGCGTTCTGCATTTTCCCAAAACTTAGATCGGCCTTTTCATACCAGGCGGAGGGGTACTCCTGTACTGGCCGGGCAAGGTATGGTCTGTAAATTCGGCAACCATGAAAATGACAATGAAAAAAGCTAAGGAAAAAAAGTACGCAGGAGGCCAGGGGGTAAGTATGCCTTGGTTGCCTGATCGTCAGAATCGATTCCGGTGGATTCTATTTGTATTACTGGGGTGGATCACTTTTACCCTCACTCCAGGAGACGCAAGTGCGCAGTGTATACTGGTATGCCAACCAGCGCCATTGGAGTCTCCCCGCGAGATTGCTGTTAACCAAAACTGTGCCTGGCCACTGACTCCGGATTTCTTGTTGGACATGTCCAGCACCTGCCCCGGGGATAAGTTGCTTACCGTTACTACGACCAATAACTTACCTATTGCGCAAGGCACCAATAGTGTCCTGGTTGATTTATCGGGGCGTATTGGTCAAATCGTCAAAGTGAGAATTCAGGATGTTGCAACGGGATTGTTCTGCGAAGGCTACGGAAGAGTGGTTGACCAGTTTGCTCCGGTTATTACCTGTCGGGATACAGCCATTGTATGTACGGCTGATACCAGCGTCGCTAACCTGGGGTTACCCCAGGTCATGGAAAACTGTGGGGTATACACGCTTACGCATAAGGACGATTTTGAGGCGGGTACTTGTGCCGACAACTATGTACGGCTAATTAAGCGCCGCTGGATTGTTCGGGATCAGAGTGGAAACGCCGATACCTGTGTGCAAATGATTCGGCAGTTACGGCCTATTCTTTCCGATATCGTATTTCCCCGCGATACAACGCTGAGTTGTGATCAGCCGTTTGCCCAACCCGATTCGGTTGGATATCCCCTTTTGCAGGGAAAGCGTATTCAAAACAGTGGGCTGTGTGGCCTTTCCTACCGGTATCAGGATGATACTACGCGTACCTGTGATGGTATTGGTATGACCATTGTGCGTACCTGGACGGTTATCAGAGCTTGTGATGGCAGTAATCTTTCCCGCGATCAGGTAATCAGAATTAAGGATAGTACTGCGCCAATAATTACTTGTCCAGCTCCCATGACTTTTTCGACTACCCCCGGAGTTTGCGGGGCGACCGTTCTATTGCGAGCGCCAACCATTCGCGATAATTGTGATCCGATGGCCAGTTTTACTGTCTCTACGCCTTTTGGTATGGGATTAGGGCCTCATTTTAATGTTCCTCCCGGAACCTATACCGCACAATACACTGCTTACGATCGTTGCGGAAACTCCAGTGTTTGCTCTACGACTTTCACCGTAGTAGATAATTCTCCCCCAGTGGCTGTCTGTGATGAATCTACTGCAGTGTCCCTCAGCAATGGTGGACTGGCTTTTGTACAGGCGAAGTATTTTGATAATGGTAGCAAAGATAATTGCAATGCCAAAGTATACTTCAAAGTCCGCCGGATGGATATCGGTGCTTGCCAGCAAGTCAATGGTGATGATAATACAAATCAGGCGGGCTACCAGGAATGGTTTGATGACTATGTGGCTTTCTGTTGTGCGGATATGGAAATGGAATCCGTACGGGTGATTATGCGGGTATATGAGGTGGATCCAGGACCTGGCCCCGTCGACCCAACGCGTGAAGAACAAGGTGGCGACCTGTTTGGTCATTATAATGAATGTATGGTCCGGGTGATCGTACAGGAAAAACTATCGCCTACGATTGAGTGCCCGGCAAATACTACCGTAGCTTGTGATGCTGACCTGACGGATTTATCCCGTTTTGGTACGGCAGTTGCCTTTGAAGCTTGTGGTTTTGATATCGATTCTACCTTCCGGATTGATCGGGCTGAGTGCGGAACCGGCTTTATTTACCGCACCTGGACAGCCACCGATTTCCAGGAGAACAAAGCTACCTGTACGCAGACCATTGAGATTGTCAATAACTACCGGCTGGTAAAGGATTCTATAACCTGGCCTCAAGATGTGGTCCTGACTACCTGTGGCTCCGGTACTGACCCTGATGATCTGCCGCTGCTTTCACAGCGGCCCAAGGTGAATGCACCTGGTTGTGTGGCCGTTTCCATCAATTCCAAAGACAACCGGTATGAAGGCACTGCTTCACCTGCTTGCTTTAAGATTTTCCGCACCTGGACAGTAACGGACCTATGCCGGATTCGACCAGGGTCACAAGAGGGGATTTTCACTTTTACGCAGGAAATTGCGGTCAAGGATAACACCCCACCAGTGATTACCTGCCTCCAGGATGTCACGGTAGAGTTAACCAATGGCTGTACCTCTGCTCAGGTGACGGTTCCTAATGTAACGGCTACGGACAATTGCAGTACTGAAATTTCGATTACGAATAATTCTCCCTACGCAACTGCCAAAGGCGCTAATGCCAGTGGTGTATATCCGTTGGGAACGACTACGGTGACCTTCCGGGCAACAGATGGTTGTGGTAATGTCAGTATCTGTATGTTTAAGATTACGGTAGTGGATAAGAAACCACCGTCACCTATTTGCCTGCAGGGATTATCGCAGAGCCTGACTATGATGCCTGGAGGACCTTTGGCGATGGTTAGCGCCCGCATCTTTGATAAAGGCAGTTTCGACCCTTGTGCCGCAAATCCGAAGAATATAAAAATTACCATCCGCCGGGCGAACCTGGCCTTAACGACGCCTCCTACGGATACGATGCTGACGTTTACCTGTGCGGATATTGGCCGCCAGTTCGTACACTTGTGGGCAACAGATGTCAATGGAAATGGTGCATTCTGTGAAACCTACATCGATATTCAGGATAATGGGGTAATCTGTCCGATTCCTGCGACGGTGGGTCGGATTGCGGGAACGATCACCACCTCACAAGGCGTAGATGTAGAAAATGTTTCGGTTGCCGTGCAATCTACACAACCCTTGTCGACTATGACCAATGCCCAGGGAAGCTTTACCGTGGATAATCTTCCGCTTGGGAAGAGTTATTCTGTCGTCCCTAAGAAGAATGACGATGTCCTGAATGGTGTTTCTACAATAGATCTCATTTTGTTGTCCAAGCATATCTTAGGGGTTCAGTTATTCGACAGCCCTTACAAGTATATTGCAGCAGATATTGACCGGTCGGGAACGATTTCGACACTGGATGTCATTAAGCTTCGGAAACTGATCTTGGGTCGTGATACTGAGTTGGGTAACGGGAATACTTCCTGGCGGTTTATTGATGATAAGTTCGTTTTCCCCGCAGGGGTCAATCCGCTGCAGGCGAATTTCCCGGAACTCAAAAACCTGGATAATTTCAATACCCAGGAAGCAAAAGTGAACTTCATCGGGATCAAAGTCGGGGATATTAATGGCTCGGCAACTCCGAATAGCCTGGTTGTACCGGATTCCCGTTCTACCGGAGGAGAGCTCATCGTGCGGATCCGCGATAAGGCCTTCCGTGCCGGTGAAGTGTTTACCGTGGATTTAACCGCGCGTGATTTGGAAGCAGTAATGGGTTACCAGTTTAGCCTGGATTACGATGAAGACCTGCTGACCTTACTCGATTACCAAATGGGTGAGCTGCCGGGCATGGGCTCGGATAACTTGGCGGTCATCAGTGAGGAAGAAGGACGCCTCACGACTAGCTGGAACGGTAGGGAAGGACTTTACTTACCTGGCTGGGACCACCAGTTAATGCGGCTTACCTTCCGGGCACGCCGGGATGCTGATTTGATCAATGCCATAGCGTTGACTTCTCAGCCAACCAAAGCAGAAGCCTATACGCATACGAGTGAATTAATGAGTGTTCTATTACAGTTCACCGGACCAAATGGAGTGCTGAAAAATCAGGGGGGCTATGCGCTTTACCAGAACTATCCCAATCCATTTTCCAGTGAAACCCATATCAGCTTCGCACTGCCGACGGAAATGGACGCGACGATTAAGGTCTTTGATGTCTCAGGTCGGGTAATTTACCAGCACCAGGCCCGGTTCCCCCGGGGGTATAATGAAATGCCTCTCCGCCTGACGGAAGTCAGTGCTAATGGGGTGTTCTACTACCAACTGGAAACGGCGGATTTCACGGCTGTGCGCAAAATGATAATGACACCAGTCCGGTAGAGGAATTCCACTACCTATCTGGGGCGTCAATCCAAAATACTTAGCTTTTTCATAGTAGATAATGTATGCGGCACCCTTTCAGGGGTGCCGCTTTTTTTCGTAGAAAACTGAGTTTGGCACAGATTATGCATCAATACAAGATGAGGCACTTTCGCCAACTCATTTGAAAAAAATCAGATCATGTTAGGGGCAATAATGAACGCAAGAAAACTTCGGGTAGAAATCCGACCACCCTGGTGGTTGGGATTATGGGGATTCATTTTTTTGGTCCATTGGGCGGCATTGGACGGCCATGCGCAAAACTGCACGCTGGTTTGCCAGCAAAATCTGGTCATTAAAGCCGATCCAACCTGCTCGGTAACGATCACGTATGATATGATTCTGGATGGGGAAGAAAACGCTGGATTATGTTCCCCAAACGGACCTGGTGATTTTAAGGTTGATGTTGCGTTGACGGCAACAGGTCCCGCCATTCCCACTAGTCCACAAGTTACCCGGGATTATCTGGGGCGTACGCTGTACGCCAGGGTAACACATATTCCGAGTGGTAATTTTTGCACCGGGTCTTTCTCGGTACAAAACCTGGGTTTGCCGGTTATTAACTGTCCTCCGGCAGTGGACATCAGGTGTGGAGATTCCACGGAACCAAGTAATACCGGGATGGCAACTTCCAACGATTGCGGTACGTATAATATCACCTATAAAGATGTGTACGAGAACCTGGTCATGATGTGTGGCCCGCTGGTTGGCCGGATAACCCGTACCTGGAAAATTACCAGTGGTACAGGCAGCACCAATTCTTGCGAACAGACCATTAATATTTTGCGCCCCAATATTAATGATGTCGTTTTTCCTCCTCATCGTAACGATATTGCTGCCCCGGCATTATCGTGTATATCTCCCAATACTTCTCCGGATAGTACAGGTTATCCAACTATTTATGGCCAGCCCATTGGGATGAATGGTCTGTGCGGGTTATCCGTTTCGATGCGTGATGCCCGGATCAGTGGCTGTGGAAATACGTATTCCATTATTCGTACCTGGAGCTTGGTGGAGGCCTGTGGATCAACTATCCGGCGCTTTGATCAGGTTATTCAGATAAAAGACAAAATTGGACCCGTGTTGGTCTGTCCAGATACGATTCGGGCAGTTACCACTGATTTGGTAGGCTGTAAAGCTAACGTGACGATCCCTGCCATCAGTATTACCGAGACTTGCTCTACGCCGGTAGAGGTAATGGTCATGTCGGATTTTGGTGTTATCCGGGCAAATGGAGGGATGTTAACGGGCGTTCCCCTGGGGGATCATCAGATTATGTACATCGTCACTGATGCGTGTGGCAATACCTCACGCTGTACAGCAACGATTAAAGTGATAGACAAAACGCCGCCCAACCTGTTGTGCGACAGCAAGGTTCAGGTTGCCCTAACTACCGGAGGGATTGGCGTTGCCGACATTGATGCTTTCGATGTTGTTGCAGAGGACAACTGCTGCCCGGTCACGCTGGACGTCCGGAGAATGGAAGAAACGGACCTTGCTTATGGTCCACAGGTCCAGTTTACCTGTGCTGATATTAATAAAGATGTTCGGGCTATAGTGCGGGCTACGGATTGTTTTGGTAATAGCAATTTTTGTATGGTTCAGGTTCAGGTAGTAGATAAGCAGCCTGTGACCATAACCTGCCCCCCTAATACCAACGCCCAATGTACGCAGGATCTAACCAATCCGGACATTACAGGAAAACCCGTCGCTGATGGGATGTGCGATATATACACGTTAAAATTTACCGATCAGGATTTTCCGCAGGAATGTGGCCGGGGGTATCGGATACGCAATTGGTTGATCGAGTACGGAGGTGCTTCAGAATTCACGTGTACGCAACGGATCGATTATGTAGATACGACCACATTGCGGGCCATATTCCCACCCGATTACACGATTACTAATTGTACAAGCCTCGATGATTTACTGGCCCCAAATTTGCCTGCTCAATATACCAATGTGCAATTAATCAATACGGCTTGCCGTAAAGTTGGTATTTCGTTCTCCGATGCAGCACCCACTTTTGGTGGCCCTGGTAATTGCATTGAGGTCCGACGTACCTGGGTTGTGACCGATAGTTGCGCTTTTGACCCAGCAAATCCCGGAGCAGGTGGAAGGATTACCCATGTACAACGGTTGCGGGTGCAGGATAACACACCACCCGTTTTCACCTGTCCAACGCAGGGGAGTGTAGTTTTTCTGGATCCGGATGCCTGTTCTACCGATTTAACCTTTCCCGTTCCGGATGATATTCAGGAATGTATCCCTACAGGGGTTACGGTTCGGATAGATGGGGACCTGGGTACCGATTTTCAGGCTAACGCCGTTCCGGCAGGGAATTATATTATCACGTATTACGTCACGGATATTTGTGGCAATACCGCTACCTGCGATGTAGAGTATGCCATTATCGAAAATACGCCGCCGGATGTGGAATGTATCGGTACTATAACTGTTCCGATTGGAAACAATGGAACGGTTACGGTTCAGGCTACGGCCTTTGAGAATGGCAGTACGGACAATTGTACAGCACCCGGGAATTTACAATTCCGCTTAGGACCGCGCCCGACACCGGGGAATGCTTCACCGCCGAATACAACATCCCTTACGTTCACTTGTGATAACCTGGGGGCCAATCTACGGACCTTCTGGGTGATCGACGAAGCAGGAAATTTCTCGGCTTGTAATGTCGTAATCAATGTTACGGATGCTGCGAATAACTGCGGATTTGGTGTCCAATTGGCGGGTAATATCCGGATGGAAACAGGCCAGGGGATTCCGGGAGTAGGTGTTGCTCTTTCCGACCCTGGAATTGACCCTGTGGTTACAAATGCAGGGGGTAACTACAACTTTGCAACGATCCCGGTGGGAGGTAATGTAGATGTAATTCCCGTGCGAAATGATAACTATGCCTTGGGTACCAGTACGATGGATCTCATCCTGTTGAATATGCATATTCTGGGGACACGCCTGCTGGATTCTCCCTACAAGATTATTGCGGCCGATGTAGATGGCAATGGCCGGGTTTCGATTCGGGATCTGGCACAGTTGCAGCGTCTGGTATTGGGGCAAATTAGTGTTCTGCCGGAAAATGCTTCCTGGCGGTTTATCCCCGCGGATTATGTTTTCCCGAATCCATTGGATCCCTTTACACCACCTTTCCCGGAATCATCAACGGTGAGTTTGTTAATGAACAACCTGAATGTTGATTTTATTGGGGTTAAAGTTGGCGACCTGAACAACAGTGCTATTAGTGGAACGGGCACCACCTTACGTAGTAACCCGGAAGCCCGGGGATTGCGGTTGCCGGATTTACAGGTAGCCCCCGGAGATGTTATTCGCCTGCCACTGACAGCGTTGGGGAACAAGCCATGGTTGGGTATGCAGGCCAGTATTCAGGTAGAAGAGGGCGCTATACAGGTGCGGCAGATTGAACCGGTGCTGGCGACTGGGCAGTGGGCACAATCGGCACGTACGGATGGCGGTTGGGACCTTTCCTGGTTCACTGCGGAGCCTGTATGGTTAACAGAAGAAACACCATTTGCCGTAATCGAACTGGAGGTCTTACGCTACGGCAATCTTTCTGACTTCCTGCGCTTTGATCGGGCTCCCTTACGGGCAGAAAGTTATATTCCGGGCAGTCAGGGCGAACCGCAGCCAGCGAATCTACATCTGTCGTGGTTGGCGCCTGCACCAGCTAAACCGCTGGTTTCAGGAGGTGTTCTGGCTCACCCCAACCCATTCCGGGATGAAATTACATTCCAGGTTCCCAGGGTTGCCGATGAGCAGCTACTCCTGCAAGTTTGGGATACCCAGGGACGTTTAGTGCTGCGACGCAGTTGGGCTCCCTCATTGGAAGCGCAAACTTCGCTTACGCTACCCGCAAGTTGGTTCCCCGGCCCGGGCATGTATTTATACCGCTGGCAGCAAGGGAACTGGGTGGAAACGGGGCGTATGCTCAGAATACCATAACTGTTAACCCAGCAGCTGCTTGTCAATCCTTCACGTAACGTGATTTAGGGTTTTCTTAAGCCGCTTCGCACCGGAATACTTCAGGAGGCTTTGTCAGACGACTGTTTGGCAAGCCTCCTGATTGTTTTGTAACTTGAAGGAGAACTAAATCTTCAGACCGTGGCACATCAACAGGAGTTGGGGAAGCGTGGGGAAGAGCTGGCTTGTCAGTTTCTAACGGCAGCTGGCTATAAGATTTTGGCCCGTAATTGGCGTTACAGTCGGGCCGAGATTGACATCGTTGCCCAAGCGGATGGAATATTGGTGATTGTAGAAGTTAAGACCCGGAAAAACACTTTTTTTGGCCATCCTGAATCTTTTGTCGACCCGCGAAAGCAACGCCTGCTGGCGGAAGCTGCCGCGGTATTTGCCGAACAGACGGAACACCCAGGCGAAATTCGCTTTGATGTCGTCAGTATTGTCTACCCGCCGAATGCTGTGCCTGACTTAGTACATCTGCGCGATGCCTTTTTCCCGGGCTTAGCTTAGTTTTGGGAATTAGTGAACAGTGAACAGTCAGCAGGAAATAATACCTCTTTGCGACTTAGCGTGCCATTTTTTGAAGCGAGAAGAGTGAGGGGTGAAGAGACCCGCCTACGCCAAGCTTGTCGGCCTATGGGGGGCTTCGGTGGGCGACCCGGCCTTCACTAAAGTTTCGGCGGGCGAAGGGAAAATGGGAAAACGAGTAGCCAAAAACCAGTTACCAGAAACCAGTTACCAGAAACCAGTTACCAGAAACCAGTTACCAATGAAATTAATCGTTCTCCTCCTTAAGGCAAAGTCCAGCTTAATCCCCACCCCCGAGTAAATCCAGGAACTCATCCAGGTTCATACTGCCGGCCGCCAGCTGTCGTGCTGCACGCTGCAATTGCTCGACAGCCGCTTCAATGGAGGCAATACTGAGGTCCCATTGATCCATGAGTTGTAAGTAGTAGTGAATGACCGTTTCCAGTACTTCCTCCTGAGTGATCTTGCGCCAGGCCCTTAAATCCTGTGCCAACAGAATGCCCATCAGTCGTTCGACAATATAACTGATGGCAATCACTTCCCGTTTATCACCTACCGTGATGGGAAGCAGAAACTCCCGTCGCTCATTGGCGATGGTCAGTAAATCCTGAATGAGCAAAAACACCAGCAGATAGGGAATGCGGCGGTTGCCATTGCGAAAATCTACGGCCGTTAAAATAGCATCAACGGTATGGTACAAGAATTCCTCTTCAACCCACTCGGGATGTTCAACTACTCCCTGAAAAACAAAATGGACCAACTCCAGGATTTGATCTTCACTTAACCGCTGTGACCAGCGGCCTTGCCGGCGTTCGGTGGATAGCGCGGTGGCTAATTGCTGCAGGGCCTCTACAAGTAAATGCCGGAAATGATTATCCTGCACTTCAAGAAGAACATTGAGCCGCCCGGCACTTTCCTCAAAAACCATCCGCAGGATATCCAAACCTATTTCCGGATGGTCAATGCCCAGCAAATGGATTGCCGCCGCTGATTCATTGACGATCTCGCGCATGCCCGGTGAGTCGGAAAGCAATTCCGGTTGCGTTGCTACAGCCATGAGTGCTGCGTCAACCAGGTCTTCGACCATGTCGCCTTCAAATCCACTGGATAAATCGATACCTACTGCATCTGACAGAATGAGCTCCAACAAGGCCAACCCGGTAGGGTTAGGGTTTTCGGCTAATAATACATCCAGTACATAGGTGAGCAAATCGGTGAGCTGCTGAGGTTTATTCAGCCCGGCCCCTTCCCCGGGTGGGAAGACCCAGCCAATCACCAGGTTCAGGGCGTGCTCCAGGATGCTTCGTTCACTGTAATGAGCACCCCAGTTTACTTTGTCCAGGAGGTGGTGGCTATTCACGACGGCTTGTAAAACCCGGCTAAGCAGTTCTTCCAGCGTTTGGAAACCAATGCGCTGTTCGCGGGGAATGCGGCCCAGCGCCCGCAGGTGAATCTGCAGCACCTCCCGTAGCAACGGGTGATTAGTGATTGAGGTGGTCAGCCAGTTGGGGTTATGGACTACCTCGTCCAGGAGGAATTCAACCATGCGCAGGAGCTGTTCCGGCGTCAGTTCGGGCCGCCAGGTACCTCCGGGGGTAGGAGATGCCAATGAGGTGAGAATTTCCCGCAAGGCTAATACTAATAAATACTCGACTTCCCCGTCTTCGGTTTCCACGAGCAGCGTCAACTGGCCCGCTGTTTTTTCCATCACCAGCCTGATGAGTTCAGGCAATAATGCCGGCTGATGCAATCCGGATGTCAATAGCGCGGCCGTGGCACCTGTGATGATCTCCTGCCATCCTTCCTCATCCAGGATCAAATGGGGATGTTGTGACATGAGTGCGAGGGCTGCTTCGAGGAGCTGCTCGGCCCATTGGCGGTCAAACCCTTCACGGAAATCGAAACCTGTTTCCGGGGATAGGATAATTTTAATCAGAACCAGACCTAATTGGTTCGGGTATTGCAGCAGGATTTCGTCCAGCGAGAAGCTTAGCAGGTCCCGTAGCAGGGCCATTTCTTCCGTACCCGTCCGTTCGGTAGCCGGATCAAAGACGGAGGAAAAGATGAGCGTCAGTACCTGGTGGAGGATCGTAGTCAGTGCAGCGTCCGTTTCCTGCTCCTCGTCCCAGTCGATTACATCCAATACGGAAGGGCTTAGCGTAACGGTTCGTAAGCAACTTTCCAGAATCGTGGTTAATAACTCGGGATGAGGATAGTGATCGGGGGGGAGCTTGCTTAATCCGCGCAGTACGGCATCCAGGGTAGTCAGCAGTACAGACTGTTGGCCTACCTGATCACTGACCAGGGCAGGGTGGTGGGTGACCGCTTCCAGAATTTGATCCAACAGCTGGTAACGCTGGGTGTAGTTGAGCTTACCAAACCAGCTTTGCCCTCCTGGTGATCCAAGTAATTGCAGTAAACTTTCCCGCAATGCCTGAATCAATAAAAACCCACGAGGGGTGCCCGGGGGTGTTTGGAGAAGGGCCAGGTTTTCAGCCCCCCATTCGAAGACCAGGCGGAGTAACCCCGGTAACATTTCGGGGTGATTGATTTGCGGACGCAGCAGCATCTCGGACAAGGAGGTACAAATCTCCTGTAATCCATCTTTGGGAACAACCAATGCCGGAGCATCGGCCAGGGTTTCCAGGGTGAGTCGAACCAGGTGTTCTTGTTCGAGGCTGCCGGCTAGCTGTAGCGGAGAGGCAGGTATTGCACACCATTGCTGGGTAATGCTTTTCAAAATAGGTTGCAGCGTAGCAGAAGCCAGTGTCGTGAGCCGCGGAGCTTCAATTGTTGCTTTGAGTAACTGCGTAAAAAGCATAGCCACCTGCTGATCCAGGTTGGTATCGGCAGGAGCCTTTTGAATCGTTTGGCTAAGGGCGGCCAGGCAGTGCTGCACGTATCGCTGCCAATAAATATCGTGGAGGAGCGCAGCCGGAAAAGCCTCAAGACTGTCGAGCATTTGCGCCAACATCGCAACCCAGGCGGGTAAGCAACGAGCACAGTCGACGGTATTGGCGATCTCGGCAATGCCGTCTAACCAACTACTCACTGCCCGGCCGGGGGCATTATGACGGTGCAAGGGTAATCCGGCAATAATCGGAAGGCACTCCAAGGCTAACTTGCGGGCTAATTCCGGAGCAATCGCGGAATGGGCAGGCGTATAGGCCCCCACTACCAGGAGATCATGAAGCAGGTTTTCCGGGAAAGCAGGCCATCCTTCTCCATCAATACTGGCGATGATTAGCTGGAAAGCAGCAAGATAATGGGGTTTGCGGGCTGCCGGTAATTTCCGACGGACCGCCAAGTCGTGGTCAGCTGCCAGGCCAGGGTGGATATCCAGGAACATGGCGGCGGCAGGCTCATTAAAAAAAGCTATTGCCTCGGAGAGCTCCCCCGGTGTTGCGGCAGTTAGTAATGCGGTTTTTAAGCGATACCGCTGTTGGTAATCTAATTGCGCCCCAACTTCCCATAGGGTAAATAAGGCATTCAGGATAGCGGGATCAACTTGCTTATTGTGCTTCATAGGAACGTAACTGCGTGGCCAATGCAGGGAATCCGCCCTGCTCGGCATAGTCGGCAGCGGAAAAGCCAGCATCGCTGCGCGTAGCAGCCGGGGCTCCCGCCTTTAATAGTGTTTTTACCATCAGCTCATCGCCCCGGTGGGCAGCCGCATGTAGGGGGGTAATTCCCTGACTCTGAACAGCCTGGACGTCTGCACCTGCATCGAGTAACAGGCCGACAATGGCGATGGCTTGTGAAGCTACTGCCGCATGGATAGGAGCAACCCGCATGGGGTTGCCTGTGGCAAGATTGACATCAGCACCCACTGACAGCAGTAACTTGGCCAATGCACTATGCCCGAAATAAGCAGCCAGGGTTAGAGGTGTAAATCCATCAGGTGCAAATTGATTCACCAAAAGAGGTGTTTCCGTCAGGATGGCTTCAACACCCGGCAAGTCGTCATGAATTATTCGCTCATAAATATCGGGGTTCGTTTTTCCCCGAAAAAGCTGACTACTGAAGGAGGGCTGCCGATGGTATGCCGTAAGCAAAATCAGGGATAACCCTTCCGCCGTAGCGGATTCGGACAGGGCAGGGTAGGTGTCAATTAAGTGACTTACCTGAGCGTATTTCCCCTGCGTCAGTTGTTCAACGAATTGCTCCACGATTTCCGGAGGTGCCGGTTGCTCAGACTTTTTCATATTCCGACTTGGTTAGCCCCATCAGCATGAGGTCGGTTAATTCGCCACTACTACGCCGCAGACTGCTGCGAAGGTCGCCTTCCCGGCTAAATCCGCACTTGCGGGCTAGCCGCTGGGTAGTGAAATTATCATTTGGGGTACGCAGGCCAATCTTTTCTAATTTTAACTGATGAAAACAAAACGCAACAACCATCGCCATTACTTCCGTCATAAGGCCCTTTCCACTTTTATCTTTATCCATAAAAAAACGGAGTTCTCCCTGCGGTAAAGCCCAGTCGAGATGGATGACCTGAATGAAGCCGATCATCAGTGCCGACTCTTTGTCCCAGATGCCAAAGCTGAAACTTTGTTGAAGCAACCAGGAGGCAAGCTCCTGACGAATATACCATTCGGCATTCTCCTGGGTGTCGGCAACCTTTAACAAATCGGGGAATAAATCGCGAATGGCAGCTTCGTTGGCATGTAACAATTGGAAAAAAGATTTGCCTTCCGTTTCTCGAAATCGGCGAACGACGGTGCGAGTAGTTATCAGGGCAGTATCGATGTCAAAAAGTTCGGGTAGCATAGCTTTTTCCTGATTAGCGAAAGTTAGTGAGGGGTGAATAATAAGAATCCCCTAGATGCATACAGTTGAAAGTGTCAACCGGTTCTACTGTTCAACGCAGCGCGCCTATTTTGTTGTACATTTGTGACGGTAAACAGCTTCGCGGGCACCGTTAATAGGGTTAGTCCTCGAAAAACCACCGGCCAACGGGGGTAAAAATACTTTTTTCGAGCAAGCCAAAGGACAAAAAAATGAGATCGGCGCCCAGGAGCAGAATTCGGATAGGCCGACGGCAAGTTTTTTGGATAGCCGTCGGGTGGGCTGTATTGGGCGCATTGGATGCACTCAATACCCTGGCACTTTCCCAGAGTGCCTATTTTGTTCCCAGCCCTTCGTTCCAGTATGGTCGCTTATTCTTCGTCAATGTACTGGCGGGTATCCTCAGTGGACTTATTTCAGGAACTTTCCTGGTTTTCTTTTTACGCGAACGGTTCCGTACCAAGCCTTTTGGGGTAGCCCTTTTGGTAAATTCCATGATTATCTCCGTCCTGAATTTTGGGATCATTTCCGTATTGCAGACTACCCTGCTTAGCTTTCAATACGGCAATTTTTGGCATCCTGAAGTTTTGGCTGAGACGACTACCTTGCTCTTCAACCGGGCATTTTATTTAAAAACACTGGGGTATTGGTCGGTAGTAGTTTTTCTAACCATCATTTCCCTGCATGTCAATGAAAAATACGGACGGGGTATTTTACTGAAAATGATTCTGGGGCATTACCACCGGCCGCGGGAAGAGGATCGGATTTTTTTATTTGCTGATATTAAATCCAGCACTCGAATTGCCGAGAAGCTCGGGCATATTTTGTTTTTCCAATTGCTTAACGACTTTTTTCGGGATATCACCAATGCCGTAGCCGATACCTCCGGCGAAATATATCAATATGTGGGTGATGAAATTGTTATTTCATGGCCCCTGCAACAAGGACTGCACAATGACAATTGTATCCGCTGCTATTATTATATGCGGGAAGCTATTCAGAAGCGGGCTAATCATTACCAGGAGCGGTATGGGTTAGTGCCCGAGTTCAAAGTTGGCCTGCACTGTGGGTTGGTCACCACCGGTGAAATTGGTGTTATCAAGAAGGACATTGTTTTTTCGGGTGATGTACTCAATACCGCTGCACGGATTCAGGCAGTATGTAATAAATTTCGGGTGTCGATTCTCATGTCCAAACCCTTGCTGGATCACTTACAACTGCCTCCCCATTTGTACCATCTTAAACGGGTAGGGATTATTGCCCTTAAAGGAAAGGTTGAGAAAGTAGAACTCTATACGTTTGCCGAAGCCATGCGTACCTCGTATGAAGGCTTGCTTATAACTGCTACCTAATGGGCTGATTTCTGATTTCCTTCGCCCGCCGAAGCCCAGCGTAGGCGGGGCCTCACCCTTACACCTCACCTTTCACCAGATAAACTCACCAAGACGCAAAGAGGAACTCTGCCTGATCACTGATGACTGGTTACTCGATACTCGTTTTTCCAATTTCCAATTTCTCATTCTGCCTGCTGACCCTTCCCCCAATCTCCAGCCAGCAGGTTCAAACTCCACAACGCACACAGACCCTTATTTTTAAACAAGGTATTGCGCACACGTGATTTTTCTTGTAATTTGCAGTAATCCAAAATCGCCAATGGCTTTTGGCGCTTGGGCTTTCGCAAATGCAAGTAGCCCTTAACTCCTGCTGATACACCCTCCGTGAACATCACTAACGTAGCTGATTGTATGCACTGGCAGGCGTATCCCTTTTTTCGACTTTTGCTCTTTTTACTTCCGGGCATTGTGTTCCTGCACGGGCCAGGAGTCCGCCTTGGCGGGGCTGTCTTATTGCTATTCATTGTCGTATTCCTCGCCTGGCACAGCGTTCGTTACCGCTGGCGTTATGGGTTTGGCATTTCGCTGGCTATCCTCTTGCCAGTGATGATCAGTTGGCGGGGTAAGGACCTGACGACGGACACCCGTTTTTCAACGGACCTGGGCAACAACCTTACCCAGCCGGTACTTCTGGGCGGGCAAGTAATCAGCTGGAATCCGGGCAGGCGCTGGACCCAGGTTACGCTGTCTGTTGAGGCCTTGCGGAGAGATTCTCTTTCCTGGCAAGAAGCTAAAGGGCGGGTGTTACTTTATCTACCTGCCGCTGATAGTACGGGCAGTAATTTGGGGTGTACGTTCGTCGGGAGGGTTCTGCTGCGTCGTATTCCTGCAGCCGCCAACCCCGGTGGTTTTGATGGCCGGCGGTATTGGGGACAGCAGGGGATCTACCTGCAGGGCTTTCTTGGCGAAGGAGATTGGTGGATGGATGTTCCGGAAAAGACCACCTGGCAGACCAGGCTGGTCAATTGCCGCTCCTGGGTCGAACGCCGTTTGTTGGGTGCCCAGGGTAAGGCCCCGGAGTGGGGAATTGCGGCCGCGTTGGTGTTGGGCGACAAATCGCACCTCACCCCAGAAGTGCGGAGTGCGTTTACCCATGCCGGAGCTATGCATGTATTAGCGGTATCGGGACTTCACGTTGGGATGGTTGCCTTTGGTGTCCGGTGGCTCTTGGGCTTATTGACCTGGCTGGCGCCCTTTGGCCATCGGTGGGGGCGTTTTGCCTGGAATACTGCGGCAATCTGGGGGTTTGCCATCCTGACAGGTGCCGGTCCTGCGGTTTTGCGGGCGGCCTTACTTTTTACGATTCTCCTCTGGGGGCGAACGCTCGACCGACGGGGAAGTTCCTGGAATGCGCTTTGGGCCTCCGCTTTTATTTTACTATGGTTCAGGCCCCTGCTTTTTTTCCAGGTGGGGTTCCAATTATCCTATGCAGCGGTCGTGGGTATCCTTTTTTTCCAGCCCCGGCTGGAAGCTTGCTGGCGGCCAGCCTTCCACCCGGTGCGGTATTTCTGGCAACTCACGACAGTAGGTTTAGCCGCTCAGTGGATGACCTTTCCTTTATGCGTGTACTATTTTCATCAGTTTTCCTGGTTGGGACTGTTGTCGGGGTGGGTCGTTATTCCGGCTGCTGCGCTCATTCTAGCCATGGGCTTTTTACAAATTTTACTGGCGGGGATTCCCCTGGCAGGTGAATGGCTTACCTGGGGGTTTGGGGGCATTCTCCATTTTTTCTGGAAAATAATGGCGTTTTTCGGCCAATTACCGGGAGCACTTTGGCAAGGCATCTGGTGGACGGAGCCGCAATTCTGGCTTGGCTTGTTGCTTGCCTTTTGGGGAATAATTGCGGTAAAATACCGGCATTGGACACTGCTGGCGGCGGGAGGCTTCCTGATCGGTTTATTGGCAGGAATGAACCACCGAACCATCGAGCAGCAAAAGGAACAACAGCAGGTCATTGTATATAATCACCGCGGAGGAACCCTGGTTGATTTTATTTGTGGAAACCAGCGACTCACCTGGTCTTCGGTAACCGACCCCCGACAAGAGTCAGCAATCGCATTAGCAGCTCGCCAGCGTTTTGGGGTTGAACACCCCACACAGACTATCCAGCTAACGACCGATGTGATGCCCGTGCTCCAATGGCAGAAACATTCCTGGTTATGGCTCGACGGGCAGCGGCCATTGCCGGTTACTCCACCCCAAGCGGATATTTGGGTGGTCAGTAGTAGCTTATGGGCTCCCTGGGAAACCTGGCTCGATTTGTATCCGCCACAGCTGATCATTCTGGATGCTACAAACCGCTACTCCACACGCAGCTATCTCCGAAAGCTTGCAGCAAGCCGGGCCATTCCCCTAATCGATATTGCTGAACAAGGATCGGCTTTTCAGTGCGATTTGCGCACGTTCGATCCACTAAACCTCCCAACTGATGAAGAAGCATTTGATTGAATTCTTTTACTTTTCGCGGCCGGAACGCCGCGGAATAGTCGTCGTGCTGGCCTTGGGTGCTCTGGGCTGGCTGTTACCTGATTGGGTGTCTCCATCCCGGCCACTTGCTGCGTGGACAGCCTTGGAGTTACAATGGATAAAGGCATCCCAGGATACGCTCGGCAATGCCCCTATGGCCTCCAGGGTTACGGTTGTTGACACTACCCCCAACCCAATAAAGCGGTTTCGGATTGATCCTCATCAGGTTGACCAGGATGAGCTGGTTCGGTGGGGTGTGCCCCTGCGGCTGGCTCGTACCTGGGTCAATTACGTGGCCCATGGGGGGCGTTTCTTTGAAACGAATGATTTGCGCAAGCTCTACGGTATGACGGACACCCTTTTTGCGGAATTAGCCCCCTGGATTATTTTGCCCGATCGCACTCGGGCAAGTAAAAAGAACCCCGGGGGAGGGCAGTATGAAAATGCTTCCAGCCCGATTGATATTAACCAGGCGGATTCCGCCACCTGGACGACCCTGCGGGGGATAGGCCCCGTACTGGCCCGGCGCATCGTTCGGTTTCGGGATCGACTCGGCGGTTTTTCCTCCATCGACCAGGTAGGAGAGACCTATGGATTGCCCGACAGTGTTTTTCAAGCTTTTCGCTCAGTGTTGGTACTCCAAACCCCGCATTGGGGAAGGATTCCCATTAATAGTGCCAGCATTGAACAATTGGCCGCTCACCCCTATTGCAATTATCGCCAGGCCCGGGCTATTGTTGCCTACCGTGAGACGCACCAGGGCTTGGCATCACCGGAGGAGCTATGGCGGATTCATGGCCTGGATTCCAGCACGGTACAACGTTTATTACCTTACGTATCCCTATCCGGGCCACCTTTACCCTCTCCGGATTAGTTTTGACAAGGGCCTTGCATCATTTTAGGCGGATTTGTTGTTGTACCATAGGTTTTATAAAGAAAGCAGATACTTGTCAACTGATTTTGTTGGAAGAAAAAGACCATCTATGACTAAGCAGTGGTTATTCGGTGCCAGTTTATTGATGTTACTGGGATGCCAGGAACAAGGTAAAAAAACAGTGGCTGGTCCGGCGGAGGGCCCGAAAAAAGTAGCCATTCTGGAAACTTCGGTGCGACTGGATAAATATTGGTATGACGGCACCGCTGAAGTGAGCAGTTACAGCTTACACCAAAATCGCTACCGGGATGTTCACCCCGGGGAGGCCGTTCTGGTATTTGTTACGGAAGATTTTTTGACTGATAAACAGGTTAAAAATGAGCAATACCGGAGTAAACAGTCGACGGCTATTCTGAAAATGAATGCTATCCGGCGGTTTACAACCGGGATTTATGATTACGCCATCATGACCTCGGTATTTGCGCCGGTGGATCAGGTGCAATTTCCCTTTCCGCTGAAAATTACCATGAGTTCGCAGGATTGGTGCGGGCAGACGTTTATGCAGTTAAATCAGATAGGCTCGCAATATCGGGCCCAGGTATTTTCCTATTTTGAAACGGAAGGGGATACGGACCAAAAGGTACCCTACACCTGGTCTGAAGATGCATTATGGACGCAGGTCAGGATAAACCCTGATGCCTTGCCTATTGGTAAGTTTTCCATATTACCAGCGCCCTTCTATGCTCGCTTACAACACCGGGATTTCTCTCCCCAAAGGGCAGAGGCAGTCCTGGAAGTTTATCAGGGAGGAGATTTTGCCGGGGATCAGTTACGGGTTTATCGGTTATTTTTCCCTGAGCTGAACCGGACAGTGGAAATCATTTTCCAAGCAGAATCACCTTACGTTATTGAAGGGTGGACGGATACCTATCCATCGGCCTTTGATGGCCAGGCCCGAACCACGCTGGCCCGTCGGAAAGAAACCCTGAAAACTCCCTATTGGAAAGAAAATTCCTTGCAGGATACCACACTGCGCAATCAGTTGGGGCTTTCCCAGTTTTTGTACTAACGCATCCTGGCATTCAGGTGAATTGCAGGTTGATTTTGTTGAACAGGCTTTGATTTTGAAAATCAATAAGATACTCATTGTTAAGGGCTAGTGTAAAATGTACACTAATTACCCTTTGTTTACTTTGATTTATCCGGGATTAATTCCTAAATTAGATGATGTACCGATCAGTGAGTGGTAGCTAATATTACCCAACTACCTGGTTCAAGGTATTACGATCAACTTACTGAGTTAGCATTTTATAATGGCAACAGATTTTGGTAATTTTTTCAAATCCGCCTTTACGGTAGATAATGTCATCTTTGGTTTCGATGAGGGAGACCTGAAGGTGTTATTGATCAAGCGCGGTGAAGAACCCTTTATGGGGGACTGGGCCTTGCCAGGCCATTTTGTTTATCCCGCAGAGGATTTGGATACGGCGGCTATTCGGGTATTAGAGGAGCTGACAGGGTTGAATAATGTTTATCTGGAACAGGTGAAAACCTTTGGCGCTGTTGACCGGCACCCTTTTGGTCGGGTAATCACGATTGCCTATTTTTCCTTGATCAAGATCAGCAACTATACCATTCAGTCTTCCTCGATTGCGTTGCAAGCGCAGTGGCATTCTATCTCCCAGGTGACGGAACTCCCGTTTGACCATATGGTCATTCTGCAATCCTGCCTAAACCGCTTGCGATGGCTGCTCCGTCTGCGCCCGGTGGGCTTTGAGTTGTTGCCACCCAAGTTCACACTGACGGAACTCCAGCATCTCTACGAAGCTATTCTGGAAACTGATCTGGATAAGCGTAACTTCCGCAAGAAAATATTGTCGATGAATTTGATTATCGACCTGGATGAAATGCAGGAGGGTGTGGCGCATCGGCCGGCGCGGTTGTATAAGTTTGACCGCAAGCGCTATCAGCAATTTCTGGAAGAAGGATTTTCGTTCGAACTAAAAGAAACCCGGAAGAAGGAAAGAATTTCGCGCAGCCAGTTGTTATCCGCAGATCAGTAAATCCTGCCGTTCGTATCCTGCATTACCACTTGTAGTTCGGCTCCGTGGATATCGCGGAAGTTGCCGATTAATGCTGCCAGCTCGTCACCCTGGCCGGTGAAACGGCGCACCAGGGGGAAATAGGTCAGGTTGCCGGGTACTCCTTTCAGGCTTATATTACTGGCACTCGCTGAGAAATAACCATAATCACCACTGCGCAAAGCCAGTCCTTGCGTCTGTTTTTGCAAAGCCTCCCGGAGTTCTCTGGCTGCATTCAATTTAGCAGGGGAATAAGCTATATATCCCCAGATGGTTTCGTTGGGGATTTGCCGGAGTTCCCGATTCAGGAACGACAAGCCATACTCCGTATTCATTTTAATGCGGTACAACTCAGGTGTTATGGTGAGAATACCTTCATTGACTACGGTTTGTTGCAGATCGATTGTTAATTCATAATCACCAGCACTTAAGTTACCTGCTATTACCGTAGCCAATGCCGGGGCAGGCCCTGGCTGGCAATCGCTGGTCCGTACCAGATCGCGAATGGATAACTGGAGTTGCTTGAGCCGTTGGAGCCACTGGTAGCGAATTTGATAATTCGAGCAATCCTGTTGTTTGACGGTAGCCAGTTTCAGGATTAATTCACGCTTACCGGGCGAAAATTTTTCCTGAAGTTCGACGGTGAACTCTTCTTCCACATCCGCGATAAGGATGGGATCCCCGACTTTGCCGATTTCACAAGCGCTTCCGGCCAGGATTACTCCGATAACTAATCCCCACCTTGTAATCCACTTCATCATATTCCCTCGCTTATGCTTCTTTCAGAGGAACGGTAAATAAAGGCAAATGCTGCCTTGGCTGGGTAAAAAAGATAAGTTAACTTTTAAACGGCGGATGAGCCCCCTGTTTTGGTCTGATTGACCGCGGTACCGGTATGTTTGATGGATCTCCTCCATCTTGAACCTTTCGCTGTACCTAACCAATACCGGACTGCTTTTTGTTGACATCTTTTTCAAAGTTAAAAATGTCTACCTATTTTAGGACAAGACCCCGCTCACTGCTCACTCCATCCCCCTTTTTAACGCAAGGAGATAGCTACGAACGGCAGATGAGCCCATTGTTTTAGGACTGATTGACCGTGATACCGGTAAACACTTTACGCCTTACGGGGTTATGCTGAAAACAAAGAGAACATGGCACATCTGTTAATGGTGCATGGGAATGGTGGGGCAAACCTGCGCTTTGAACCTTTTCTGCACATTGCCCGGGAGCGAGGATTCGGCGATTGGCGGGTACACCTGCCCTTGTTACCGGGGTTCGAAGGCCGGGCATTGCCGGAGGGTGCCCCCGGTTGGGATCCTTTTATTGGAGCCTTGCGCAAGGCTATTGCAGGTGCTGAAAAGGAACCCTGGGTGGTCTATGGCCATGGAATTGGCGGGTCGATGCTCCTGGAATGGGCAGCCCGGGGCTGGGAACCAGGCTGGGAACCCCAACAGGTCATTTTGCACGGGTGCATTGGTGCGGGACTGGAGCGGCGGCTTTTTCCGCAGCTGATGCGGCCGCCTTTGATTCGCAACCTGATTCACCGGATGGTCTACGAGCCTGTTTTGCAATCGCTGTGGGAAAAACGCTTGTTCCAGCAGCCGGAGGCAATCCCGGTGGAGTTGCGACGGGAATTTTTTAATGACTACCGCCGGTGTGCGGCTTTTCCTGTTTTCTTTGATTTGATTACCCCGCAATGGTACCGAGGGGTACAGCAAAAATTGCAGGCAGAACCTTATCACCTCATTTGGGGCGATAAGGAACGGGTGGTTGCCGCGCACCAGGTGGCCTGGTGGCAGCGCGATTTTCCACACGCGCAGGTACAAATAATACCCGGTTGGGATCATTTCCCCATGTTGGAACAGCCGGAATCCTTTTACGAACTGCTGGTTGACCTGCTGGCGATTAATGGATAGCACAGTATGTTAAAATCCCAGCAATTAAGGCATTTTCAAGCCTCCGGGCTTCCTACGCCTCCCTTTCGGATAATCACTTACACAGCATTTCGGACCGGGAATTATGCCATGGAGGGACTCCGGTTTCCGGTAGCCGTCCGCTCTTCCTACCACGACGAGGACGGGGAAACAAGCAGCCAGGCCGGGCAGTTTCTTACCCGCCTGCAAGTATCTGCCGAGGCGTTGCCGGAAGCCCTGGCGGAGGTATTTGCTTCCTATCCGCAGCCGGAAGGCAGCAGCCTGATTGTCCAGGAAATGGTGCCTGCCGAGTATAGTGGGGTGCTTTTTGCTTACCGCCGGGGAATATGGAAAGTAGAATGGACCGCAGGCTTGGGGGATCAGCTGGTCAGTGGGCAAATAACCCCGGAGCTCTTGCTGCTGCCGCGTTTTTCTATGGCGGACTATCGCTGGTCAAAGGGGTATTCCTTTTGGGCTGGCCCCTCAGCCGCCTTGCGACGACCATTCATCAAGCTGTCGGCCCTGGCAGGGAAACTACTGGGCGGACTTCCTGCCAGTCACGGTTTGGATATTGAATGGGCGGTAGCTCAGGGTGAACTCTACTTACTACAGGCCCGACCGATCACAACCCGACAGGAAGAAGAAGAGTTGCTGACTACCGCTAATCACCGGGAAATCTTACCTCCTGTTCCTTCGCGGTTGATGACAGGCGTGATCGCTGATGCCGGACCCGCGCTGTTTTCCTATTACCGGCGGCTGGATACAACCTTACCCGAGCGATCTTTTATTTGGCAGACGGCCGGTATGCCCTGGATTAACCTTTCGGCCCTGCTGGATGTCATGGTCCATTGGGGATTGCCGACGGGGTTGGTCAGTGAATCGGTGGGAGCCGTTGATCCTTACCAGGTGAAGCCCCGGTTTTGGGCGATGCTGCCCAAGTGGCGGGTTTTTCTCGCGATTTTAGGGCAACAGCTGACCAGTGTAGGGAAATCGCGGCGCTGGGTAGCAGGCCACCAGCGGCAATTACCCGGGCGAATAGCCGCCCGCCGGGAATGGTGGTTGAAAGATCCACGTAAAGCGCTTACGGCCTGGCAGGACGACTTTCAGCAGGTGTATGTCGGCCTGGTAGAACAGATGCAGAGCCTTACCGGCGCAATGGCGGGCCCTGTTCGCTGGCTTAACCAGCGGGGATGGCTGGCACCCTTGGCCAAGGCCCTTCAGCAAAAAAGTATAAGTACCACCTACCTGGAGGCTATCGCAGATTTGGGGAAAGGCCGCATGGACCGGGCTCAGTTTCTGGCGCAGTATGGTCACCGCGGCTTCTATGAATCAGATTTGGCGCAACCGCGGTTTCAGGAATGGACAGCGGATGCCTGGGCCGCGCTAGGGGGTAAGGGAGACTCCGGTGAAAAAACCACACCCGAAAGTGCCGGTAGTGGTGCCTGGTGGACTGGGCTCTTCGCACCCATCATTCGCCTGGTGCATGCCCGCGAAAACTTACGCCATGAAACGATGCATCTCTTTGCCGATTTTCGCCGGGAATGGCTGCAGTATGTACCTGCACTGCTGCCGGAAAATACCAACCCCTGGGCGTGGACTCCCGCTGAGGTGCGGGAATACCTGACCAGTGGAAAGATTCCCGTGATGACGGATGCCGATAAGCCGGTTGGCTGGGATATGGATACCTTTCGCGCCAATAGGGATGGACGGCGGATTCCCATGGGGCCCGCGGCTGCTGGTGACAATACCGGTAACCAACAGGGAATCGGCCTGGTGCCCGGAAAAGTCACGGGGCAGGTATGGCGCGTTGCGGCGGCCACTTCACTGGATTTAGCCCAGAAACCCGGCTATGATGTAATCATCCTGGTAGCAGATGCGCTGGATCCCGGCTGGGCACCTTTTTTCTCGCAAGTTGATGCGGTCGTTTCGTATGTGGGCGGACTGCTGTCGCATGCATCCATCATCCTGCGGGAGGCAGGTATTCCGGCGATTACCCAGCTTCCCCGAACGGTAGTTTTGCGTACCGGAGATTGGGTTTCCCTCGATGGGCGAACCGGAGAAATTGAGGTGTTACCGGAGAAGCCAGAAAAAAAAACCGATTGATCGATCGTTTTACTTGGCAAAACCCCAGAATAATCAGAATTTTGCGTGCGTTTTGCGCGTAGACCACCTTTCTGGGTCTGAAAGCAAGAGAATTTATGGCAGACGGTGAGCATTCGGGCTGAAAATTGAATAATTTGCAGGTAATTCCCGGAGAACTGCCGCGACAGCAGCGGAAGGCCTGCAATTTGATGAACAATTTCAGCGCAAGGCCGTTGCCCGATTAAATGAAGATTTGGTGAAGTATTGAGGATATGAAGCATTTAAGAAATTTTTGTGTTATCGCCCACATCGATCATGGCAAGAGTACCTTGTCGGATCGCCTGCTGGAGTTTACCCATACGATCGATAAGCGGCAGATGAAGGATCAGGCCCTGGATAGCATGGACCTGGAAAGGGAACGTGGGATTACCATCAAGAGCCACGCGGTGCAGATGTACTATCCGCATACGGATGGACAGAAATATACCTTCAACCTCATTGATACGCCGGGGCACGTGGATTTCTCGTATGAGGTATCGCGTTCCATTGCTGCCTGTGAAGGTGCGTTGTTGCTGGTTGACGCCACGCAGGGCATCCAGGCACAAACCATTTCCAACCTTTACCTGGCCATTGAGCATGACCTGGAAATTATCCCCATTCTGAACAAGGTGGATATGGAAAGTGCCATGGTCGATGAGGTAGCTGACCAGATTATTGACCTGATTGGGTGCCGTAAAGAAGATATTCTATTGGCTAGCGGGAAAACAGGCCAGGGGGTACCCGAAATTATGGCGGCTATTGTCGACCGGATTCCTCCACCGAAAGGTGACCCGGAGGCTCCCCTGCAAGCACTGATTTTTGATTCGGTATTTAACTCGTTCCGGGGGGTTATTGCTTACTTCCGGATTCTAAACGGAACCTTGCGCAAGGGCGATAAGGTGCGGTTTTTCCATACCGAAAAAGAATACCAGGCTGATGAAATCGGCATCCTGCAGATCAACCAGATGCCACGCGATGAAATGCAGGCCGGCGATGTTGGCTATATCATTACTGGGATTAAAGAATCCAAAGAAATTAAAGTAGGGGATACCCTGACGCACACCCTGCGGCCCTGCGAAGAGGCAATTCATGGCTTTGAGGATGTCAAGCCGATGGTATTCGCCGGTATTTTCCCTATCGATAACGATGATTTTGAGGACTTGCGGGATAGCCTCGAAAAACTTCAACTAAACGATGCTTCTTTGGTGTTTGAGCCCGAAACATCGATTGCATTGGGGTTTGGTTTCCGTTGTGGCTTCCTGGGGATGTTGCACCTGGAGATTGTCCAGGAACGCTTGTCGCGGGAGTTCAATATGGAAGTGATTACGACCGTCCCCAACGTGTCGTATTTTGCCTACTCTACCAAAGGGGAGAAAATATCAGTAAAAACCCCAACGGAATTACCGGATCCCTCGCGGATCCAGCGGGTGGAGGAACCCTATATTCGCGCGCAGATTATTACCAAGCCTGAATACATTGGTATAATCATGACTTTGTGCATGGAGAAGCGCGGGTTTATGACCAAGCAATCCTATCTGACGCAGAACCGGGTAGAATTGACCTTCGAGATGCCGCTGGCCGAAATTGTCTTCGACTTTTACGATCGCTTGAAAACGGTTTCCCGGGGTTACGCTTCTTTCGACTATGCGATGATCGACTACCGGGCCTCGGACCTGGTGCGGATGGATATTAAACTGAACGGGGAAAATGTGGATGCCTTATCCGCCCTGGTTCATCGTGATAAAGCCGAAGCGTTTGGCCGGAAAATCTGCAAGCGACTGAAAGAGTTGTTACCCCGCCAGCAGTTTGTCATTGCCATCCAGGCGGCTGTTGGGGCTAAAATTATTGCCCGGGAAACCATTTCTGCCCTGCGCAAGGACGTTACCGCCAAATGTTACGGGGGGGATATCACCCGGAAGCGGAAGCTGTTGGAAAAACAAAAAGAAGGGAAAAAGAAAATGCGGCAGATTGGTAGTGTAGAGGTTCCCCAGAAAGCTTTCCTGGACGTCTTGAAACTCAACAACTAACAGTTTAGTAGTTAGCGGGGAGCATAGCACCAGGGCAGAATAGTTTAATTTTCACTCGTCGGCAAAGGGGAGTGAAGCGATACGCTAAAAGCGGTGCCTATGCTGATCGACTTTTTTTATGCCCTGCGGCGCGGCGGAATTCCCGTCAGTTTACACGAGCACCTGGCTTTACTGGATGCCCTGCAACAGGGCCTCGGCCATTGGCAGATGGATGACTTCTACGCGCTGGCCCGGGCGATCTATGTCAAACAAGAAGCGCAACTGGACCGCTTCGATCTACTGTTTGGCGAATACTTTGGCACCGTAAGTTCACTAGCCGCCTTCCTGGCCCAGGAATTACCCGCTGATTGGTTGCGTGAGCAACTGCTGCAGGAGATAGATCCCGAAGAATTGGAGCGCCTTGGCGGCCTGGATGCCCTGATGGAAAGGCTGCGGGAATTATTAGCCGAGCAAAATGAAGCGCATTTTGGCGGCAATAAATGGATAGGTTCCGGGGGCACTTCTCCTTTCGGCGCTTTTGGCCAGCACCCGGAAGGCATTCGCACCGGTGGGGAGAGCCGCAACCGCAGTGCGCTGAAAGTATGGGAACAGCGTGCCTTTCGCAACTACGACGATCGCGTTGAGCTCAACACCCGCAATATCAAACTCATCCTGAAGCGACTGCGCAACTGGACGCGGGAAGGATTACCCACCGAACTGGATTTAGACGAAACAATCCGCCGGACTTCGGCGAATGCCGGCGTGCTGGACCTGGCCCTGCAGCCTACCCGCGCTAACCGCGTCAAAGTACTGCTGCTCATGGATGTGGGCGGCTCAATGGACGACCATATCGAGTTGTGCGAACAGCTGTTTTCGGCCGCCCGCTGGGAATTCAAGCACCTTGAATTCTACTATTTCCACAATTGTGTGTACGAGTCGGTATGGCGCGACAATCGGCGGCGCTACCACGAGAAAATCCCTACCCTTGAGTTGCTGCGCCGCTACAACAGCGACTATAAGCTGATCTTTGTCGGGGATGCAGCCATGTCGCCCTACGAAATATTTTACCGTGGGGGAAGTGTAGAGCACTACAACGACGAGTCCGGCATTGCCTGGTTGGGCCGCTTACGCGATCACTTCCCCAATATGGCCTGGATCAATCCGATGCCCGATTACGAATGGGACTTCTTCGAATCGGTCAATGCCATTCGAGCGTTTACACGTAACCGCATGTTTCCCATGACGGTAACGGGCCTTACCCAGGCAATGCGATGCCTGCGCAATCCAAAACGAACTTATGATAATAAAATTTGGGGGGACGCCGAGAAGGATGACTAACGCTTACCCGGGGGGATTAGACGCTAATCATTTGGTTTTAGCCATGGGCTGGATTTGTGCGGTGTTATTTCCTGCCAGGCAGGCCTCGCTAACTCGCCAAACGCCACTGAGCTAAAGCCAGAATCAGATCCTGCGGCTACTCCGTTGCAAGTTGTTTAAACCTGTAATGACCCCACTACCAATGATGAAAGCTCCCAATGCAATGTAAAGTACCAACATGACCGTAAATTTTAGAACTAAGCAATAAAGGTGACCATCGTGTCAAACGAATGTTCATAGGATCAAAGGATACTTACATGGGACAACACCTGGTGATTCCAGGGATATGGATGGGATCTTTTTTCCGAAAAGGTGAAAACACAGCCGTTTGGGCCGCCTGTTTTCCATAATTCCCGCTCGGGATGTGTCAACGGCTCTAAAATGGCAATATTTTTTTAATTCCTCCTAGCGAAGACCAGAAAATTTAAAAATAAATCCAAAATCAGCTCATCCGGATGGATAAGGTTGGTTTTTTAGTGAGCAGTGAGCAGTGAGCAGGCCTACCCCCGCGCTGCGTCTTCCTTGCGAGCCTATCTAGTTAGCAGTGAGCAGAAAACGAGTAACGAATAACAAGTCACCAGTCACCAGTCACCAGTAAACTTCTCCAATTTATTTCCTGATAATCAAGAAAATGTCCGTAATTTGTATTTATAAAGGCAAGTCCTTTACTCGCTGCCCAAAACAGGAGCAAAGGACTTGCTTTTTTAACGACCTGAATTGTTTTCGACTAACCATGCTTTAGGAAAATTATTTTTCTGAAGTAAAGCAGCAACCAGCCATTCGAGATGGCTATTGTTCTTTTTAGGAACTGACGAATCTTAACTCATGAAACGACCTGTACCCTACTCGCTTAGCCGCACCTTTGCCCTATTGTTTCTGGTGGGCCTATTTTCCCTAAGTTTATTTTCCCAACGTGCCGCCGTGCCACCTTATCGGGTGCAGCAGCAGTCGCTGGGTGCAGCAAAGGGTACGCAGCACATCGCTGACGGGCAGACGCCCGCCGGGGTGGATGCCTGCTCCTGGGCCTCGATCCAGACGCAGATGCGCATGGGGAAATTCAAAGCCTACCCCAACGAACAGGGCGGTTATTCCTCAGCCAACCTGACGCACGGCTTTCAGATTGCCTACGGGACCGATGGTAGCACCACGCTGACGCCGCGCAACCGCGAGGCGGCTGACTACCGGGTCTCATTGCGCCTGTTGGGGCTGGGTTACAGAAAGTTGCAGGCCGTTACTGCGCCGAGACAATTGATCAATACCGACCTGGGGCCGGAGTCGGGCAGCAAGCTGAGCTATACCTGGAATGAAACCCTTACGGAGTGGTGGATCAACGATGCCGAGCGGCTGGAGCAGTGGTTTTACCTGTCGCAAGCCCCTGGTGTGCGCCAGGGAGCGGAGCCACTGCGGCTGCAGCTGGCCCTGGAGACGGATATGGCGGTCCGGCAGCAAGGCAATCGCCTCACATTGAAAAAAGGGGATGCGGTCCTTTCCTACGACAAGCTGCGGGTATGGGATGCCAAGGGCGAAGAACTCGCCGCCCGCATGGAATGGGATGGCACTGGGCTTGAGTTGCACATTGAAGATGCCGACGCCACCTACCCTTTGCTCATTGATCCCAGCTGGAGCCAGCAAGCCTACCTCAAGGCCTCGAATACGGGGTCGGGTGACCAGTTTGGCAGTTCTGTAGCGATCTCGGGGGAGACGCTCGTGGTGGGGGCGCCATTGGAAGCCAGCAATGCCACGGGGGTGAACGGGGATGAAAGTAATAACGATGCTGGGGGCTCTGGTGCGGCGTATGTATTTGTCCGCTCAGGAACAGTGTGGAGTCAGCAAGCCTATCTCAAGGCGTTGAATTCTGAGACAGGTGACGTTTTTGGCGTATCCGTAGCAATATCCGGGGAAACGATCGTGGTGAGTGCGACTGGGGAAGATGGTAGTGCCACCGGGGTGAACGGGGATGCCACCGCTCAAGCAAATAACGATGCTGTTAATTCCGGTGCGGCGTATGTTTTTGTCCGCTCGGGGACGGTGTGGACCCAGCAAGCCTACCTCAAGGCGTCGAATACGGGGTCGGGTGACCTGTTTGGCAGTTCTGTGGCGATCTCGGGGGAGACGATCGTGGTGGGGGCGTATTCTGAAGACAGTAATGCCACGGGGGTAAACGGGACGCAGGCGGATAATAGTGCCAGTGCTTCCGGCGCAGCCTATGTGTTTGTGCGCAGCGGCGTTACGTGGTCTCAGCAAGCCTACCTCAAGGCATCGAATACGGAGGCTATTGACCTTTTTGGCTATTCGGTAGCGATCTCGGGGGAGACGATCGTGGTGGGGGCGTATTATGAAGATAGCAATGCAACAGGAGTGAACGGGGACCAAAATAATAACGGTGCTTTTAATGCGGGTGCGGCGTATGTGTTTAACCGCTCTGCTGGGGTTTGGACGCAGCAAGCTTTTCTTAAGGCGTCGAATACAAACTTAGGTGACCGGTTTGGCGAGTCGGTAGCGATCTCAGGGGAGACTGTTGTGGTAGGTAGCTCTAATGAAGCCAGCAATGGCACCGGGCCCTCGGATAATTCTGCTGGTAATGCCGGTGCAGCGTATGTGTTTGTGCGCTCGGGAATGACTTGGAGTCAACAAGCCTACCTAAAATCATTTATTGCACAAGGGGGTGACCTTTTTGGAACTTCAGTGGCGATCTCAGGCGAAACGATTGTGGTGGGGGCTCGTGATGAAGACAGCAATGCCACGGGGGTGAACGGGGATGGAATTAATAACGATGCTGTTAATTCCGGTGCGGCGTATGTTTTTGTCCGCTCGGGGACGGTGTGGACCCAGCAAGCCTACCTCAAGGCGTCGAATACGGGGAATAATGATAATTTTGGAACATCAGTAGCGATTTCGGGGGAGACGATCGTGGTGGGGGCGTTTGCAGAATCCAGCAATGCTACGGGGGTGAACGGGAATGCCACCGCTCAGGCGGATAATAGTGCCAGTGCATCCGGTGCGGCGTATGTGTTTGTAGTAGCATCACCTCCCACCACTTCCGCTTCCCTTTCCTCAGGAATACTCACCATCAACGATATCAACGGCGGCGACACTGACGACGACCTGCGCATTTCGCTCAATGGGGTCAACCTCGTCATTTATGACCCCACCAACACCATTGAAGCAGGGACCGGCATGACCCAGGTAGATCCCAATACGGTGCAGGTGCTGGCCTCTTCCGTAAGCTCCATCATGGTCACGACGCAGGGCGGTGATGATAAACTTACCGTCGACTACTCCAACGGCAATCCTATCCCTTCCGGAGGGATCAATTACCAGGGCGGGACGCAAACCACCGGCGATGAACTCGTTATCACGGGCGGCAACGTCGGCGCCGTGATCTCAAACCACACCAATGCCAACGATGGCACGATCTCCCTCAATGGCGGTACTTCTACCATCACCTATACCGGGCTCGAGCCCATCGATATGACCGGCAGTACGGCGACCAGCCTGGTGTTCAACCTGCCGGTCACCTCCGATCAGGCTAAACTCTCGGATCTGGGTGGCGGCAATCTCCGTCTGGAAAGCCTCAATAGCTCCTTTGAGATGGTGGATTTCTCCCTTGCCGGGCTCACGGCCATCACCATCAACGGCGACGACGGCGATGACGTCTTCACCGTGGAAGGTATCGCTTCGGCACTGCCTTCTCTGACCATCAACGGCGACGCAGGCAACAATGACGCCGTCTTTAACGGCGCGCTGACGTTCGCTTCAGGCGGCAGCCTGCTGGTCGATGTTTCGCGCCGGATTCTCTTCAACGCCGGCGCAGGTGCGACCACCACCAACGGAAATATCACCCTCATTGCAAATGGTCCGTCTACCGGCGATTTCATCGGGATCGAACTGACCGACGCGGATCTGGCTACCGCCTCCGGCGCGATCACGCTGATCGGAAAAGGCAGCGACGATGCTGGCACCAACGAACATTACGGCATTTTTGTCCATAACGGCTCGACCATCGCTTCTACAGGTACAGGAACCATTACCCTCGAAGGTGTGGCGGGCGTAGGAGTCGACTTCTGCCAGGGTATCCGCATCGATGAAGCAGGTACGAGCATCACCACCGTATCCGGGAATATTTCCATCACCGGAACAGGACAAGACGGGGCCGGTGGCACCTCCAACTTCAACCACGGGGTCAATATCCGGGGGGCAGCGCTGATCCAGTCGACCGGTACGGGCGCTACCGCCGGGACCATTACCATACTCGGGTTCGGCAAGGCAGGCACCGACTTTAACCGGGGCGTTCAGATCCGGGACGCAAGTACGCTGATTACCTCGGTGGATGGAGATATTACCATTACTGGAGTCGGTGGTAACGCTACCGGAAATGGCAATGCAGGCGTATTCCTGTCAGAAGGAACCATCTCTTCAACGGGTACGGGTGCTAATGCTGCCCGGATCATGATCAGCGGTACATCCAGCGGCGGAAACAGTAGTAACCAGGGCTTCAATCTGTTTACGAACGGCCAGCTCACAACTGTAGACGGTGATATCGACATCCAAGGCCAGGGTTTGGCTACGCCATCCTTTAATTTCGGAATTCACGCCCAGGCTACTACCCTTATCTCGGCCACGGGTACCGCCAATATCACGATGACCGCCGATAATATGGAATTCGGCGATCCCAATTCCATCCAGGGGTTGGGCGAGCTTATGTTACAACCGTTTGACCCGGCTTCCGGGATTATCCTGGCAGGTGCCGGAGGAGCTACTCCCTTGCGTCTGCAGACCACCGACCTGGCCGCGTTGCAGGACGGTTTTTCCAAAATCACCATCGGGCGCACCAATGGTACCGGCACTATCAGTTTGGAAGGCAGCGCGGTATTCAACGACCGCCTGGTGCTGCAGTCGCCTGCGGGCGGAGCCATCACAGACAATAACACCTCCGCCGTTGATCTTATAGCCGACGGCATTTCATTCTCCAGTTTAAATACATATCCGGGTGCACAATCCGGTACGGGTATCCTGTCGCTCAACCCGGGCACGAACGGGCTGGATTTTGCTACCGTCGGCACAGTGAACTTTGAGATCAACGGTGTAAATACCCCTGGTACCGACTACGACCAGATCCAGGTCACAGGCACGGTTAATCTGACCGCCGCCAATCTGAGTCTGAGCGGAACCCATATCTTCAGCGGCTCCGAAGAGGTGATACTGATCGACAATGACGGTATGGATCCCGTGACCGGCATTTTCACCGGGCTGCCGGAAGGTGCGATGGTGTTGTTCAATGCCGTTTCCCTGAAGATTTCCTATGTGGGAGGCACTGGCAATGATGTGACTTTGGCCGTGGTTTCCAACCCCGCCGCCGCTCTCCATTTCGACGGGGTTGACGACCGGGTTGATATACCCTTCCTCTTTAACCCCAGCACCACCCCCACTTTCACGACTGAGGCCTGGGTGAAACCTACCCTGGTGGATGGGAACGCCCATATCTTTATCCAGCAAAACGATGGCACCGGCACTGGCAGGACCTTCCTGGCCATTGGCAGCGCCAATAGATTCTATACCTTCCTGGGGGGATCTGCCCTCTCCGGCACGACAACGGTAGTGGCCAATACCTGGTACCACGTAGCCGTGTCCTGGGATGGCACCCTGTTGCGGTTATTCGTCAATGGCGTCGAGGAAGCCAGTGCAAATGCTACCTTAGCCAGTACGACGGATGGTACTATGATCCTGGGAACGGGGAAATCAGGGGCCTTACCTTTCCAGGGTGTCATGGACGAAGTCCGTTTCTGGACCCGCGCCCTCTGTGAAGAAGAAATCAAAAACAGTCTGAACTGCGAGCTTTCCGGCTCGGAAACCGGGCTGTTAGCCTACTACCAGTTCAATCAGGGCTTCGACGGTGCGGCAAACCCTACCGAGACGACTCTGCAGGAATTCAGCAATACCTATGATGGAACACTCGTTAACTTCGCCCTCACAGGTGCTACTTCCAACTGGGTAGCGCCGGGTGGGGTAACAACTGGCGTGAGCTGTGCTCCTTTTGTCGTTGCCAATTTCGACCCGAGCACCTGTGCCTGCGAGCTGGGCTACTACGCTACCGTTGATGGCAACGGCGTTATCACGGCCTGTACGATCTGCCCCCCGGGTTCCTATTGCCCGGACGGGATTGACAAAATCGCATGTTTGGAAGGCACTTTCCAGGCTTTGGAAGGTCAAATTACGTGCAACGATTGTCCGCCGGGCTATTATCAATCGGGTACAGGCGCAATAGAATGTTTAAGTTGTGGGGTTGGCACCTACAACCCCAATTCGGGTGCTCAGGCATGTTTGAGTTGTCCGCAGGGAACTTATACCAATACCGAAGCCAATATTGCTTGTGCAACCTGCGAGCCCGGTTCGGTGGCGACTAACGCGGCAAGCAGCACCTGCACCGACTGCGGCAATCCAGTATTCGCTTCATCCTGCCCCCTCACGCCGGTGACCGTTAATGCTGCGGGTTCCTGCAGTGCTTCAGCAACGCTGACCGTACCCACCTTGAATGACGATTGCACCCGCAACCATGCCCTCGATTTTGACGGGGTGAATGATAAAGTGGTTATGCCTTCCGGCACCTTCACGGCTTATACCATTGAGGCCTGGGTGAAATTTGAAGGAAGTGCTGCCAATAAAAATGTCATTGTTTTCACACAAGGTAATCCAACCACCTCCTATTCCCATCAGATCCGAACCGACGGAAATGGGAACTTTGTGCATTATACGGCTGATGGGACCCCGAAGATTGTAGTAGGCACCACCCCGATTGTATTGGGGCAGTGGTATCATGTGGCCATTACGGCAGAGAATGGAGGCGATATAAAACTATTTGTAAATGGGGTGCAGGAAGGTCCCGCTGTCTCGATCGGTACGCTATGGGCATTAGGAAGCGAGTTTCAGTTAGCGGCCAATACTGAAGGCATAGTAAGTGCGGGGATTGCAGCTTCGGATTTTCTGCAAGGGGAAATAGACGAAGTTCGCATCTGGAACTACGCCCGCACCCAGTCCGAGATCCAGGCTACCAAAGACCTGGAAATCAATTCCACTTATCCAAACCTCATCTCCTACTACAACTTCAACCAGGGCATTGCCTGCTGCGACAATACAGGGCTGACCACCCTGCCCGACGGCATGGGCGTCAACAATGGTACGCTGACCAACTTCGGCCTCACGGCAGGCTGTGCTTCCAACTGGGTAGCTGGCGCGCCGGCGCTGGGCAATCCACTGACCCTGGTCAACGACCTGACCGGTGATTGCAGCGATCCATCGGGTGTGTTCACGGTCGGTGTCCATACGATAACCTGGACGGCCACCGGAGCGAATGGTAACCAGGTTACCTGTACGCAGACCGTCACAGTACAAGGCGATGACACCGATAATGACGGGGTGCCTGATTGTACCGACCTGGATGATGATAACGATGGGATATTAGATGAAAATGAAGGTTGTGAAAGTATTACTTCAGCAGCTTTTGATCCGGTAACCGAAGCCTGGCAAAATACAGGCGTTTCGGTAACAGCTGGTGAAACATATAAAATCGCACTTTCCGAGTCGTCCTTAGGTATTGGTATAGCCAATGGAGGACCAAATAATGGTCAGCGTTTTTACTTATCGGCTTATGGAACCAATATTGTTTCTGATTACGATGGTAATCGGTATGGTTCCCCACTGCTTTCATCGCTGAATTCAGGAACAGTCGTTACCGTGAATTATGCGGGCACGCCTTTGGCGCCTGGAAATATTGGGTTTGCCAATGTATTGGCATCAGATTATAGTGCTTTGCTGACTTATTTGCTATTGATCGATGTCAATAACAACGGGCAGTATGACTGCGGTACAGATGTATTAATTGACAATATCTTTGACATGGCCAATGGGCTGGGGGGCGGAAATGAGTTCACGGCTACGGTATCGGGTGACCTGTATATTGTTTATACAGATTCCGGCTATTTCAATAATGCCGGTGTCCTGAAATTCAGCGTTCAGCTTTGTGGCGATGGAGATACGGACGGAGATGGCATAGTCAACAGTCTTGACCCTGACTCTGATAACGACGGCTGCCTGGACGTGGTGGAGTCGGGAGGTACAGATGGCAACGGCGACGGCATGCTGGACGATGGCAGCAATTTTACTACTGTGGTAGACGGCGATGGGCTAGTTACGAATGGTACCGGCGGCTACAATGGCACCAACGGTACCGAAACGGTCGCTACCCAGGCCTCGGTTACCACGCCTCCTACGGATCAGACCGTGGCTACAGGCCAACCGGCCAGCTTTACGGTAGTAGCTACGGCGACGAATACCACGGTATTTAATAGTGGTACGCCGGATTACGGAGCGGGCACTTCTGCCAACGCGGGACTACAATACCAGTGGTACCTGGGCGATCCCAACAACGGCGGTACGCTGCTTACGGATGTTGCGCCTTACAGCGGTACCAATGCGGCGACCTTAAGTATTAGTGATGCCACGGGCCTGTTTGGCAATGAATATTATGTGGTGGTGACACATGCGGATTACGTTTGCTTCGAAGATATTTCCAAGGCAAGTCTGCTGGCTGCTCCCGGCTATGATTACGGTGACCTGCCCGACCTGACGTCAGGCACAGGCGCTGGTGACTACCAGACGCTGCTGGCGAACGGCGGCCCCAGCCATATTATCGTGCCTAATCTTAAAATTGGTTCCAATCTGGACGCAGAGACCGACGGGGTCTCTACCGCTAATGCTGACGGGGATGATAATGCCGGCACGCCGGACGATGAGGACGGGGTTACCTTCCCCGCATTAAAAGCAGGGGTAACGTCCAATGTCACGGTCAATGTGACGAACAACACTGGTTCAGCGGCCACGCTCTATGGCTGGATTGACTTCAATAACGACGGGGTATTGGATAACGCTACCGAGCGGGCCTCAGTCGCCGTTCCGAATGGTACTACTGCGGCCAACGTAACACTTACGTTCTCTATCCCTGCCAATGCGGTAACCGGTACCAACCTCGGCGCGCGTTTCCGCCTGAGTCGCCAGGATGGCGGCGCCAATCCCACGGGTGCAGTAAGTGATGGGGAAGTGGAAGATTATGTAGTGCAAATATCGGCTTTGGGATTTGCCAAAACCCTGGTCACCACCAGCGAAGCGGGATCCGCAGAGACGGGCGACGGCAGTACGGGCAACGAGCGCCCCGTACTGATCGGTGAAAAGGTAACCTATAAGTTGACCCTGGAAGTTCCGGAGGGCACTACGCTGAATACCCTCACGATGGTGGATCTCCTCCCGGCAGGTTTGAAATATGTCTCGGGTTCGGCCATTGTAAGTACAACGAATGCCAATACGCCCATTTCCTTTTCACCGCTGGTGGTAAGTGGCGGAGCTTCTTCCGGTGCGCAGGTAACTTTTGCTCTGGGCAATGTGACCAATAATGACAATGATGCGGATGTAGAAACCCTGGCCATCCAGTTTCAGGCGCTGGTGGTCAATGAACTGGGTAACCAGAGTGGGACCCTGCTGACCAATCGGGCCCAGCTTAAACTGAATGGTGTGCTTACTGTGGAATCGGAGGACCGGGCAGTGAAGGTAGCTGAACCGGTGCTGACAGTGACCAAATTACAGCGCGATGATTATAATGGAAATGACATCACCCAAGGGGATGCCGGTGATGAATATGTCTACACGGTTCGCGTGCAAAACACAGGGAATGCACCAGCTTATGATGTGCAATTGACGGATGTAATTCCGGTAGACTATGTGGAGCAGTATGGGTTGTATACTACCACTGGGCCAAATGGTACTACCCCTGTTTATAGTGGTAATGGATCTGGTCAGGGATTATGGACCTATGGTTGGACATCGATCGCCCCTGGTGGTAGTGTTTCCATTACCATACGAGTAAGGGTACGGAATACAGTTGCACCCCGGGATAGTTGGACCAATACAGTGACTATCGATTATTCCTCGCTGGAAGCAGACGGTTCCCCGGATGAACGGAATGGTGCTGATGGTAGCGGCGGCTTGAATGATTACATTACCAGTGCCACTTCGCCCGCTTTCACCGTGCCTGATCTGCAGGTAGTCAAACAGGTGGAACACCCCAGTGTTACGCCGGTGATTGCCACGGGCGTCTTCGGGGCTACTTACCCCGATGGCTCTTCGGACCCGAACACCAATGCCAGTCAGCACAATGCCAATATTGTAGAGGCAGCCATCGGGGAAACCTTTAGCTACCTGATCACCGTGACCTTCCCCGAAGGCACGACGTACCAGTTGTCGATGATTGACCTGGCACAACCGAGCCCATCTAATTCTTTGAATGGTGGGCGGCAAAATCGAGTCGTTGATCTTTTAAGTGCTCAGGTCATTCATATGGGTGAAAATTTAACCCTGGAAGGTGGCCTGGGGGCACTCAATGCTACTTTTACCATTGAGGATTCCAATGGTGATGGCGATGGCTCCCGTACGCAGTTATGGCTAGGAGGTTTTCGTGATGTGCTGAATACGCCGGATGGTGTAGTCGATGACAAGGATCGGTATATCATTCGGGTTACGGCCCGTATGGATGATGAGGATGCCAGTGGGGGGGCTGCGGACGCTATTTACCCAGGAAATCCTGTTGCTGCCCGTGATGCTAATGTATCCAATAACGATGGCAACCTAACGGGTAACCGCCTGCAATACCAGTGGGAGGATACCAATTCGGCTACAGGTACTATTACCTCTAACGTGGTAGCCGATGTTGAAATCGTTGAGCCGAATATCACGATAACCAAAAATGTGACTGCCACCAACGGTAGCGGTACCATTGCTGGCGGTAACCTAACCAATGCCCTGGCCGGGGATCAGATTACCTATTCTATTGTCCTGACCAACAATGGGACAGCACCTGCCTACGATGTCGTGGTGACGGATAACCTGGATGCGGTCCTGGATCTGACGGGAGTAAGCCCTTCCTCGGGCTCGGCTGCTATGTCCAACCTGGCTGCGGATCAGGTACATGTAGCGATACCCTCAATTGCCGTAGGAGGCATGGTGACGATCACCTTAACGGTAACCATCCGCAATACCGCTGTTGCAGGAGCTACTTACCCGAATACGGCTACTGCGGCATACCAGTCGCAACCGGGTTCCGGGTTGGATATTCGTTCCTATCAGGCAACTGGATCTGCCGATGTGACGATGCAACTTTGTCCGGCTATCACGGCAGTGATTGCAGGTGGCGGTGTGATTTGCACCGGTGGCAATACTAACCTCACGGTAACGATCAATGGGGGAACGGCTCCTTATACGGTAGTTTATTCTCCGGATGGGGGTACGACCACCATCATGGTGAATAACTACCAGAGTGGAGCAAATATTAACGTAGCCCCGAACAGTACAACAACCTACACACTGGTCTCAGTAGCGGATGCCAACGGCTGCCCAGCACTGATCGGGGGCAGTGCCGTGCTAACCCTTGACAACATTAAGCCAACACCCGTTTGCCAAAATATAACGGTATATCTGAATGCGAGTGGTTCTGCCTCGATAACGGGTAATGACATTGACGGCGGGTCTACCGATAACTGTGGTATAGTTTCCAGGGTGCCTTCAAAGTCTACCTTCAGTTGCAGTGATGTAGGCCCGAATATGGTCACCTTGACGGTGATGGACGCAGCAGGAAACTCCGATAATTGCCAGGCTACAGTTACTGTAGTGGATACGGTTTCGCCGAAGGCCATCTGTCAAAACATCACGGTGTTTTTGAACGCGAGCGGTTCGGCCTCGATAACGGGTAATGACATTGACGGGGGGTCTACGGATAACTGTGGAATAGTTTCCCGGGTGCCTTCAAAGTCTAGTTTCAGTTGCAGTGATGTTGGCCCGAATACCGTAACGCTGACGGTTACGGATGCGGCCGGTAACTTCCGCACTTGCGATGCTGTGGTTACGGTGCGGGATACCGTTTCGCCAACGATAGTGTGTCCAAATAATTTGGAACTCAATCTGGATGCGAATTGTCAAATTACTGTTCCGGATTTGGTAACAGGGGCAATAGCTGGCGATAACTGCGGAATAGCCAGTGTAGTGCAAAGTCCACTGGCAGGTTCACTGGTAACCGCAACGCACAATGGAACCGTTCAGGTAACCATTACTGCCGAGGATGACAATGGGAACACAAGAAGCTGTGTTGTGATAATAACTGCGAAAGATGCGATTCCCCCTCAGTTTACCTGCAGGAAAGATATTACAACTGGAACTGACGAAGGGGTATGTAGTGCTACAGTGGCCATACAACCCCCGTTAAGCAGCGATAATTGCGGCCGGACATTTACCTCCCTGGTAGCGCCTGTTGGGTTTTTACTTGAAAATGTCTTTATAGATACGTTTGTTACCCAACAATTTGGCGGATTACCTTCCTCCAATTTCATCACTTTTGGCCCGGATGGTAATTTGTATGTTACCAGTTACATTACAGACCAGGTATTGCGCTACGATGGAACTACCGGCGCCTTTATCGATGTCTTTGCCTCGGGAGGGGGGCTGGATTATCCCCTGGCACTTACGTTTGGTCCGGATGGTAACCTGTATGTTACCAGTGCATTTTCGGGGCAGATATTGCGCTATGATGGTACTACCGGTGCCTTTATCGATGTTTTTGTCACGCTATCAGGAGGTTATGATCTTACGTTTGGTCCGGATGGCAATTTGTATGTAGTGAGTGCATTTACCAATCAGGTATTGCGCTATGATGGAACTACCGGAGCGCCAATGGGCGTTTTCGCTTCCGGAGGAGGGATGAATTTCCCTGAAGGAATTTCCTTTGGTCCGGACGGCAATCTTTATGTTGCCAGCTACAATACGAACAATATTCTGCGGTATAATGGCACCACCGGCTTGTTTATCGATGTTTTTGCTGTCGGAGGAGGCCTGGCAGGACCTGATGGAATAAGCTTTGGCCCGGATGGAAACCTCTATGTCGCGGGTATTGGTGGCGTATTCCGCTATAATGGAGCTACTGGTGCTTTCATTGATGTAGTGGATACCGGTACCCTGGGGGTAACGGTGGCAGCCGGACTGGCCTTCGATGCTGATGGATACTTATATGTGTCCAGCAATCAAATTGGTAAGGTGTTTAAGTTTGGTTACCAGGCAGTATTCCCCTTGGGAACTACCTCGCTTACCTTCAGTATCAAAGATGTGGCCGGAAATGTAGTTGAATGTGATCAAGATGTTACGGTAAATGATAATGAGAAGCCGGTATTCGACTGCAACAGCTTAACGGATATCACGGCCAACAATGATGCGGGCCAGTGTTACGCGACGGTGACGATCGCGTTGCCACAGGCTACGGATAATTGCAGTGGGACGGTAACGGCCACGGGCGTACGGGATGATAACGCGGCACTAAACGCGGTCTATCCGGTGGGCACGACGACAATCACCTGGACGTTCACGGATGCGGCGAATAACGCGACGGTCTGCACGCAAAAGGTGGTAGTTAGCGATAACGAGAAGCCGGTATTTGACTGCAACAGCTTAACGGATATCACGGCCAACAACGATGCGGGCCAATGTTACGCGACGCTGACGATCACGGCGCCCCAGGCTACGGATAATTGCAGTGGTACGGTAACGGCGACGGGCGTACGGGATGACAACCAAGCGCTGACGGCGGTCTATCCGGTGGGCACGACGACAATCACCTGGACGTTCACGGATGCGGCGAATAACGCGACGGTCTGCACGCAAAAGGTGGTAGTTAGCGATAACGAGAAGCCGGTATTCGACTGCAACAGCTTAACGGATATCACGGCCAACAATGATGCGGGCCAGTGTTACGCGACGGTGACGATCACGTTGCCACAGGCTACGGATAATTGCAGTGGGACGGTAACGGCCACGGGCGTACGGGATGACAACCAAGCGCTGACGGCGGTCTATCCGGTGGGCACGACGACAATCACCTGGACGTTCACGGATGCGGCGAATAACGCGACGGTCTGCACGCAAAAGGTGGTAGTTAGCGATAACGAGAAGCCGGTATTTGACTGCAACAGCTTAACGGATATCACGGCCAACAACGATGCGGGCCAATGTTACGCGACGCTGACGATCACGGCGCCCCAGGCTACGGATAATTGCAGTGGTACGGTAACGGCGACGGGCGTACGGGATGACAACCAAGCGCTGAGCGCAGTATATCCGGTAGGGACGACGACGATCACGTGGACGTTTACAGATGCAGCGGGCAATAAAGAAGTCTGCACGCAAAAGGTGGTAGTTAGCGATAACGAGAAGCCGGTATTCGACTGCAACAGCTTAACGGATATCACGGCCAACAATGATGCGGGCCAGTGTTACGCGACGGTGACGATCACGTTGCCACAGGCTACGGATAATTGCAGTGGGACGGTAACGGCGAAGGGCGTACGTGATGACAACCAAGCGTTGACGGCGGTCTATCCGGTAGGGACGACGACGATCACGTGGACGTTCACGGATGCGGCGAATAACCCGACGGTCTGCACGCAAAAGGTGGTAGTTAGCGATAACGAGAAGCCGGTTGCCCGGTGCAAAGCGCCCTTCTCCATTACGCTCAATGCGAACGGTACGTACACGCTTACAGTTGGCGAAGTGGACAATAGCAGCTCTGACAATTGTGGGATCATCGATCGTCGCCTGAGTAAAACGAATTTCAGTTGCGCCGATATCGGCAAACAGCTGGTGACGCTGACCGTCGAAGATGCAGCGGGACTGACCGATGCATGCACGGTAGAAATCACGGTACTGGCTTCGGAATACTGCGAAGCGGCGATTACCAATGCCGGAGGTCCGACGGTAGCTGATCCGTGTACCTGTAGTATTGTTCCGGACTATTTCGATGAAGAAGTGGTAATCACTGGCAATAACAATAACGAGATTTGGGTATTAGCCAGCAATACGGGGCTGATCGATCCTAACACGGGCCAGCCGTTTGCGGTGAACACCCAGTTTGTATCGATTGGGAATAATAAGTACTCGCTGGTAGGCCGCCATAAATCAGGTGTAGGCTATGCGATTACGGCGACGAGTCCGTATTACCCCAATAGGGTATTGAATATTGACAACGTTTGTTACTACCCCGAGCCGCAAATTAGTGGCTTGCCGGCGATTGTATCGCCGAACAGTAATCCCTTTGTGGTGACGGGCTTTGCGGCCAACAATGCCACCGGAACGGGAACGTTTATCCTCAACGGCCAGGTAGATGGGGCCAGTCAGGGGACAGCTCCCAACCAGCTAACGATCAACCCGGGCAGCCTGCCTCTGGGCACCAATACACTGGAATACCGGTTTGATGCGGGTAAAGCCGCATCTAAAGATCCCAGTGATCCGGGCTGCGTGGCCAGTGTTACACAGACATTCGAAGTGGCCAACTGCGGCTGTGTGGACGTAGTGGTTACGCTGGATGCCAATTGCCAGTTTGCGCTTGATGCCAATACGATGGTTCAGGGGAACTGCGGTGCGGCAAAGGTACTGGTCAACGACACGAACCCTGCCAATGGCAACCTGGTGGATGGACCGGGCACTTGGACCTACGGGGTGTTTGATGCCTTCAATCAGGTGATCTGCTGGGGTAAGGTGAAAGCCGAAGACAAGACGGGCCCGATCATCGATCAGGAACCGGTACAAGGCTTGCCGCTGTACTGCACCGAGATAGATAAAGTACTGAATAATGCAGCGAGCTGGACGGTTAGCAATCCGGCCTACGCCTGGTACACGGGCCGTCCGGTTTATCACGACAATTGCTGCGCGACCAAAGACCTCAAGCTGAAGGTTTCGGATGCGATTCACTACAACGACTGTGCGGCCATTAAGGAGACAGGAGATTTTGCGATCATCACCCGGACGTTCATTACGGTGGATTGCTACGGCAATGAAACGTCAACGCAACAGCAGATCAAGTTTAAGCGGCCTAATCCGCAAAACTTCTATGGAGCGGGGGATGATGTGCTGAGCTTCAACGTGTGCAACGGTATGGACATTGACGTGGCAAAAGCCCTGCGTGATAGTCTGACGTGGACGACAGAGCGCGGAGTGAAGACCAGTATCTTCGACCTGACGTGCAACTTCTCGGCGACGATAGCGGAGCAGGTTGTATTCCCGGTATGTACCACCGGTAAGAAAATCGAAACGAAGGTGGAGGTTTTTGACTGGTGCTATGGCGAGGTACGCTACACGTGGAATATCCTGATCAAAGCTTACGACCAGGAAGGGCCGAAGATTGTCGGAGTAGGCGGAGAGCTCTCCACGGGCCCGATGGATTGCACGGCCACCCTGCCGCTGGATGACGTCGGCCTGGAAAAGGCCCTGGGCGTGAAGGTCACCGACAACTGCTCGGCGAACATCACAAAGAGCTACAAGGTAGAGTCAAAAGACATCGTACTATACGGTATTCCTGTTGAGCAAACTGACTACCTGCCCGCCAACTATCCAATTATCACGGTAGGCGGCAAGCAGGTGATGATCGGTATTCCATTGGGACGCCACCGCCTGGTTATCGAAGCTTTCGATGGTTGCTACAATACCGCCACCAAAACAGTGGAATTCACGGTGGTGGACAAAGTAGCGCCGGTGATGAAGTGTGATGACAAACTGAATATCACCCTGACGCGCACGCCTGGCGACTACTACGCCGGTGACAATGGCCTGGTCTATGGCAAAGCCAGTGTAGCGGATGTGGACGAAGGAAGTTTCGACAACTGCACGCTGACGTCGATGAAGGTGCGCCGGATTGTGAGCAAAGATTGCCTGGAATCAGGCTACTTTGATAACAACTGGGATTACGATTTGGATAACGATGGCCAAATCCGCGATGATTTCACAGAAATCAAGGACGGCCCGCACAAAGGCGACTTCTACTCGCCGCTGCTGGATTACGTAGAATTCTTCTGCTGTGATTTGGGAAGCGATGTAGTGATTGAACTGTGGGGTGAAGACAATAACAAAAACCGCAGTTACTGCTGGCTGGAAATCCACCTGGAAGACAAGGTGACCCCAAGCTGTACGGCTCCGGCAACGCAATACGTCAAGTGCACCGACAAAGAGACGCGGGCCAAGATCTACGACGAGCTGGAATCGAACAAAATCTGGGGCGCGCCGCTGATCACGGGCCTGGAATGCACGGGCCGGGTGGAATACGCGGTAGATTCGAGTCTGCACTGCGATGCGGGCTACTACATCCGCAGCTGGACGGCGATCCGCGAGGTGAAAGGCGTGGAAGTGAAGAGCAAGCTGTGTGAGCAGAAAGTAGTGGTCCTTGCGGTACACGAATACGACATCAAATTTCCTGCGGATGTAGAGGTAGCTTGTGGTAACCTGGGTGATGTTCCTACTGTAGAATACAACGAACTGGGCTGCGATGTACTGGCGGTGAACGTTAAGGACAGCGAATACTTCGCCGACTCCGAAGGGGAGGCTTGCTACAAAGTATTCCGGACCTACACGGTGATCAACTGGTGTGAGTTTGAGGAGTGGCAGGATCGGATCACAGATGCTATCGACCCGATGAACTTCGCACAGGTAGCCCCGCGTACCTGGGATCAGAACGGAGATGGTGATACCAAAGACACCTATGATATTCCTACAGGAACGGGTTACTGGTTGCTGGTCAGAGACCAGATTGGTAATAATACATCTTATACCTACGGGGATCAGTTAGGGACTAATGGTGTTGAAGAATACTACCTGTCAAAAGATCTGAAGGCAAAGGAACCCGAAGAGCGGGGCTATCACTGGGGCCTATTGAATGTTATTGGAGGACCGGGAGGAAGCACTACTCAGCCGAATTCCACTGCGTTCGTATTTGATAAACCAAGTCAAGAAATCGATTTTGTTCGGGATAGACCAACGGGTTACCCCGGCGGCTGGGTAGACGAAGTTCCAACCTTTGCCTGGCAATATACCCAGGTGATCAAGGTATTTGATAAGGTACCGCCAACGGTAGAAGTACCGACGCTGGATAAGTTTGCGACGGATCCGGAGACCTGTGTTGCGAAAGTAACCATTCCGTTTGTTGCGAATGACTCCTGCGGTGGAGCTGCGGTGAAAGTGGCACTGGATCGGGTGCAGGTAGCTCCCGGCCAAAGCCAGACGACGCTGCTCAACCCGGCTACCTTCCAAACCAACTGGACACTGGCCAATGGTACGACGCGGACGGCTACGGGCTTCAGCGTGACGATTGCCAACCTGCCGGAGGGCACGCATGACCTGGTGGTCACGGTGCGCGACGACTGCGGTAATGTTACCGTTAAGCGGATACCGTTTACGGTAGCCGACTGCAAAGGCCCGGCGCCGACGTGTATCGAAGGCTTGACCATGCCGCTGATGCCCACACCGGAAGGCGAAGGGATGATGGCGGTATGGGCCACGGATTTCATTGCCAGTCCGATCTACGACTGTAACGGACAAGGCGAGGTGAACCCAGCGAACAGCAAGCAGAAGAAAGTCACGAAGTTCTCGATCAATCGGGTAGGGGAAGACGTGGACGAAACCCAAACGGGCATCGTGTTGAGTTGCGCCGACTTTTTGGCCAATCCGAGGGTAGCGGTTGAAATCCACGCCTGGGATACCAAAGGGAACCACTCGTTCTGTACGACCTACGTGCAGCTGACGGATCCGAACAACTTGTGTACGGCTAGTCCATCAGCCGCAATAGCGGGGATTATCCAGACGGAAGGCAAGGCCGAAGTGGAAGGCGTTGATGTATCGCTCAGTGGCGGTGCAGCGATGAACTATGCGACCGGTGTAGCCGGCCAGTACCTGTTCAACGGGCTAACGGCAGGAGCGGATTACACAGTAACCCCGAAACTGAACAAAGGCTTCCTCAACGGGGTATCGACCTTTGACCTGGTGTTGCTGCAAAAGCACATCCTGAACGTACAGCCATTGACCAGTCCTTATAAGTTGATCGCCGCGGACGCCAACCGTTCGGGAACAATTACCACGCTGGACATGATTCAGCTGCGCAAGTTGATTCTGAATATCGACCGTGAACTGGCCAATAACACGAGCTGGCGCTTTGTGGATGCAGCCTTTACCTTCCCGAATCCGGCCAACCCCTGGCAGACGCCGTTCCCGGAAGTGAAGAACATCAACAACCTGACGGGTGAGCAGCGGGCGAACTTTGTGGGGATCAAGATCGGGGATCTGAACGGCAATGCGGTGGCGAACTCGACGATGGCCAGTGTGCGCTCATTCCAGGGGAACTGGACGATCACTACAGCTGAGCAGCAGCTCACGGCGGGTAATGAATACCGCATCGAGTTCACAGCACCAGCCAGTGCGGTTGAAGGGTATCAGTTTACGCTGAACTTCGATCAAACGAAGGTGGAGCTGATCGATATCGAAAACGGTATTGCCCAGGATGAGCATTTCGGGGTATTTGCCGAAGTAGGGATGATCACCACCAGCTGGAATGGGGAGGCCAATGATGGCACCCTGTTTACCCTGATCCTGCGGGCCCGGGCCGATGCCGCCCTGAGCGAGGTAATCAACCTGGGCGGCGGTCGGGATGCGATGAATCGCATCCCCACAATTCCCACAATGCCAACCCCTGCCGAGGCCTACCAGGGAACCACCCTGTTAAATGTAGGTCTGGCCTTCAGTCATGCCATTCAGCCACAGGGACAGTTTGGCTTGTACCAGAACATCCCGAACCCCTTCCAGGGGCAGACCCTGATAGGGTTCACCCTGCCGGAGGCGAGTGATGCGACGATCACGATCCAGGATGTGACGGGCCGGACACTGCGGGTGATCAAAGGGCAGTATGCGAAAGGATACAATGAAATCCGCCTGACCCGTAACGACATTTCACGGAATGTCGCCGCCAGCGGATTACCAACCACCGGGGTGTTGTATTACACCCTGACGGCCGGCAGCCAGACAGCGACCCGCAAGATGGTCATTGTGGAATAACCGGGGTAGGGGTCCCGTAGGGACGTAGCATGCTACGTCTCCACAGCCACAGCCACAACCCACATCTGATAGATTAGGATAAATGACAAATCAACGACCGGGGCGGTCATCCAGCAGGATGGCCGCCCCGGGTCGTTTTATGGATTTAAGGAAACTGCCAGGCCCTGGGTTTTTTCCGGCTTAGTAGGGATGCGATTAATCGCATCCCTACTAAGCGGCGCTGATACCCGCAGCAGGAGTAAACTGTGAGCAGTCACGCAACACACAAGAGAAACCACGAAAAAAATTTCCACACACAACTAAAGGGAAGTTATTTAGGTTATGAGTTTGATGAAAAACACGCAAAACAAGGCTCATGGCTGATCTCTGGGATTATTTTAAGGGATTATTTCGCAAGGCGGAGGTCAGTTCACCGTCCCAGCCCTTGATTCACGAGATGTTAGTGCGTAGTGAGACGGAGCAGGCTGACTATGTGCATTGGCGGGAAACATTAGTGTGCCGTCGATTGCGGGACTGGCTTTCCGATCAGTATGCAATTTTCCACGTTCTTCCGCAAGATATTGATGAAGCATTGGATTTCCTGGACACTCCCTCCAGCAAGGGTTTTGTCATTCATTTTCATAAAACCCGTTATAGCAAACGCGATGTCATCCACTTCCTTGATTATCTTAAGGATCAGGTGCTTTCGTTGCAGTATCGCACCCAGATCTCTGATTTGCGTACTTATGAGCGGCCACAGTGGGTGGAAACGGTCCAGCGCCATTACTTAAAGCCTCGGCCGGCGGCTACTGACGAGGGTAAATTTCACCAGGGGTATGGGAATATTCGCATTGAGTTGCTTTTTCGAAATGACGAGCCCTATAATCTTAAATTCAGCGCAACTGCGTATCAGGATCACCAATTTCAAAAGGCGACCAGTTTTCGCGAATTGATGCAAGCCATTTTAGCTTAAGCCAACCTGGGAGCTGGTTGCTCGTCGCGATTCCTTTTGTTAGGGATAAAACGTTAGTGTGGAAAGGCAGTGTGAATAGCAGCAGGAGCTTACCGAAAATCCGGATGAGCTTTTTTCTCCTGCTCCAGATGCCGCAGATCGATTTGAACCCCAAATTTTTCCTGTAAATGTTTCGCCATAGCATCGGCAGCATACACCGAGCGGTGCTGCCCCCCGGTACAACCGAAATTGATTGTCAGGTTGGTAAAACTCCGTTCGATATAATCCTCTACGGCCTTATCCACGATACTGAAGGCGTGGTTGAGAAAACTATCCATCTGGCTATGGTGCTTCAGGAAGTTTATGACACTTTCATCCCGACCGGTGAGGTTTTTATACGGTTCATAGCGCCCTGGGTTGTGAATAAACCGGCAATCAAAGACGAAGCCACCGCCATTTCCGGAAGGGTCCTCGGGAATGCCGGAAGCATGGTAGCTAAAACTCTGGATGGTAACATGGAGCAAGCTGGAACTTCCCTTGATTTTGTCAAAAGGTTCGTACTTCTTGGAGTCGATTATTTGGCGAAGGCAACGATAAAGCTCCGGAAGATCTACCGGTAAGTTTTCCTGATCGAGTAACCATTTAATGTTACGCAGCGCAAAAGGAATGCTTTTTAAAAAATGTTCTTTGCGCTCAAAAATACCCCGATAGCCGTATGCCCCAAGCACCTGGATTTGGCGAACCAGGACAAAGGCCCGGTAGAACTCCTTGAATTGATCGCGATGGATGACGGTTAGTTGACTGGCTACATCGAGATAATGGTCCAGTAGTTCCTGACGCACATCAGGTGGAATATTCGCCTTGGCCTGATAGAGCAGGGACGCCAGGTCATATTGGAGGGCTCCGCGGCGTCCGCCTTGATAATCGATAAAATAAGGGGCGCCACCCCGGATCATAATATTCCGTGACTGAAAATCGCGGAAGAGGAAGTACTGATCATCGGCAGTAAGCAGAAAATCCGCCAGGGTGTGGAAGTCGCGCTCCAGAGCCAGTTCGTCGTATCCAACTCCACTGGGAAGTAGGAAGTGATATTTGAAGTAATTAAAATCCCAGAACATGGATTCCTTATCAAAGGATTCTTTGGGATAACAATAGGAATAGGACAGGCCTTCGCCACCAATAATTTGCAGGCGGGCCAGTTGCTCGACCACACGACGGTAGATTTGAATGAGGTAATCAGGGAAATAATCCCCACTCTGGAGTAAAAAGCTATACAGCGTAGTCGCTCCCAAATCTTCCTGCAGGTAAATTTTGTTAGGTAGGTCGTCGGCAAAAATTTCCGGTACAGGGAGGCCTTTGCCATGGAAATGCCGTGAAAATTCTAAAAACGCCAGGCTTTCGCGCGCATGCGGACTGTAGGTTCCGATAGCTGTTTTGTCACCCGCTTGCAGGCGATAATAGATGCGATCCGATCCACTGGGAGCCAGCGGCAGAATAAGTTCCGGACTACGTCCCGCCCAACTTTCGAAAAGATCGGTAAGGGCAGCTTCGATTTTGGGTGCGGTCATGACGTTTTTTTTGCGTCGGGTATTATGGCGCTGGGCGGTTAATCGTTTAGAAGGTCATCCCAGTTGCCGTCTTGTTGGGCAGCCCAGTTGCGGTAGTCTTCACTGTCGGAAAGGTCTGGAAATGTTTGTCGTGCTTCCTCATCCTCCTTGTGTAATCCTACCTCTGGCGAGAAATCATTGGTTACTTCCGGGCGAATATTGGCCTGCGTTCGATGGGGTGGCAGGGTATAATCTTCCAGGATTTCCTCCGGCAGCGAATCATCAATAGGGGCCATAGTTGCGGCGATACTTTCCCAGATCATATCCTTTAGCGTATCAATACCCCTGCCGGTAACCGCTGAAATAAACAGATGGGGGATATCGGTCGGAATATCCGGACGCAGCATTTCCTCCAATTCCGCATCAATAAGATCTGCTTTGGAGATGGCCAGGATACGGGGCTTGTCCAATAATTCGGGATTGTACAATTCCAGTTCCCGCAGCAGAATTTGGTATTGTCCGCTGATGGAGTCGGCCTCGGCAGGGACCAGAAAGAGCAGGGTAGCGTTGCGCTCAATATGGCGCAGGAAGCGGATCCCTAAGCCTTTGCCCTCATGGGCGTTTTCAATAATCCCCGGAATGTCAGCCATGACAAAGGAACGGCCGTCCCGATAGGGAACAATCCCCAGGTTAGGAACCAACGTGGTAAACGGATAATCAGCAATTTTGGGCTTGGCCGCCGTGACGACTGATAGGAGTGTAGACTTACCCGCATTGGGAAAACCTACCAGGCCAACATCGGCAAGTACTTTTAATTCGAGGATTTTCCATTCTTCCCGACCAGCTTCTCCCGGTTGCGCATAACGCGGAGCCTGGTTAGTAGGCGTTTTAAAATGGGAATTTCCCAATCCGCCCCGACCACCCGGGGCCAGAATGCGGCGCTCCCCATGCCGGGTGATTTCAAATTCTATTTCACCGGACTCAGCATCCCGGGCAACCGTTCCTAGCGGTACCTCGAGGATAATATCTTTCCCGTTAGCACCGGACATATGGCTTTCTCCACCGTTACCACCCGGTTCAGCAATGACGTGTTTGCGGTATTTGAGGGCTAGTAGCGTCCAGACATTGCGATTTCCTTCCAGAATGATATGTCCACCCCGGCCACCATCACCACCATCGGGACCTCCTTTGGGGCTGCGTCGATCACGCAGAAAGTGCATAGCCCCTGCACCTCCGGCACCCGAGCGACAACATATTTTTACATAATCTACAAAGTTCTGCTCAGCCATAACCCATTAAATCGTTTTGACCGGCAAAGATACGAAATATACCGGTACCACTATAGTACGTCTATTTCACTGCATAAGCGGATGAAGATATCTTCGATAGAACCAACCCCTGCGACTTTGACGGATTTACCTTTGGCTGCATAATAATCGAAAACAGGCGTAGTTTCGTTTTTGTAGACGTCAATACGGTTCTGTATGATGGCCTGGTCCAGGTCATCCGAACGCCCCGAGGTTATTCCCCGGTTGAGGATGCGTTCGACGATTTCTTTATCGGGCACATCCAGCATAATCAGGCGACTGATTGATTCATCCATGTCAGCCAGCAGGGCATCCAGTGCTTCACACTGTGGAATTGTACGGGGGAACCCATCAAAAATATAGCCAGGAACGTCCGGATTGGCTTCCACTTTATTGCGCAGCATGCCAATGGTAACGCTGTCCGGAACTAATTCACCCTTGGCAATATAGCTTTTAGCTTCCTGGCCAAGTGGTGTGTCATTTCCCATTTCGTAGCGGAATAGATCACCGGTTGAGATGTGCAGGAGGCCGTACTTTTCTACCAGTTTTGCAGCCTGAGTTCCCTTTCCTGAACCCGGAGGGCCAAATAAAATTAAATTAATCCTCATGTCAGAACAATTGTGGTAAACAGCTAGCCGATACATCCAGCTTCCGATGAAGGCAGGCTGCTAAAAAAATAATTTAGCCGTACCAGGAGTATTCCTCCGGGCAAGTGGCAAAAAGTATCAGGATTTCCAACCTGTTTAGCAGGAAAACCCAGTGGGCGAAAGGTTAGGGCAAATGGCGCAGGATAATTCTGCCCGACAAAGATAACAACCCCAGCAGCGTAACAAAAGCCAGTGAGCAGTTTTACGTGCGCACTGGCTTCTTTTTTTAGTTAGGGTGCCTTAACCAGCTGACTTTTGCTGGCAGGTCAGGATTTTGTTGATATACTAGTTAATCACAGGGATAAACCTGGATGGGTAGACTGGCGGTGGGAATGTGTTCCAATTCAAAAAACTCCCTGGGTGATTCCAGATCGGCATCCAGCACAATTTCTTCCAGGTCACCCTCCGTAGGGGTGGATTCAGGAAGAATAAGTTGAGGGAATTGCCCCGGCATTACATTCCGCGCTGTTTTGTACTTCGTACGCCAGTAGGTGCTCTCATTGAGATGGTCGATAACCACACCACGTCGCGTACTGTGGATAATCTGGAGATCGTCATTTTCAACCCCATAAACCATGGCAACATGAAACACGCGGCTGCGGGAACTTCGCCGAAAGAAAATCAAATCTCCCGGCTGCACATCCGACAGTTGGATTTTGTTGCCTTGCGTGGATTGCATACTGGAAGAAGGAGACAAATCAATGTCGAAATTCTTCATCACATAGCTCGTGAATCCAGAACAATCGAAACCCCGCTTCGGATCGCGGCTTCCCCATACGTAGGGCAGTCCGAGGTATTGTTCAGCAAATTGAACAATTGCTTGCCGGTAAATGGCTTCTTCAGCAGGAGGTTCAGCAGGAGGATTGGTGAGGGTTGCGGCAGGATTTGCCGTGAATAACCAAGACAGTATTACTAGTAACATACAGGGATATTTTCCCACTACGCCCTTTTTCTTAACGAGGAAATTCTTATTTGGGCGCCTAGGTGATTGTCGCTGAGCATAACCATCCCAAGACCTTCAGGATCGTCAATGAACAAACAAACAATAAGTGAGCATTAACCTAGTACTAACCCAAAAATAATGAAAATGTACGTTGGTTGTATCTCTTTGCAAGAGATATTTCTCTGTACAGGGAGAATTTATTTGTATAATAAATTGATAATCAAATTATTAATTCTTTTTCATGATTAGCGAAAAATCGCTGATTATACCTCTACCTGAAAGGAATCTTGATCGGCCAAAAAGCGGAATCGATCCCGGAATTCTGCTTGCTTTTGTTGGTCAAGCGTGAGAGTAGTAGTAGATTCTTCTTCTGCCTGCTGCCAAAGTGCAGTGCCACTATAGTCCAGGACTACGGAATCGCCTGCATGAGGAATTTGCTGGCCATCGAGTCCAATACGGTTCACGCCAATCGTGTAAGCCTGGTTTTCAATAGCCCGGGCGATAAGCAATTGCGTCCAGGCGAAACGACGGCGGGCCGGCCAATTTGCTACGTAAAGCAGTAAGTCATAATAGGGAGGAGTATTCCGGCTCCAGACAGGGAACCGCAGATCATAGCAGATGAGCGGCCTGATTTTCCAGCCCCGCCAGGAGATAACCAGTTGCTCTTTTCCAGCGGCATAGTATTCATGTTCACCAGCCAGGGTAAACCGATGGCGTTTGTCGTAGGTAAAGTACTGACCATCAGGTTGCATCCATACCAGGCGATTATAATAAGCATTATCTTCCTGGATTATAAGACTTCCGCAAATTGCCGCACCGGTACTTGCTGCTTGGGTAGCAAGCCAGCTTAATGTAGGGCCATCCATCCTTTCCGCGAGGGGTTCAGGATTCATGCTAAACCCTGTGGTAAACATCTCAGGAAGAATAATCAGGTCGGTTGATCCGGTCAGCGGGGTAATTTTTTCGGCAAAGCGGGCCCGGTTGGTGCCGGGGTCTTCCCATACCAGGTCGGCTTGAATCAGGGTAACGCGTAAAGGAGCGAGCATAGCAAGCTGCATTTATTCAGTAAGGTAAGGTATTTTCCCGAACGCAGAAAGCCGCCCAAGGTTTCCCCGGGCGGCTTTCGCAAGTGGCAAAAAAGTGCCCTTATTTTTTCTTCTTATCGTCTTTTTCAGCAGCGGCAGCAGCAGAGCGCAGTGCACGCGGAATTTCAACGGTAGCTACAGGAATTGAAGGGTTATTCATTACTTCGATTCCCGCAGGGACGTCAAGATCACGTACCCGGATAGACTGGCCAAGTTCCAACTTGGAAATATCAATCATCAGCTCATCAACCAGGTTTTCAGGCATCGTCTTGATCTTGGCACGGCGGAGATTCTGCTGCAACTTTCCACCGATTTTCACCCCGGGAGAGGAGCCACGGAAGCGAATAGGAACTTCAACTTTAATCGCATGTCCGTCGGTAAGTTTCATCAAGTCGATATGGCGAACCTGGTCGGTCAGCGGATCTAATTGATAATCTTTCAGGATGGCGCGATACGTTTTACCTTCCAGATGCAAATCAATAATTTTGAAGTCGGGAGTGTAGATTATCCCACGTACATCAAGAGGTGCAACGGAAAAGTGGACAAGCGTGTTCTCTCCGTACAAGACACAGGGAATACGGCCATCATTGCGGAGCGCTTTGCTCGATTTTTTGCCCAGGCCCGAACGAGGCTGGCCATGCAGTGCAATTACTTCCTTCATGTTAATAGTATTAAAGAGTTAAAAAGCGGCCGCAAAGATAGCTATTCCATTTGGTAATATTACTGCCTGGTGCTGATTTTTTTGCTACTATGGGCTATCCCCGATCCACAAAGAGCGCGGAGATCGACCGGTGTTCATGGGTGTTCCGGATAGCCCTGGCAAATAATTTTCCAGAGGAGAGCACTTTGATTTTTGGGGAAGATCCTTTCAAGGGGATAGTGTCGCAGACAAGGAGCTCTTTTAAGAGAGAATTATCAATATTTTCGTAGGCCTTTCCGGATAAAACAGGGTGGGTACACAGAGCCCTAACACTGCGCGCTCCTTTCTGGATTATTGCTTCGGCAGCGCGGCACAGGGTGCCTGCGGTATCGACCAGGTCATCAACCAAAACAACATCAGCGCCTTCTACCTCTCCAATGACGGTCATGCCGGCCACTTCATTAGCCTTTTCCCGGTGCTTGTCACAAATAACTAACTCCCGGCCAAAGTGTTTGGCAAAAGCCCGGGCCCGTTTAACGCCACCTACATCCGGAGAAGCAAAGATGACATTGGACATATCCAGTTCCTCTTGTAAATAAGGGAAGTAAATCGCCTCACTTTTCAGGTGGTCAACAGGAATGTCAAAGAATCCCTGGATCTGCTCGGCATGAAAATCCATGGTCATAATCCGGTCAGCACCGGCAGCTTCCAGTAAGTTGGCTATCAGCTTGGCCGAAATGGGAACACGGGGTTTATCCTTACGATCCTGGCGGGCATACCCAAAATAGGGGATTACTGCTGTGATGTAACCTGCCGAAGCGCGTTTAGCGGCATCGATTGTCAGGAGTAGTTCGAAAAGATTCTCGGTAGGCTGAGCAGTAGACTGGATCAAAAAGACATAAGCACCCCGTACAGATTCATTGATCACGGGTTGAATTTCTCCATCGCTAAAGCGATTAATTTGCAGGTCAGCAAGGGGCTGGCCATAGAAATCTGCAATTTTTTCGGCCAGGTAGCGCGACTGCGTCCCGGAAAAGAGTTTTACTTCAACCATCGTGAGTACTAATCTGTGGTATAAAAAAAGGGTACAAAGACCCATTTGGGGTCCTTATGCCCCGACAAAGGTAGCTATTTTTGTTAGCCTCTTCGTGCTGAAAAGGAGAATAATTATGAGGGAAAGGCTGGATGTTTGGTATTTCCCGAATGGCGTTTGGCGAAAGAATTCCGCTGTTAGTCGATCTAGGATCCTTCGTGCAGGAAGAAGAGCCTACTTTTGCTAATGATAACATTGCTGTATGCTGACGCCACTATTTATCGATTACTTGCTGGGGCTTAACTGGGCCGAGCAATTGCTATGGGCAGCGGCCCTGGTGGCCACCTTACTATCGGTCATTTTAGGGGTTATGCACTTTTTTGGCCTTGACTTCCAGCAGGACCTGGGAAAAACGGGCCAACAACTGGATGCCCGGCAGGTATTGATATTTTTCACCTTCTTTGGCTGGTCCAGTATTTTAGCCCACCTGTGGGTAGAGTCCCTGCTGCGGGTTTTTATTTACGCTTTTCCTGTTGCTCTTTTTGCAGCAATTTTACCCTTGTTCATCAACCGTATTCGGCGTAAAAGACGCCAATCAAAGCGGGCTGGGCTTTTTGATCTCAAGGGTACTGTCACCAGTACGGGAGAAGTGCTCCAGGATATACCCCCTAATCGGCACGGCTTTGGGAAGGTCCATTTAAATATCCGGCAAGCACCTTATGCCATTGACGCGGTCAGTATTGGTGGCGCCTTGACCCGGGGGGTGCCCGTTCGCGTTATTGAAGTTCTTTCCGACGAAGTGGTCGTAGTAGAACCTCTCGATGGGGTGGGGCCTGAACAACCCCCTTCCGTGATGGACACTACTCCGTACAGAGGCAATGAAGCTCCTTCTCAGGGGGGGATGCCCGAATGGTAGATTTCAGAGAGGAATAATGCGAATTGGTGGCTCCTATTTCTGCCGATCAGTAACAAAAATGACCAGATCTTCCAATGCCTGTCGGGCCGGTGTCAGCGGCAGGGTGTGCAAAATCTTAAAGGCTTCCTCCCGATAGCGATACATGGCCTGCTGCGTATAGGCAATTCCACCACTGGCATGGACGAAGCGAATTACCTCCGCTACTTTATCCGGTTCTTCGCTGTTGCGGCGAATAAGCTTGATGATGCGCTTTTTTTCCGCATTAGGGGCGTTTTCCAGCGCATAAATTAAGGGCAGGGTCAGTTTTTTTTCCTTGATATCTATTCCTTTCGGTTTGCCGATATCTGCTGTTCCAAAATCCAAAAGGTCATCGCGAATCTGGAAGGCGATCCCGATTTTTTCTCCAAATAAGCGCATTTTCTCAATGATCTCCGGATCACTGACTACTGAAGCTGCTCCGGCACTACAGGCGGACGCAATAAGTGATGCTGTTTTTTGCCGGATGATTTCGAAGTAGATATCTTCCTTGATGTCCAGCCGACGGGCTTTTTCAATTTGGAGTAACTCTCCTTCGGCCATGGCCTTGACCGCATCAGAAACAATTTCCAGCAGGTGGTATTGCTTACTTTTTAAAGCGACGAGCATACCCTGGGAAAACAGGTAATCCCCGACGAGCACGGCAATCTTATTTTTCCATAAGGCATTGATCGAAAAGAAGCCTCGCCGTTGCAGGGAGTCATCTACGACATCATCGTGAACGAGCGTTGCCGTATGTAGCAATTCGACCAGGGAAGCCGCAGTGAACGTAGGTTCGCGAATTTCGGCAACAGCTTTTGCGCAAAGGAAGACAAACATAGGCCGGACCTGCTTGCCCTTGCGGCGAACTATATAAAAGGTGATTTTATCCAGCAGGGGAACAGGACTCCGCATCGACTGGCGGAAGTGGGTCTCAAATTCTTCTAATTCCTTTTCGATCGGTTTTTTGATCTCATCCAAGGATTTTTCCATAGTTGCTCGTGGTGGGCTGCGCCAAAGCTACAAAAATTTCGTAATCGGATTGGCAGCGGTTTTACCTGCGTTTAAGGTTTTATGACCTGATAGTAGGCGAGTCCTTTAATTCCGCTGCGAACGACCACCAGGTAGCGCCCGGGAGGAAGTTGCCGCATGTTTAAATTCCAGGAGTGGCGTCCCGCCGGCTGGTTGCCCAGAGGGACTTTGACCACTTCCCGTTTTTGTAAATCGAAGCACTGAAGTAGAATGTCCGCCGACTGTTCGAGATTCCCGGGAACGACGACCAACCCTGCGGTGGAACAAGTGAGCGCCGGCAGCTTCGCCCAGGCCTGGTCATTTTCGGCTATCTGTGCTTCGGAGGGTTTAGCCTCCTGAAAATTAAAGGAGGGTTCTGGTCTGGTAGCAGGTGCAGCTGAAATGCGCCGGGATGTCATTTGGACTACACTTCCCTGGCTGGGTTCCCAAATCCGTAATCCCTGCGGGAGTGAGAAGGGGTTGCTATCGTTTACTTCCGCTACCCCAACACTATGGTCGGTGAGTACGGTACGGATTTCCAGGCGATCGGAACCCACAAAAATCAGGTTGAACTGATTAAAACTTCCGCTGTTCCGGGTCCAGGATTTGTCATCATCATTCGCCCGCAGGGGAGCCCCCCAGCATCCTTCCCCGATGTATACCGTGCCCCGTTCATCGTCGCGGACAAAGCCTTCATCATTTCCCGACTCTGTCGATGGACGGATTGGATAGGTCCATTTGGTGACGTGCGCATCGGATTCGATGGCGAGATCCAGGCCATATTTATAAAACAGAGATGCCCAGTGGAGGTACTGATCATCGCGTTCGGGCTTCAAGCTGGTATGCGGGCGGATACTATGGTGGTACTGGGCGAAGGTCCAGTGAATCTGACTGGAGCTACGCAATTCCTGTTCGAGCCAATCTTTTTGGTCACCGCTGATCGCAATCATGGAGTTGAGGGTAATAACCCGCAGGAGTTGGTCGCCAAAGGTCAGGCTATAATAGCCTTCTGGATTAGGGATGTCAAATATCTCGACTAAAGAGCGATTGGTTGCTTCGTGATTACCGCGGGCGACAATGACGGGGAAAAGGCGGCCATCGCTCCCGATCGTTGACTGCCAGTCGTCCAGCCATTCCCGCCACTCCTGGGCGGTGTCCCCGCCGGTCATATCCCCATCAAAGATAACCGCGTGCGGGCGCAAGCGACTGACGAGCTTATTGGCGCTAATGCGCGCATCGCGATAGTTGCGGGAGTCACCACCCGCGATGATCGATAACCGGTCGTTAATAGTATTGGGAGCTGTGCGGAACGACATTCGTCGGCTACTCCCTTCACTATCCGTAAGTACAAAATAATAAACCGTATTCGGCTTAAGGTTTTGCAGGCGTACAAAATGATTGTTCATGCCCTTGCCGGGGATGAAAAGATCGGGTTTTCGTTGCTGGCGGTAACGCTCAGTATTCATCCCATGGTCAATTTCGTCATAGTGCAGCGTTGGGGCACTTCCTGAAATCTGATCCCAGCCAATAACCATGGTTGTAGCGGGATCCGTGCGCCACATCGCCCGGTAGCGGGCCGTGCGGGCCTCAGCAGTGGGAAGCAACACTTCTCCACAGCACAAAAACGTAATAATCCAGATCCGCCAACACTTCATGAAATCCAAGTTTTCCCCAAATGTACAAATAACGAAGCGTTCAAAAATATTCGTACCTTTGGCGCGCACAAAAAGCCCTCGCCAGCAGCCAAATTTCGGCAAATTTATTGATCAACAATAACAAGGACTAATGGCCAGTGATTCTGTTGTTTTTTCCCTGATCCAAAAAGAACTGGAGCGTCAGCGTAAAGGTATCGAACTGATTGCTTCCGAAAATTTCACCAGCTACCAGGTTTTAGAAGCTATGGGCAGCTGCCTGACCAACAAATACGCCGAAGGGTATCCGGGTAAGCGTTATTATGGTGGATGTGAAGTAGTGGATGAAATCGAACAGCTGGCTATTGACCGGTTGTGTGAATTGTTTGGCGCAGAATATGCCAATGTGCAACCACATTCCGGAGCTCAGGCAAATGCGGCGGTTTTTTTGGCCGTGCTTAAACCAGGGGATGCCATTCTGGGGTTTGATTTAGCCCATGGCGGACACCTTTCGCATGGTTCTCCCGTTAATTTTTCGGGAAAAGTGTATCAGGCTAATTTTTACGGTGTGGAACCGGAAACAGGCTTGATAGATATGGATAAAGTGGAGGAAAAGGCGCTGGCAGTGAAACCCAAACTGATTATTTGTGGCGCTTCGGCCTATTCCCGTGATTGGGACTATGCTCGTTTTCGGGCTATAGCTGATCGGGTGGGAGCGCTATTGTTGGCAGATATTGCTCATCCGGCCGGATTGATTGCGGCAGGGTTGCTGAATGACCCCTTAGTACATTGCCATATCGTTACCTCAACGACGCACAAAACCTTGCGGGGACCTCGCGGTGGAATTATCATGATGGGCAAAAACATGGATAACCCCTGGGGACGTACCCTCAAGAATGGCAATCCCATCAAGATGTCAGCCATCTTAAATAGTGGTGTTTTTCCCGGCATGCAGGGTGGACCACTGGAGCACGTTATTGCTGCTAAAGCAGTGGCTTTCGGCGAGGCATTACAACCTTCATTCAAGGCCTACGGCCGGGAAGTTATTCGCAATGCCCAGGTGATGGCGCAGGCATTCATCCAGAAAGGATACCAGGTTATTTCCGGAGGAACGGACAACCACTTGATGCTGATTGACCTGCAGAGCAAGAATGTTACGGGTAAAATGGCAGAGGAAGCGTTGGGTAAAGCAGATATCACCGTCAATAAAAACATGGTTCCTTTCGATACGCAGTCACCAATGGTTACCTCAGGGATCCGGATTGGCACAGCAGCCATGACCACCCGCGGGTTCGGCGAGACAGAAGCGCTCCAGGTAGTTAACTGGATCGATACGGTTATCACGCATCCGGATGAGGAGGACGTGTTAACGCAAGTGCGCAAGGAGGTCAATCAGTTTATGGAGCGATTCCCCTTGTATGCCAACGAGTTTAACCCCCTGACCCGCTCCTAAGGAGCGCTCGTTGCCGCTGTAATTGCTGCCGGCCTGCACTTCCCAATGGGTTACAATCTCTATTGCTTCCTACCCCAGGGAAAATAAGGGTAAACGCTATTGGCAAGGCGAGCTGAAGGTTTTCAGCCTATCGCTAGCCAATCGTTGTTCACGGTAGTCTCCTTGATCAGGCAAATAACCGATTTCAGAGTAGGAATACTATATACGATTACGAAACTTCAAAAGTCTCGTAATCGTATATAGTCAATGCGAACAGGCTCTAGTGCCGTCTGGCTTAATTTTCCGGTAAGAACAGATTAAACTCTACCCGTCGATTTACCCGGCGTCCCGCAGGGGTGTCATTAGTAGCGATCGGTTGCTGAGAACCAAAGCCAGCAGAATGTAACCTCTCCTGATTAATACCCTTGCGCTGTAAGTAGTTAACACAGGCTGCAGCCCGGCGGCGTGATAGCTCCAGGTTGGCCTCGCGATCACCAATGTTATCGGTATGCCCATTAACCTGGAGGTGGTAGCTGGGGTATTCCTGCATGATTTGGACCACCTGATCCAGCACTGGCAGGGATTCTTCCTGTAGCTGATCACTGTTGGTGGCGAAAAACACATTTTGGGTAATAAAACGCAGTTTCTCCCGAACCGTTTCCGTTACCTCTGGACAGCCCCGGTTACTGGCTGGTCCGGCTTCCGTGGGGCAGCGATCTTCCCGGTCGATTAACCCATCGCCATCGGTATCTGGGCAGCCCCGTAAACTAATTGGGCCTGCATCATTTGGACAAGCGTCCGCCAGGTCTGACAGTCCGTCGCCATCCGTATCGGGACAACCGTTAAAGCGTGCGATTCCCGGGGTGTTAGGGCAGACATCCTGACCGTCAGGAATACCATCCTGATCCGCATCGGGTTCAGGGCAGCCCTTGCGTTGCACAGAACCTGGCTCATCGGGACAATCGTCTTCACGGTCAATAATACCATCCTTGTCGCGGTCAGGCCAGGGACAGCCCTCATTTTCGGAAGGTCCTGCCTGATCCGGGCATTTATCCTGCGGATCGACGAGGCCATCGTTGTCGCGGTCAGGACAGCCGTTTCGTTCGGCGAGGCCCGGGAGGAGCGGGCAGTCGTCTTCGGGATCAATCAGGCCATCACCATCGGTATCGGGGCAACCATTGAGGGCGGTTGGTCCGGGGAGTTCAGGGCAGAGGTCCTGACTGTCAGGAATTCCATCGCCATCCCGGTCAGCAGGCAGAAAGCGATAGCCCAGGGCCAGGCCACCGAAGAGGTAATAATCATCTTTGGCAGGGTTGGCAGCCAGACTGATACCGTCGAGATAATCGGAAAAAATAGGCCGGATACCCGCTTCAGCGCTCAGGCTCCACTGGCGCGACAGGTCGTAGTGAACGCCGGCACCCAATGGAACGGCAATTAGGGAGGACAGGTCGCGTCGCAGGTCAATTTGAATCTTATTCAGCAGGTCGGGATTAGTTGGATTGCCAAAATCAGGTTTGGGGTTGATCGCAGTACGGCCGATACCTGCGTACAGGAACGGCGACCACCGGCGCAGGGGATTACCATTGACAATTCGTTGTCTTCCCAGGATATCCCACTCCAGTAACAAAGATACCTCCGTAAGTGGGGTCGAAAAACTATACCCGCGTTGCTTGCGGCCAGGGTCGTCATTGTTGCGGTCGTCGCCCGCTGCTCGTCCCTGAATAACCTGCAGCCGAATCCCCAGATTAGGGGTTATCCGATGGCGGATAAAAACGCCTCCGGCCAGTTCTGTCTGCATGAGTAGAAACCCATTGGATTCGACAACATCGCCCATGTAGTTGTTTCCTCCCAGGATTAAACCTCCTTCCCAGCGGAGCATGGAGTCTATTTGCCCAAAGCTCAGTACGGGTAGTATCACTCCGCAAAGGAGTAAAAGCGTGCGGGTAGTTTTTCTCATTTATGTTTGTTTTTGTCCTGTGCGTATATTAGGTAAATGAGTGTCAAAATCTTTCCCGGGATTCAAATACTCATTTACCTACCCCCTAGCCAGCTTACGTCAAAGTCTGGCTATTGGGACGCCTGTTCGGCAATATAGTCACCAGCGGCGAATCAACGAGGTAAGTAGAGCGAAAACTCGACTCGCCGGTTTTGCTGACGGCCTGCTGTTGTTTGGTTTGAGGCAATGGGGGCTGTTTCTCCAAAACCTCTGGCATTCAGTCGTTTTGCCGGTACTCCTTTGTTAATCAGGTAGAGCTTACAAGCATTTGCCCTGGCTTCAGAAACGTATTGGTTGACAATTTCGTCGCCGGTAGCATCCGTAAATCCACTGATATGCATTGAATAATCAGGATATTCCTTCATGATTTCAACTACGCGATCGAGGGTGGTTTTAGAGGCCTCGGTTAGCGTGGAACTGTTGAATTCAAAGAGGATATTCTGCGTAACAAACCGCAGTACTTCCCGGGTATCATCAGTTACTTCCGGACATCCGCGGTTGCTGGCAGCACCAGGGGTAACAGGGCATTTGTCCTCAAGATCCATGACACCATCGCCATCGGTATCCGGGCACCCATTAAAGGCTTTTGACCCTGGAATTCCCGGGCAGGCGTCTTCCTGATTGGGAACGCCGTCACCGTCCATATCTGCAGGCATAGCCGCCGGACAACCCCGATTCAATGGGATGCCGGGCTCGTTGGGGCAGTCGTCCATATCATCGTCAACACCATCGCCATCGGCATCCAGGCGAGGGCATCCTTTTTTTTCGACAATACCGGCAATATCCGGGCAGGCATCTTCATCGTCTTTGATGCCATCGCCGTCTGTATCCGGACAACCATTGAAGATGCGAATACCCGCAACACTTGGGCAGTTGTCGTCTTCATCCCGAACTCCATCGCCGTCGGCATCCGGGCAGCCCCGTAGTGTGCCGGGTACATCCGGACAGCGGTCGACAACATCGGCAAAGCCGTCTTCATCGCGATCAGCCACCATACTGGGTTTAGTGTTGTTAACGGGTTTAGGGCTTTTGGCACGGTAAGGGAAACGGTAGGCCAGGCTCATGGTTCCCAGGAAATACCAATCGTCGGTTGTAGGATCGGCTGCCAGGCTGATGCCATCGAGATAATCATAAAATGTGGGTCGGGCACTTAGTTCAAGTGCCAGAGTGAAACGCCGGGCTAAGTCTGCTTTAAGCCCCAGACCAAACGGGACACAAATCAAGGAATTGATATCCGAACGATTGTCAATAGCAATGCGCTCATTCACCAGCGCATCCCCAGAGGGTACAAACCGGGGTTCAGGATTGGTGAATCCTGCACCAACGCCCACGAAAAGGTAGGGAGAGATTGTTCTGTTAAAGGTACTGACCCCATCATAGCGACGTAGCCCCAGGAAATCCCATTCTAATTGTAAGGACGCCTCGTAGAGGTAGGTGGAAAAAGAATAGCCCCGTAGCATTTCCCGGGTTGTTTTTGCATTTGCATCAGTACCCGAGAGGTCTGTACGCAGGGCGTTGAGCCGTACCGCAAAACTAGGGCTTACATTGTTGCGCAGAAAAAATCCATAAGCAGGGTTAACTGTACTCAATTGCAGGTTATCAGCTTCCAGCAAGTCTCCTACATAGTAAGATACCCCGCCTGCCAGGCCGAACTCCCAGGGGTCCACACGTGGGATTCCGGATTGTCCCTGCAGCCATAATGGGCAA
>JACJXV010000016.1 GCA_020636445.1 Lewinellaceae bacterium | reverse complement strand
AATTCCTGGGCGGCTTTCCGGCTGTTAATATATCGATTTCCATTTTTCAAAGCATCAAGAGATTCTTTCGTGTACAGGGGGGCGGTCTTTTGGAGCGATGCCATCATTTTGATAAAGGGCAACCCCATGTACCCTGCCCACGGGGGTAATACTGGTATGCTGGCCGGAGCACCTTTGATATCCATGACCATCTGGTACAAATCGACAACGCTGTACCATTTTCCTGCCAGCAGATAGGCATGGCCGTGGCGCCCCCGATCAAGGGCATTAACGATTCCCTGTGCCACATCGCGGACATCACAAAAATCAAAGCCCCCGTTGATGAGTGCCGGAATTTTTCCGGTATACATATCCATAACCGCTTTACCCAGCAGGGAAGGCTTGTTGTCGTAGGGGCCAATTACGGAGGTGGGATTCAGGACGACAACCTCCATCGGGCCTGACAGGTGCTGCAATACATACTGTTGAGCATCCCGTTTCGACTGATCGTAGCGCGGGGATCGGTGGTCGCAATACGCCTGCGTCTCGTCCAGCATTTCATAAACCGGAAATTGGCTATAGGCATGAATCGAACTGATGTAGATGAATCTTTTTACGTTTGCCCTTTGGGCAGCGGCCAGCAGGTTTTTAGTGCCATTCACGTTGACCGCATAAAGGGTAGTATCCTTATTGCTATTGATGGAAATTTTTGCAGCTGCGTGAATCACCATTTCACAACCCTCCACCAGGCTGGTCAACGCAAGAGGATCCAAAATGCTACCGCTGATCATTTCCATCTTATGTTCGTCAAAGGACAACGCTTGTTCGTATTGCAATGCCCGTATCTTATAACCTTGTCGGATTAGCAAAGGAATTATGGACGAAGCCAGATGGCCTGTAGCCCCAGTAATAGCGATGGTTGTTCCCACTGGCATTATTTTTTTTACTCAATATACGCTTCAATGCAGTGTAACGTAAAGAACTATTGATTTTGGCTGATGTGAGCAGGGAAATGGGAAATGGGAAATCAGAAATTAAGGGTGTTAAGAAAAATTACCATCCTATAATTTCAATAAAATTTTGTGGGATCTAAGTTAGACTTTAGCCATTTGAGCGGTCAAGCAGGCCAATAACTTTTTTATCGGCCCGCCAGAGGCGGATAAACCTTTACCGGTGGCGCGTCAAGAAATGGAGCGGCCTGTAGTAGGTATGAAAGCCAACGAAACGCCCGCCGGAAAGGTGTTTGAGCTAACGCAATTGGTTAGATAACAACGTATTAATCAGGTAATCACAAAAGGCAAATCAGGATTCTCAGCGTTAGAGCGAGTTTCTTTCCGGCAGTGTAGTGCCCTGATTAATGCTAAAAAGTGGATACTTCACCCTAATTGCCGCTCCATTTTAGCGTCAGCGGTAACAGCTATGAGCTTTTGCTTCTTTTTGGGCCAAGCCAAAAGAAGGCACACCTAGCAGAAGGCAATTCAGAATAAAGATCAATTTTTTCCTTTCCTCTAGGCTAAAAGCCAAAACCTGCCTTGCGATACGGCTTAGACATTCATGCATCAATAAGCTTTAACAATGGCTAAAGTCCAGCATAATTTTTCTTAACACCCTTAATCAGAAATCAAAACTTGTCCCGACTGCATCGGGATCAGAATTCACCCCGACTGCGTCGGAGTCAGAAATCAACAGCCAGTAACTCAGTAACTAGTCAGCGGTTTAATCCGGCTTCTTCAGGGCAAACCCTGCAAATTATTCAAATGGTGAATTGGAACTTCTTGTTTATGAACCTTATCTATGAATCTTGACCGGATCCTTACCTTTAGGCAACCACAATGCCCTTTCGCCCGTTTGAATGATATGATTTGGTACTTCATCTATATGAGCATTCAGGCTTCGTTGCAGATGACGCAGTTGCCTGCCTCACCTCACCAGGTATTCCGGTACCTATTCCGCCTGTTACGGTGCTGGCTACTGATCTGGAATCCGGGATTGTGACCTGTATGGCCGGGAGAGTGGCACGCCGATGTGACTGCCAGTCTGAGCGGTAATTACCTGGAGCTAAGGGTGAAATCCTCTTCAACGAAAACGCTGGCGACAATACCCGCATCCGGGGAAAATTCCAGCAAAAATAAAGCTCCCCCGATGCCGAGATCCCTCCTGGTGCCGGCGCCGGTTACGGCTGCAAAGAGGAAGTATTGGCGGTAAAAATACCGGTCCGATTGGCCCCAGCCGGTACACGGGCAGCGGCCTGATCAAGCAAGCCGATGTGGTTTCGGATACCTGGGACTGTGGAGGTGGGTACCGCCGGAGGAACGCTCTATTTTTCCCGGCCACTGTTACGCTTGATTGCCCATTGGCGAAGGAAACTTCAAAAGAAACTGGCGGGCCACTTACGTAGATCGGGGCCTCAACGGGTGTTTTTTCAACTGAGCAATTACAGGTTAGGGATAGTCATTGGGTAGTGAAGCGACCCGCCTACGCTGTTTGTTCGCCCATGGCGGGCTTCGGCGGGTAAAAATTAGAAACTTGCCCCGAATGCATCGGGTCAGAAATCAGCCCTTTGGCTTCGTTTGGTTACTGAGCGGAGTGCAGGAACCATCCACTATCAAAACTGCTCACCATGGCGGGTAAACACTTTACCGATAGCCTGTTAAAAATGAGGCGGCTCTAGGAAGGGACCACCAAGTCTTGCGGCCGCAGGCCCTCCATAGGCGGGTAAAAAGGTGTCTGAGCCAACGGATGTTCTATTAAAGAAAGTATAGTCGGATGTCAATAAGCTGATAGGCATTGCACAATCGGTAAGGGCGAGTTTCTTTCCTGCAGCAAGACGCACAATATTAGCTGTTTCAGATGGCCCATTTCTTGTCCGGAATGCCACATCATTTTAAGGCTAGCGTAAGAGCCTTGATTTTTGAGGTCCTCCCAGACGGTAAATTTTTGCATCAAGGCAAAAGGACAAGTCCGTCCGATAAGGCGACCATGAAAAATAAACTTAGCGGTGGCGTATTTTCGGTAAATACATTACCATAAATTCCTTAATTGACCGAACACTACACCCCAATTGCCATCCGGATGACCTATCAAAGGTATTTCACACTGGAACCCCACTTTTCACCACCACATTTTCGCGAAATACGGACATTCCTACTTTTGAATCAAAAAGCTAATTGGGTAATTTGTAGTCAACGAATGCCGGTCTTTCTTCGACCTGTTGGTCTGTAAAAAGGCTGATCGTTTCCCAAACGCCCTCTCTTTTATCAATGAGTTCTCTATGAAGTCCATCCTTTTCTACTCCTTATTATGGCTGGTTTCAGCTCCATCAGCTTTGCGCAAATGACCTTCCGGGATATTACCCAAGCAGGTCTTTCGGGAGTATCCGGAGCAGCAGTATTGCTGTTGGGGATTTCAACAACGATGGTTATGAAGATTTTTACCTGGGTTTCCCAGCTAAAAACCAACTCTGGAAAAACTTAGGTGATGGCAGGTTCTCTGAAATGGCGGAGACCGCCGGCGTTGCGCTGGCTAATAATTCGGACACCAAAACGGCTATCTGGGGGGATATCGACAACGACGGCGACCTGGATCTATACGTTGGTAACAACGTAAACCCCGACAAGCTTTTCCGCAATAACGGTAACGAAACGTTTACGGATATCACTACAGCCGCCGGCATTTTCCAACTGGGGTATCCTTTGTCGGTAAACATGGCGGACGTCAACAGGGATGGTTTCCTGACATTTACGTATCCAACTTTAATCAGGAGAATGTCCTTTACCTCAACAACGGTAACGGCACCTTTACCAATCGTACTCTCCAGTCCGGTGCCCTGATGCCGGCAAGGCCATGGGCAGTATTTTTCGATTATGACAACGACGGGGATGTGGACCTGTACCTGACCCACGACAACTTTCAGCCCAATTTTCTACCGCAATGATGGCCAGGGCCGGTTTACCGAAGTTGGGGCGGCTGCCGGGGTTAACACCAAAAGCTTTGCGATGGGCGTGGATGTTAGCGATTTCAATAATGATGGCTGGATGGATATTTACATCGCCAACTTGTATGCAAATATTCTCTTGTTAAACAAGGGTGACGGTACCTTTGCCGATATTTCGGCCGCAGCCGGTATTGACGATCCGGGGATGGGTTGGGGCGTCAGCTTACTGGATTTTGACAATGATGGCTGGCTCGACATCTATGTCGCCAATGATTATTCTTTTTCCCCTCACCCCAACGTACTATACCGCAACCTGGGCAATCTGACCTTTACCCCAGTGGAAGTAAATGATCCGGTAGCTAACCGGCAAGGCAGTTATGGCACTGCCAGTTGGGACTTTAACCTGGATGGCAACCTTGATCTCGGTGTGACCAACCGATGGGATAACAACAATTTTCAGTTGTTTCAAAATGCGGATCGCTTGGTCAATGGATTGCATTCAAATTGGTGGGTAGTACCAGTAACCGGCAAGCGGTAGGTGCCCGCATCCGGTAGTCGATGACTTGGGAATTACCCATGTCGATGAATTGACCGCTGGTAATGGTTGGACGAGCCAAAGCAGCAGCCTGGTACATTTCGGGTTGGAGCCGCCAATACCATCAAAGAAATGACCTGTATTGGCCTTCCGGACTGGTGCAGGAAATAGGCCCAATCGCCGCAGGAAAGATTTTCACTATCCGGGAAGGCAAGCTCCCGTGGAAGGGTTTTGTCGAGCTAACTACGCCAACCCGGGAAAGGGCAGCCTCGGAACAGGAATTCAACATCAGCATTTTCCCCAACCCCAATGACGGCACCTTTTTGTCCGGATTGCGGACCCGGGTTTTAAAGCTGAACAGCTCAAAATCATGAATACCCTGGGACAGGTAGTTTACACAAAAACACTGGACAGAGCGATCCAGGGCGAACAAGTTATCCCAATTCAACTGGCTACAGGAGATGGACAGCCCTTGTTTATTGCTTTGTCGAATCAGCAAGGGATGCTGGTAAAACGGCTTCTGGTTCTGAATCGTGATAAGTAATCATATGTTCTGCCCGAAGCGATTTGGGGTTGCCAGAGCCTTGATGTTGACCTTTGCACCAACCACTTCGCTCATCGAATGATGGCCAGGCGACCATTTTTTGAATATTTAATTCTCTCTAATGTAAAATATCCCGAATATTGACCTTGTCCTTATACAGGCGGATCGGACAATTCAACTATGACTCAGCTCAAACCTCCCCTTGGCGAGGTTTACCCCAGGATTTTCGGTAGTTGGGAAGGTATTGACGAAAAAAACACCCTTATGAAAAGAACAATTACTCCTTTAGTTTTCCCTAACTTCTCAAACTTTCATTCCAGTATATCCCCTATCCTCCGTAACTGGGTAAGTTTGGGATGCTCCTTGGACCGCTACCCAGGTGTCTGGCCAGGTCTTCACCCGAGTGAGATACCCGCCAAGCTACGGACCTAAAGAACAATATGGGTATTGCGGTAGCCGACTATGACCTGGACAATGACCTGGACATTTTTGTTGTCGCCAAATTCGATTTCAATTCGTCCGACAAAACGACCTGGAGCCGGCTTTTCCAAAACAACAATGACGGTACGTTTACCGATGTAACCCGGGAAGCAGGCTTTCGCGGGCTCTACAATTTCAATGCCGAAGATCCCGGATTTGGGTACGGCGTGAAGCTCGGCGCCTCCTGGGGTGATTACGACAACGACGGCTACCCCGATCTTATCCTGACCAACTACCTGCGCATCCAGCTCTTCCATAACAACGGCGATGGCACTTTCCAGGAAGTAACTCAGGCGGTTGGTTTAACTGCAGTCAATGGCTGTTACAATACCAGTGCCCTGTGGTGGGACTTCAACCGGGATGGCCATCTTGATTTGTACATCACCAAAGTAGGCTTGTGCCCGGCAAACCAATTGTACCAAAACGATGGGGACGGTACCTTTACCCAGGTCACTGCCCAAACAGGCACCAGCGGCACTAAAAGCAGAACCTGGATGGCCCTTCCCGTTGATGTCAACGCTGATGGGTGGCTGGATCTCTACCTGTCCAATGACTTTGCCGCCAATGAGTTGTTCGTGAATAATACCGGCACTAATTTTTCCGATCAGGCAAATGCTTTTGGTGTGGACATAAGCGGGAATGATAAAGGGATGGCCCTCGGTGATTATAACCATGATGGCCGGCCGGATATTTACATCACTAATATTGGCAACAACCGCCTGCTAACCCAACAACCTAACCAAACGTTCAGTAACCTGGCCCAGGATAAAAATGTTTTGCGTGCCTTCTATGCCTGGAACAGCAAATTTGCCGATTTCGACCTCGATGGGGATGAAGACCTGTTCGTTGCCAATGGGTATCAGAATGATCCAATCTTTTTCCCCGACAACAAGACAAACTTCCTGTTCAAAAACCTTACCCGCGAAGGGCAGGACTCCTTTACCGATTGGTCGGCACCTGCGAATCTGGTAGAAAGTTCCAATACCATGGGGATGGAAGTGTTCGATTACGACAATGATGGCGACCTGGATATTTTCCTTGCCAATATGGACGATCAGCCTTATTTCTATGAAAATCAAACCATAACGAGTAATTCACCCCAAAATCAGCACTGGGCAAAAATCAAGTTGACAGGTACCACCTCTAACCGCGATGGCTTAGGCAGTGTGTTGCGGATTTCAGCACAGGGGTTCACCCAAACCCGCTTCAATCAGGGAGCCGGTTTATTATCACAAAGCTTACAACCGGTTCATGTAGGCCTTGCCAATGCCGACCAGATTGACAGTTTAAAGATCATCTGGCCCTCCGGCATTGAAGAGGTCTATTACGACTTGCCCGTCGACAAAACCCTTACCCTGACAGAGGGTTCCGGTATCGAAATTCAAACGATTACCAACCAGAAAGTCTACGGCTGTACTGACCCCAATTCGTGCTCTTACAATCCATTAGCGACCGTTGACGACGGCTCCTGCACCTATCTGCCAGCGTTAACGATTACCGGTGCGACGGCGGCGGGTTTCCTGCAAACCCAAACCTATACCTGTCCGGAAACGGCCGGCAGCACTTATCAATGGCGGGTTACCCACGGCGAAATTCTGCAAGGGCAAGGTACCGCAACAGTGACCGTCCAATGGGCCTTAGCCACTGCCGGAACCATTTCCGTAAAGGAAGTAAATACCTGCTCCAGCATCCCGTCGCAAATGTCGGTAACCTTAACAGGCCAAAACAGTACGGCTGAGCAATCTGTAGCCCGTTTGTGGAATGAGGCCCTGCTGAATGCCATTCGGAAGGATTTTGCCCGGCCAACGGTGCATGCCCGCAACCTCTTCCACACCAGTGTGGCGATGTACGATGCCTGGGCAATCTACGACCAGCAGGCCCAGACCTTCCTGATTGGTAAAGAAGTAGGCGGTTTCCAGAGTACTTTTGCTGGCTTTGAAGCGAATGAGCCTCTCCAAACGGCCAGGAATAAAACGATTTCCTATGCTGCTTACCGCTTGCTGAGCCACCGGTTTGCCAAATCACCCGGCCGCGCCAATTCCCTGGCCATTTTTGATTTACTCATGGCGGAGTTAGGCTACGACACGCAATTTACGGCAACCGATTATTCGTCGGGTGATGCTGCCGCCCTGGGGGAATTTTCATCGCCGAGACCATCATCAATTTCGGCAAACAAGACGGAGCCAGCTGGAGCAATTTGACTGGGTGCAATATTCTTTATTTCACGTAGAATCCCATTGCTGGCTATTCTGCAACCCCAACATTTTGATCCCAATCATGGCAACCTTTAACTCTGGGAGACCTTCATCACCAGGGAGGGAATGTTGTCAGGGGAAAAGGCACCCGCCTTTTTAGGCGCTGAATAAATGTGGTTCCCTTCTTCTGGATGAACAGGGACTGATTACCTATGAACGCTGGGGAAGTACTTCCGCATTGGTGGCGACGATCCGGCCCTCTCCTGCTAAATCAGAATACCAAACACCGTCCAGCGAAGCATATCAATGGGGGCTTTTCACTGAGTTGCTAAATGGGCTTCCCACCTTGACGCCCAAGATAGTGTCATCTAAAGATATCTCTCCCAATACTTTGGTAACACCACTGGAGGCTTTTCCCGACAGACTTCACTGGGTATCCTGTATTTATAATTCATTAAGCCATGAAAATTCCAAGCAGGTTGGTCCGTAAACCCCAAAACGGGAATGCCCACACCCACACCGTTCCCTTGCGGGGGATTTCACCGGGTCCCGATGAATTTCGCCGATGGCCCTGATTCAGAAACCCCGCCCTGGGTGGCACTGGTCACCTCCTGAACCACGCTGCGTGATCCCGCGGAGAAAGACTGGGCGGTAGGCCCTGTTTTCGACCCATTGAATGGGGACGTTAAATCCCGCCCATTCTGGGTGGCATATAAATGATGCAGCAGTATTCTGGCTTGGAGCAAAGGTTGGTATGATTATTCGGCCGGTTTCGGCCATCCGGTATATATTTCACCGAGTAAAGCATTAACCCTAATTTGCCCAATTACAATGCTGCCGGTACCCCCTTTGTGGAGAACCTGATTGAATTGGCAGCCCGCGAGAGCTGTATGGAAGCAACAATGAACATGTCGGCAAGATCGTTTGCTGTTCGGCGGGCCACTGCTTCATCAACGACCCCTGACAAGATATTGCCGGCGTTGGCTGGATTCTGGCACTGGTTTCTACCAACGTATCTTTGTCACCCTCCATTTGGGGGGTATACTCTGGGCATTCACCCTTCGCGGGCCGCTGCTGGAAGTCATGACCTCTACAATTCCGGTAGATCCTTCCCCGGTGGATAGGCGAAGTTCGTCGCCCACAAAAAACGAATTCCTGGTTTTGGAAGAAGGCCCCAGTCAGGATATCATCCTGTAATGGGCCACTTACCGCGATGCCGCTGACCAATCCGACGTCGCGATCTGGCATCACCCGCCGAGCATGACATCCCCGGCCGGCGAATCGGGGACCGATCACAAAAGGCCTTTGCCTGTGCCCTATTTTCACCTCAGGCGACAGCACCTCCCTGGTGGATGATTCGAAGTTGTCACCATCTACCCCAACCCGACAACACCCAGCCCAGGGCTTATCCATTTGCAACGTAACCCCTGGTATGGCATTTAAAATCTTCAATACCCAGGGCTAAAATGCCGTAACGTCCACTGTTTCAGTGCGGACCTGAACTGCATTACCCTGAAAAACAAAGGACGGTTTCCGGCTTTTTATGTTATTCATAACGGCAGAAGCTGAAGTTGCGGTACTGATGGCGGATGAGTGCCCCCAAAAACTTAGCATTTAGGAGGGTCTTAGTCCGAATTGTGCCGTTGAATCCATGATCAACAGGTTTCGTTTCGCCTGAGAAACCCGGTTCTTACTCGATGGGCTGGGTGCCTGCCATCCGCTTTTGCTGGGCGTTGTTTTAGTCAGGTTGGAAAACCCCTGGTATCCCGGCGACATCCTTGTATTTCCTTGCGGTAATCAAGCCCTGTTTATTTGCGCTTTATGATGGGTATTGCTACCAAAAAGCGTGAACATAAACTTATATTTCCCCTGAAAGGAATTTGCTTAATTAATATCACTTATTGCTTTATTCTCAGTGGGCTTTTGCTCATCACCATTACCAAAAGTCACTCCCTTGGGATGGGTATATATACTTTCAGAAGTAGGGACGCCTTTGGCGCTTGTCTGGCTTGAATTAAGGATTTGCATCCTAACCGAAGAATACCATTTGTCTGAAAACAGTTGAGCGTAATACGCCGGAATTTACCCCGAGCTGGGCCTTATCAGGCTGAAAAGGTTCTCGAGTTAGCGGAAATCTTCAGATTGCCGCCAAATACAACTTAAGGATCTTCAGATCGAAAGGTCAAATAGCCAATAATTACAGAAAAGACTCGGAGACGTTGCAGGCGATCTTGAAGATCGCCAGGTTGTAGGCTTGGGTGCGCATCTGAAGATACGTACCAACCTGTTGTTTTTTTGCTGAAAGAAGCTCGGATTAGCCCGCTGATCCCGGGCGGGCGAACTTGTTCTAGGGGCCCGGAAGACCCAGAATAGTCCGATGGGAACTGAAGATTCCCTAACAGTAGATTAGGGCTGCGCCACTGATGATGCGGAATAAAAACCATCAAAAAACCTGCGAAGCGGTCAGTAAATCCCACATGAGTCATAGCGTTTACGATAGTGGCTGGGAAGCCTCTGAAGCGTACACGCTAGAACGATTGAACCTGATCCAATCATTTGTCAAGAATGATCACATTGGGTTTGCGATTTTGTACAACCACCAGGGAGCCATTCGCAAATACTACCCTGACTTCCTCATCAGGCTAATCAATGGCAATTTCCTGGTATTGGAAACCAAAGGGCAGGATAGCGAAGAAAACCGAACAAAACGATCCTTTCTGGATCAATGGGTCAAAGCAATAAACGAACACGGCGGTTTTGGGAGATGGCAATGGGCTGTTTCGTTTCACCCGGATGATTTATCACAGATAATCCTCGATGCGGTAGATGGGTAACGGAAATCTAGCTTATTAGCGTTGAAACGCGACAAAAAGGTAAAAAATAAGGTAACTATAAAAAATAAAGCCCTGCAATCTATTGATTATCAAGGCTTTATAATTTTACGTGGCGGAGAAGGAGGGATTCGAACCCCCGGTACCCTTGCGAGTACACCGCATTTCGAGTGCGGCCCGTTCAACCACTCTGGCACTTCTCCTGTTCAGGGGATTACTTTTGGTCTAATGCGGGGCGAAAATACAAAGTCTTTGCGGATTCCGCAAGCTTGTGCCCTTGATAAAAACGGGTAACATTTGGGGGTAAGCCCTCCCCTATCCCTTGGCTATCCGCAGGATGTAAACCAGGGAACTAGCCCGATCGCGGTTGCGCCAGGTTTGCCAACTGGATAGCAAGCCGACCCATGCGGCCCGCGCTAAGCCGGGTAAGCCGCTGCTCCGGTATTTTTCACTTAGCATGGCCACATAAAAGGGATCCAGTGGCAGGGCTTGCTGCCCGACAACCTGCAATCCGTGCGCCGCTGCCAGGGTGCGCATCCGTTCCGGGGAAAAATGCCATAGGTGGCGAGGAACGTCATACGCGGCCCACTGTGCCCCGTAATAGGTTGCATCGTAGGACGTATAATTAGGCACCGCAATGAGCAGTACGCCGTTGGGCAGTAGCTTTTCCCGCAGGCGATCCAGATACAGGTCGGGTTGGTAAACGTGCTCAAGTACATGCCACATGGATATCACCCCAAACTGTCCGGGGATATTACCTTGCTCCAGCTCTTCGGGCGGCAGTACCGCTACCTGAAAGCGCTCCTGGGCATAGGTCCGCGCGCCTTCATCCATCTCGACGCCCAGTACGGTAAAGCCATGATCCCGCAGGTGGGCCATGAAATACCCGGTTCCACTACCTACATCGAGCAAACTTCGCTCGGTACCGAAGGATTCCACCAGCGCCCGTTTGCGCTCCAACATATAGCCCCGCGCCCAGTGATACAAGCGATTAATCAGCCCTTGCTGCGTATCGCTGTGGGAAATATAGTCCTCACTTTGGTAATAGCGACCCAGATCAGCAGGCTCCGGTACGGGGTGGGTAAAGCGGATCCCGCAACCCTGGCAATCGTACAGCTGGAAGGCTTCCCGGGTGATGGAATAATCCTGTAACTGCAGCGCTAGAACGACCTGGTTGCTGTTACAAAGGGGACAAGCATCGACTGGTGAAACTGACATACAAGTATTTTCCTTTTCTGGCGGGCAAGGTAAGATAATTGCCTGGCAAAAAAAAAAGACATCAGTACCGCTACTGATGCCTGCAAGCTTAAGATCACAAAAGGAAAAATGGAAATTCAAATAAAATTTCCACTGTGAATATACACAATTTTTTCAATTTCAACCCTTTGGAAAGTGCCGTGTTTAGAATTATTCTGTACAAGGGAAATGTATGGCCTGAGAGGTGTTTCTTCGGAGTGCGTTCAGCGCCGTAGGTTTAGCAGATTTACGCTTGGGGGAGGCACCAGGCACAGCTAAGCGTTAGCAATCAAAAAGCTTAGATCCCAGGCTACCTTGATTTAACTCGGTCAGTAAAATATCTACCGTTTGTCCACCAGCATTAGCATAAAAAGTCATCCTGAATTTTAGCTATGCCAAAATTCAGAATGACGTTAACATTTTCATTTCTCATAGTAAGTATGGAAGGAAGGTTAAATAACTTGCCGGGCATTGCGCAATTCTTCCCGAATCAGGGGGCGCAATTGGCGGGCAGCTTCCAGGATCAGCGCGCCATCGTCGGGGAAGGGCAAAGGCCGGTTACCGATCCGTTGGCGTGATTCCTTACTCAGAGCCCGCTCATCACCTTTGAAGGTTGCGGCGTAGTTTTCAAACAAGGAAGTAGCATTCAGTTCCCGGCTATCGACGATCTGGTTACGATCCATATCGAAAAATTCCAGGCGGCCGCGAATTAAAGCCGATTTCTGCTGGTGCACTTCCAAAACCCGGGCAAGAACGACCTTGGTACGAGGTATCTTGATGTCATTCCCGGCGGTGTCTTTTTTAACATTACCGCGCTCATCCAGGACATAATCAAAGCCATCTTCTATTTCAGTACGCTCTTCGTATTCCCGCTCCCGAACCGCCGATGGGCTCACTTCAATATCATACAGCGCCATACTTACCCGGTAGTCATAATTGCGGTTTTTCTCAGGATATGCGTGGTATTCGCGCCATCTTTGGTTCAGATCGCCAAAGCTCAAGCGGAGGAGTTCTTCTTCCATCCCGGCAGGCAACAGGGTGCGAGTCCTGTTTTGAACGTCAACCAGCACAAAGGTGGTTCCCAGGTCGCGGGCCTCGGCCATCAATTCATCGACATTGCGGTAATCGCGGAAGTAGCGACCTGTTTTTTCGAATTGCGCATAGGCATTACGGGCTGCTACCCGGTCGTCATAGCGGCGAGCCTGCTCCAGCGCTTCAAATCCCTGATCGTAGCAATAAGCAGCCGCCCGTTCTTTGGCTTCGCGCTCCAATTCGTCGGTACGAACAAAGCGGAAATTAGCTTTCAGTCCTTCCTTATCTGCCAGAGGCAGTAAAGGTTCGATAGCTTCCTGGCGCTTGCGGATAGTACGGTAGATATCATACACCCGATCCCAGTTAGCGGGATCCCCTGAATTCTTCAGGCGTTCGGCTAAATCCATGTCGCGGGAAGTGACCTTGGCAAAAGCTACTTCCAGGGCTTTTACGTACTCGGCTTTCTTATTCTTTTTGCCAGCCAGTTTACGCAGGGCTACCTCAATAGCCTGATCGTAATTTCCCGTTTCGAGGAGCTTGTCGGGGGCGGCACAACTGGCCAGAAAAAGTACCAGGCTCAGGGCCAATGTCGTTCGGAGTAGCAGTACGGGTCTCATGTTGGTTCGTTTTGACAGTTCGTAGTTAGGTTGTATCCTTTCACGAATTTACGACCACCCTAAACCCCGTTTTACTAAGGCTCCGTTAATCCCTTTTCCCGAATGGTTAAATTGTTAAAAAATGTATTAATGAGGTGTTAATAAAACAGTGATTTGGGGTGCAACTGGTGATTGTAAAGCTTGAGAATAAAGGTTTGCGAGGGTAATGCTGGTGGGAACCTAACTGGGAAATGGGAAATGGGAAATGAGAAATGGGAAATGGGAAATGGGAAATGGGAAATGAGAAATGAGAAATGGGAAATGAGAAATGGGAAATGAGAAATGGGAAATGAGAAATGAGAAACTTGTCCGCCTCCGGCGGGTGTGCCCCGAGTGCCTCAGGGTAAAAAATCAGCCCCCTTTGAAAGGGCTACACCGAGGAAAACCGCTCAACGAGTAACGTAACGATACTTCGCTTCGCATGCCGTCCTTTGACCTGAGCACGCGGGTGGGGCTTCCCCTTTATGGGACTGAGGGGTGCGCGCTGGCTTGGGAGGGGAAATTGGAAAAGTAGTAACCAATAACTAAAAACAGCCAGCGATAAAGGTTTACCCGCCTTTGGAGGGCCGTTTTATTAGGAATCTGATTTCTGATTTCCAATTTCTCTTCAGCTTTCACCCTTCACCAGGGACCGTTGCCAACCTTTGTATTCTCAGTTGACAAAGCACTAAGCCCCTTTTTCAGCCCATAACATCGCCAGATGGACCATCGTTTCTGCGGCTTTTTCCATATCCTGCACACTGACCCACTCTTCCTTGGAATGGAAGGCATGCTCGCCGGCAAAAATATTAGGACAAGGCAGCCCCATGTACGACAAGCGAGATCCATCGGTACCACCCCGGATGCTCGAACGAATAGGGGTGATGCCCGCCCGCCGGATGGCTTCCTCCGCAAAATCGGCTACTTGTGGGTAGTCGTTGAGTATTTTCTTCATGTTGCGGTACTGCTCCGTTACCACAAACTCGGCATGGGAGTTGGGGTAGGCAGCTAAAACATCGTCGACAATGCCTTTCAGGAAGGCTTCATGTGCTGCGAGGGCTTCATCGGTAAAATCGCGAATGATAAACTGCAGGGTAGCTTTTTCCGCAATGCCCTGGCTGGAAACCGGATGGACAAATCCCTGACGGCCTTCCGTTGTTTCCGGCGACAGGCGATCCTTGGGGAGTGCGGCCAGAATATCCCCCGCTATTTTCAGGGCATTTTCCAGCTTCCCTTTACCAAAACCAGGATGGGCACTCACGCCATGAATGGTAATGGTTACCGCATCCGCACTAAAGGTTTCATCTTCCAGGGATCCCAACTTTTCCCCGTCAATCGTATACCCAAACTGGGCGCCCAGTTTTTGTAAATCTACTTTATTCACTCCCCGGCCGATTTCTTCGTCGGGGGTGAAAAGGATTTTAATGGTGCCGTGTTCAATTTCCGGATGGGCAACCAGGTAGTGGGCCATATCCATAATGGCCGCCACACCAGCTTTGTTATCAGCCCCCAGCAAGGTGGTTCCACTAGCCGTAATAATGTCATTCCCCAGTTGCTCCCGCAAATCCGGGTGCGCGGCCGGACTGATGACCACACTGGTGTCATCAGGCAGGACCAAATCCCGACCATCGTAATTGCGGTGAATAATTGGTTTAACGCCTGCACCACTGCAATCGGGAGAGGTATCTACATGCGAACAAAAGCAAATGACCGGTACCTCTTTAGTAGTAGTTGCCGGAATAGTAGCATATACGTACCCATGCTCATCCAGGTGAGCGTCACTCAGCCCTAGTGCCTGTAATTCTGCAACCAGCACCCGGCTCAGGTCCTTCTGTTTTTCCGTGGATGGTTGTGACGGCGATCCCGGATCAGATTGGGTATCTATTTGCACATAGCGGAGAAATCGGTCCAGGACGGTGTGTTGGAAGGTAGGTAACATGGTGAGCGTGATTCGTTGTGTGTTGAGCATGATGCGTAATCAGGCAAAACAGTGGTTAATGATCCCACCAAAGGTAGAAAAAGGACTGCTGGACAACAAAAGAAATGCAGGGGTCTTTCGGTAAAAATCACCCTGTGTTGAACCCCTCACCTGGATTCAGCGCAAATAAAACGCCCGAATATCGGGTCAGGCCAATATTCGGGCGTGAAAAATCCCATCCCCTGTGGTCGATTATAGCAAAACCCGCCCCGGAGAGACCGGGGCGGGAACATGGCATATAATCTATGCAGGAACTAGAGTTTCGCGGATTTCACCGTCTTGATAATCCGGGCTGCCACTTTGTAGGGGTCAGCCGCGGAGTTAGGACGGCGATCTTCCAGGTACCCTTTCCAGCCACGTTCAACCGTGACAACCGGAATACGAATGGAAGCGCCACGGTCGGAAACACCGTAGCTAAAGTCATTAATGGAAGCCGTTTCGTGCTTACCCGTAAGGCGCAGGTGATTATCCGGGCCATATACGTCGATATGCTCCTTCACTACCGGGCGGAAAGCCTCCAGAATCTTAGTGTAGACCTCTTTGCTGCCGGCAGTACGCAGAATCTCATTGGAGAAGTTTGCGTGCATCCCGGAGCCATTCCAGTCGAGGTTACCCAGCGGCTTACAATGCCAGTTGATCGCTACGCCGTATTTTTCAGCGGTACGCTCCAACAAGTAGCGGGCAACCCAAATTTCGTCACCAGCGCGCTGTGCACCTTTGGCGAAGATTTGGAATTCCCACTGGCCAGCAGCCACCTCGGCATTGATACCTTCTACGTTCAGCCCTGCTTCCAGGCAGAGATCAAGATGTTCTTCGATAATGTCGCGGCCGAAAGCATTCTTAGCGCCTACGGAGCAGTAGTATGGCCCCTGAGGTGCCGGATACCCGTTAGCCGGGAAGCCCAGCGGCTTATCCGTTTCAGGATCCCACAAGAAGTACTCCTGTTCGAAGCCAAACCAGAAATCGTTGTCATTATCATCAATCATTGCCCGGCCGTTGGTTTCGTGGGGCTTGCCATCGGCAGTCAGTACTTCCGTCATGACCAGCCAGCCATTTTCGCGGGCAGGATCGGGGAAAAGAGCTACGGGCTTGAGCAAGCAGTCGGAAGAATTACCCGGAGCCTGCTCAGTGGAGCTACCATCGAACGACCACATGGGGCAGCCTTCCAACTCGCCGCTGAAATTGTCAACGATTTTCGTTTTGCTACGCAAACTCTGCATGGGCTTATAGCCATCCAGCCAAATGTACTCTAGTTTTGATTTTGCCATTGTTACAAATTTTATAATATCAAGTATTAGTTGTTTACAAATCAAAAGCTGTAAACCACCGCCAGAATAGCACCAGAAGTCGACTTAAGGCCTTTTTCATCCAGGCTGGTAAAAGTCGCATCCTGTTTAGCAGAATCAACGCGTAACTCGGGAATTATCGTTAAGGGGCCAATGTGGAAATTGCCGGAAAGCGTCAGTGCCGTGATGTTATCATCGGCAATGCCGGTGATCAACCCATCCTTATCACCGATAAATTCTCCCCGGAAGCCCAGGGTGAATAAATCGCTGAAAGCATAATTGGCATACAACGCAGCTCCTGACCAGTTTTGCGAACTGCCGGTTGCCGGATTCAAGGTTTTGACGGTAGCGTTCAACCCTAATCCCAACGCATCTGTCGCCTGGAAAGTTGCCGTCAAGTCCACCTGATGCCCGATTACCTCCGGACTGAAGTCGGTTTCTTCCGCAACCCGACCGCCGATATAATTGAGATACGCTCCCAATTTTCCGGCCGAATAGGACAGTTGTGCACCAACGTGTTTACCAGCAACCTCGTCAATTTTGGTATCCGTGTCGTTAAACACCCCTAACATCAGACCAAAGTTCTCACCCATACTTAGGTTCGCCTTGAGCCCGGTGTGAAAGAAAGGACCGTTGGAAAACATATAAGAGGTACTATAGTTAATGTTCGCCGGAGAGTCGATCAATTCATACCCCACGTGCGTACTAAAATTTCCCAGGGTAAGCGTCAGGCTACTCGTAGGGGAGTAAGTCACGTATAGTTGTTTGATCAATGACAACGAGGTGCCCGCATAGCCATTGGCAGCTTCAGCGCGAGGACCAAAAGCCAAATCAGCTACAAATCCGACTTTCCCTTCTTTGGAAAAGACCACATTCGCCATCCCGAGAGCAAACGACTGTAAATCAGGCGTGAAGCTGGTAGGAAATGGCGATTTGTCGAAACTGTGCTGATAATAGCCATCGATAAATCCCGAAATTTCAAATGGCGTTGCTGCTGTTTCTTCAGCTGGCAGTGGAGCCGATGCCGGCGTTTCCGTGGTTGCGGATTCCGTGCTACCCTGTGCCGTTGCCAGGGTGATGGTCATGAACAAGCATACAGGTGTTAGGACCAATCCTAAGGATTTGGACATCATTCTCATCGCTAATGAATTTGTTTGTTTACGGAAAAGGATTTCACCTTCGGTGCTTTCATGGACTGACAACCCATGAGCAGCATTGCCGAAGCTTTCCCCGGAGGGAAAAGAGTTAAGGCAACGGTGATCCTGATCCGGTTACAAATTCCTTTGGAGAATATGCCACTGAACCTGTATATTTGTTGTGCCTTGTAAGAAAATGGGTCACCGTTTTCTTAACCTGCTCCCGACCCTTGTGGCCGGGAGCTTTTTTTATGCCACTTCCTGTTTAGTGAACAGAAAGCGAAAGCTGGTCAGAATGAGGGGAATCAGCATAAGCCGACATTTCGTGTTCACCCATATCCAGCCCTTTAATTTCTTCTTCTTCACTTACCCTGATTCCTACGGTAACCTTGAGGACATACATAATGCCGAAGGCTGCCGCAAAGGAAAACAAGCCGATTGAGCCAACGCCCAATAACTGTACTAAAACCTGAGTTAGACCTGCTTTAGCGCCAAATAAGCCGACAGCAAGCGTGCCCCAAACCCCGCAAATCAGGTGAACGGTCGTCGCTCCAACCGGATCGTCAATTTTTAAACGGTCAAAGAAAACAACCGAGAAAGGAATAATTAACCCGGCAATACCGCCAATCAAAATAGCTGCCATGGGGCCCATTTGGTCCGCTCCGGCCGTAATCCCTACCAAACCGCCCAGAATGCCGTTGAGGACCATCGATAAATCATGAGATTTAAAGAGGACATACGAGGCAAAGAAAGCCGCAACAGCTCCGGCAGCCGCAGCCAGTGTGGTCGTTACGAATACCAGCGATACACCCATGGGGTCAGCCGATAACACCGAACCACCGTTAAACCCATACCAGCCAAACCACAGCAGAAACACCCCGATGGTAGCCAGCGGCATACTGTGGCCGGGAATAGGTCTGATACCAGATTCGGTATACTTACCCCGACGTGGACCTAAGACCAGTACCGCAGCCAGGGCTGCAAAACCGCCAGCAGCATGAACCATGGTCGAACCGGCAAAGTCGTAAAAACCAGCTGCCTTCAACCAGCCACCACCCCAGTTCCAGAAACCGGTAATTGGGTAGCAAATAGCGACAAACAGCGCCGAAAAAATCAAAAATGGCCCAAGCTTGATCCGCTCAGCCACAGCGCCAGAAACAATCGTTGCACAGGTAGCCGCAAACATCCCCTGGAAGATAAAATCAGTCCAGTAGGTATAATTGCCACTGGCGTAATCAATGGGATCTCCTTCCGGCAAACTCAGGCCAAAGCCGCTAAATCCAAAGAGTCCTCCTTCATTCATGCCGGGATACATCAGGTTGAACCCGATAATGGCATAGGTTAATAGCCCAATGGCCACAATCATCGTATTCTTGAAAAGAATGTTAACGACGTTCTTCTTTTGGACAAATCCCGCTTCCAGCGTTGCAAAACCCAGGTGCATGATAAAAACGAGTATCGTGGAAACAAGAAGCCAAAGGTTATTTGCAGTAAATAAAGCTTCGTTCATTGGTCAATCTCTTTTGTGATGTTTAAAATGAGTCTGCTCAAAAATTCGGCAGACAGCAAACGTGGCATAATAACTTGGCAACTTGGTTGGACTTCCCAAAAGGGACTTACAGGGCTTCGGCACCTGTTTCAGCAGTGCGGATCCGCACAACGCGTTCTACATCATAGACAATGATTTTCCCATCCCCTACTTCACCGGTTTTACCCGATGCCAGGATTGTCTCTACGATGTCTTCCACCATATCGTCGGTGGTTAAAATATCAATCTGCAGCCGGGCAATGTAATCAGCGTCATACACGCTGCCGCGGTAAATGAGCTTTTCGCCCTTCTGTAACCCGAATCCTTTGACATCCTGTAAGGTGAAGAAGTTCACACCTATCTGGGCCAGAGCATCGCGAATTTTGTCGAAGCGGGAAAGCCTTACGATAGCTTCAATTTTCTTCATGAGCTGGTAGTTTTTCGTTAATAATGATCTTCCTGTTTCTCCTCTCCTGTCGTGTTTCCCCTATCGCTGGCGTATAGATCGTTGCTATACCACTGAAATCTTTTTTTGTTCGCGAGGGGGTCTGTTTGGCAGGAGAAGTGTTCCAGAAATAATTCCTGGTTTCTGCTCGTAAAATTATTCAGCACAAGGGGCTCATGACACTTATTTTTCCGAAGCATTGTTGTCGTCACCAAGCACTATTCAATCACAAAACACTGAAAATCTTACTATTAAAATAGTTTATTTGTACTGAGCATCTCCTGGCAAACGCAGAAGAAGAGTGCATCTTAATTGTCAATTTCATGAACAAATGAACTTCTCCTGTAATTTTAACCCGAAAGCCCCTGGACAATAACATTATTTTGCCGTATTTTTAACCTGGAGATACCTGCTCATTTTTACCCACTATTACTACCCGGATCCAAGGTTGTTTTTCACCGAAAGGGGCTGTCAACTTTCACAACCGGATAGCTATGATTCCCTTCTCCAGGGTTGCCTCCCGTTGGACCCTAACACTTTTTGGGGTATGCTCGTTTTTTGTTGGTCGACCCCAACCCCCCACTTCGCAAACGCCAGCGTGGGAATATACCTTACCTGCACTCGATCAATTCCAGGAATTGGAGGGCGACTATCCCAGCTGGTGGGACGCGCTGCTCGAATTGCAACGACACCCGATCAACCTGAATCAGTCCGACCTCAGCCTCCTGACTGAATTACCAATCCTGACCACGAGCCAGTTATTTCGGTTACAACAACACATTCGGGCTACCGGTCCCCTCCTCTCCTTGTACGAACTTCAGGCCATTCCAGGCTTCGATTCCCTGAGCATCCAGCGGCTCCTGCCCTATGTCACGCTGGATCGCGATGCCTCATCCACAACCCCCGCACTTGGAAGTATGCTTCGCAACAGTCGGCATCAAGTATTGCTGCGTTGGTCGCGCTACCTGGAACCCGGAGCAAATACTCCTGGCAATCCGCTGGCGGGAAACCCCGATCAGGTCTTAGTGCGCTGGCAAGGAAGCTATTACCAAAAACTAAGCTGGGGATTAACTGCCGAAAAGGACCGGGGAGAGGCTTTCTTTCGCGGCAGTAATCCCCAAGGATTCGATTACTACTCCGCCCACCTGCAATGGCAACATCTTTCCCGCCGGATTCCCTTGCTTTTACTGGGCGATTTCACCGCCAGTTTTGGCCAGGGAGTATTACTCGGAGCAGGAAGCCGGGTCGGGAAAAGTGGTCAGGTGATGCAAGTCAAGCGGCCTACCCGCATTTTTCGCCCCCATCGCTCCGCTACCGAAGGGGGATACCTGCGTGGAGCAGCCCTTACCTGGACCTGGAATGCTGCCTGGCATTTGCATGTATTTTACTCACAGCTGCGTGAAGATGCCCGCCTGGTGGACGATTCCGAGGGGCAACGTGCCGCTAGTTCCCTGCTGCTGGACGGTTTTCACCGGACGCCCCTGGAAATAGCGCGCAAAGGAGTGCTTCCGCGTCAAACCATGGGTTTACGAGTTAGTCATACCGTACGCCAGGGACAGGTGGGTGTCCAGGCACTGACCGAGCGTTTGCGCTGGCCCCTCGACCCTACCCCTGCCCTCTATAATCAGTTTTATTTTCGGGGACAGCGGCTCACTGGGTTCAGTATCGATTATTCCTGGCAATGGCGGCAAATTCATGCGTTCGGGGAAAGTGCCTGGAGTGACAATGGTGCCGGAGCTCATTTGGCAGGAGCCCTGCTGACACTCCACCCCCAAATGGACCTGAGTATGGTATTTCGGCATTATTCACCGAAATATCAGGCACTTCGGGCAGATCCCTTTGAGGAGGGAAGCCAGGCCCGTAATGAAACCGGCCTGTATTTGGCCCTGGTAGGTCGCTGGGGGCGTTCCTGGGAGTGGCAGGGGTACCTGGATGTCTACCACCACCCCTGGCTTCGCTATCAGGTGCAGGCACCCACCCGGGGCTGGGAATCCCGCTTCCGCCTGACCACCCAACGGCGACACCACTACCTGACCTATCTCGAATGGCGGGTAAAAACGGAAGAAATGACCCAAATACCGCCAGGTAAATATCAGCCAATCATTATCCTGACCCAACGCCAACAACTGCGTTGGCACCTCGAATACCACTGGTCGAAACACTGGGAATGGCGTTGTCGCTTCGACTGGGGCCAGTATCAGGAGGGAAATTCCCGGCAAGCCGGCTATTCCCTGGTGCAGGACCTTCTTTACCAGCCCATGGTAGGACCATTTTCCGGGGCAATCCGCATTGCCTACACCCATTCGCCAGGATACAACGTACGCTTTTACCACTATGAAAGCCAGGTTTTACAAGCATTCAGCATACTTCCTTATTACCATCGGGGGTGGCGATGGTATACGCGGGTGCGTTACCGCCCGGCTGCCGCTTTTACAATAGAAGGTCGTGTTGCCCAAACTCTTTGGCTAAACCAATCGGAAATTGGCTCGGGCCCCGACGCCATCCCCGGTGGCCGAAGAACCCAGCTGACCTTACAACTTCTCTACCAATGGGGAGGTGATGCCGGAAAAAAGTGAAGGTAGGATTGCCCTTTCCCTGTTGAAAGCGTATACTTGCGGTCAGTAAACGCAGGACCTACCATGGCTGTAGTAGATATTTACAAAGAGTTTAGTTTTGATGCCGCCCATTTCCTCCCCAATGTGCCGGCGGATCACAAGTGTGCCCGGATGCACGGACATACCTATTACGTGCGCTTCACCGTTACCGGCCCGATTGACCCCAAGCTGGGCTGGGTAATGGATTTTGGCGACCTCAAAAGCGTCTGGAAAGACCTTGAAGACCGGCTGGACCACCGCTGCCTCAATGATATTGAAGGGCTGGAAAACCCCACTGCGGAAATGATTGCCAGCTGGATTTGGGATCAGGTGAAACCTCAGATCCCCCTGCTCACCTGTGTGGAGGTCAAGGAAACTCCCAGTACCGGCGTGCTGTTTCGGGGTAACTAATGCCAAGTTTAAAGCTGCTGGATTGCGATGGTGATTTGGTGAAGAGTCCCGCCTGCACTAAAGTTTCGGCGGGCGAAGGAAGACCAGCCTACGCTAAGCTTGTCCGCCTATGGCGGGCTTCGCCTTGCGAAGGACCCGCCTGCACTAAAATTTCGGCGGGTAAAAATTGGAAATTAGAAATTGGCAGTAGTTCCTTTTCGGCGAAACAGAATACAACTATTCCAACTTTGACAGATCTCTATCCCTGAATTGAGCGGTAAACAACACAAGTCCGCAGGGGGGAGTCCACAGCTATTTTTGGGTGGTCAAAAGTGAGCCAATAGCGCATTCCGCTCTTCTCCATTACCCGAATAGAGGGCTGATTAAGCTGTGGCGTTACAGCTACGATTTCCGGTAGCCCTAATTCTTTAAATCCATAAGTCAGGCAGGTGGAGGCCCCCTCGGTAGCTAATCCCTGCCCCCAGGCAGCAGGCAACAATCTCCAGCCTATATCAACACAAGGCGTAAAAGGTGCCGGATAGGTTTGCCTGAGTAACCCAATAAATCCTACCCAGGTTCCTGTTGTCCGCAATTCGGCAGCGAAGTAACAAAAACCATCTTCTTCCTGGCTGGCCATCATCCGGTGCAGGAATCCTGCACTTTCCTCCCGGGTAAGCGTGCCCGGGAAAAAACGCATGACCTCCGGGTCGGCATTCAGGGCCGTCAATGCATCTAAATCCGTTTCCCGCCATGCCCGAAATCCCAGACGTGCCGAACAAAAAAGGTAATCCCTGGCATCTTGTTTTGGCATAGAATTGAATTTATAGGGGAAACCAAAATGTACCGGCATCGGTGGCGTAGCGAAAATCCATTACCCGCGGCCACCGGGGTTTCGCCAGGGTAGCATTCCACTGGGCGTAGGTTTCCAAAAGGTTGGCCACCACCTCCGGGTGCCCCTGGTAGCGATTATGTCGTTCTTCTTTGTCCGTATCCAGTTGGTATAGGGCCCTTGCGCCACTGCGATCATCGCCAATAAGCTTCCAGGAGCCCTGGCGGATTGCCCAGGCCATATCCGAGCGCCAATAAAGGGTCGGGTGGGGAACTGCCGTAGTGTCCTCCTGCAAAAAGGGAAGTAAGTTAACCCCATCCAAAGGATTTGTTTTGGGCACTGGAGTGCCCGTAACTGCAAGAGTAGTCGTGAAAATATCAAAAGCCATCACAGGTTCACGGTAGGTAACTCCCGCAGGCAGATGCCCGGGCCATTGCACCATGAAGGGCACATTGATGCCCCCCTCAAAATGAGTAAATTTTCCACCCTTAAGCGGTGCATTATCGGTAGCCAGCGTATAAGTAGCTCCGCCGTTGTCACTCAGAAACCAAACAATAGTGTTGTCAGACAAACCTTCTTCGCGCAGGGTAGCCATGATCTCCCCCACCCCGTCATCGAGGGCAGCAATCATGGCGTAATAGATTCGCTTTACAGGGTCTGGCTCTGCAGCAAACCGGTCAACGTAAGCCTTGGGCGCCTGGAATGGGGTATGCGGAGCAGAAAAAGGTACATAGAGGAAAAAGGGCTCATCGCGATGTTGTCGAATGAACTGGGAAGCTTCCTGGGCGATCCGATCCGTAAGATAGGCGGTGTCGGCAATGACTACATCATTGCGGCGAATCGCACAACTACCCTGACGGCCCTTTTTCCAGATGTAGGGATCTGAGAAATCTGTCAACTGCTGGTTAACGATTTTGGTATCACTGAGGTCGGGATAGTAAAGGGAAAAGGCTTCATAAAACCCAAACTGGTACGCAAACCCCCGGGCGTTAGGCCGACTCGTTTTCCCTTCTCCCAAGTGCCATTTACCCAGAATACCGGTGTAATATCCTTGCTGTTGCAAAGCTTCTGCCAGCGTTAGCTCTCCCGGTGGTAATCCTTGGCGGCGAATGGCATCTTGGTTGGGAAAACGAAACTGAGGAGTTACATTCCACTCATCGTCATCGAGGAAATACTGATACACGGCATATTCCAGCAAGTTGTGCGGGTAACGGTCGTGTGGTTGGTACTCAAAGCCAAACCGCTGCTGGTAACGCCCGGTAAGTAAGGAGGCGCGGGAAGGTGCACAGATTGGAGAACTGACATACCCCTCCGTAAAGGTTACCCCACGACGACCAATACTATCAATATTAGGTGTTTGGAGATGTGGACTACCATACCAGGATATATCCGTTTTACCCAGGTCATCGGCCATAAGGATAATGATATTGGGTCTTTCTGCAGCGGTAAGGGAATCTGTTACCTGAGAAAGGGGCTGTTGAGCAACTACTCGAGTGGTCAAGGTTTCCTCTGGAAGGTCCCAATCCGTTGATGTCAGGGGAAAAAAGGCAATGCTTGCTGGAAAAACAGCATAATGCCACCAACGGAGTTTTTTGACAAAAGAAAAGTTGATCATAGCTGGACAAGAGGCAGATTGGGTTAGCAAAAGGTCATGCAATAATAACCGGAAAAGTACAAAGTATCTTTAAAAAGGCACATCCTTCCTGAATTATGGGAAGAGTTTTGGCCGGCAGGGACTGTTCCTCACCACCTTCAGTTCCAGCAATATCAGTGATCAAATGGGAAAGGTCATTCATTTTCTGAAAAACACTTATTTTGAAGAAAAATCTAGCGATGCGCACCTTGCCTGGAATTACCCTGCTCCTGGTGGCCAGTTGGCTATTACCATATACGGTCACTGGACAAAACACCTATACCGCAGCTACGCAGGAATGGATTCAACAGCGGGAAGATGCCCTGCGGAGTGAAACCGGTTGGTTAAACCTGGCCGGATTACTCTGGCTAAAACCAGGCATCAATACAGTGGGCAGTGATCCAACTAATGATGTGGTATTCCCCAAGGGAGCTGCTTTTCTGGGAACCTTCCACCTGGCAGACGAAGCGGTCAACTTTACCGCCGCTGACGGGGTTTCCATCCAGTACGAAGGGATCGATATAAGCGAAAAACGCCTCTACCCCAGTGGGGAAAATGGAACTCCGGTAGTCCTGGCTCATCAATCCCTGCGGTGGTTTATCATTCGGCGTGGCGACCGCTTTGGGGTTCGCCTGCGCGATTTGGAACATCCGGCAGTAAAAGCTTTTCATGGAATTGATCGCTACCCACCCGATACCACCTGGCGGGTAAAAGCCCGCTTAATTGCTGCCACCGAAGAACACAAAATCCCCATTACCAACGTGCTGGGGATGACGTCCCTGGAAACCTCACCGGGTTATCTGATTTTCGACCTGCAGGGAAAAACCTACCAGTTGGACGTCGTCTGGGAAGCGGATGAGCTATTCATCCTTTTTGCAGATGAAACCAATGGAGAAACCACCTATGCTTCCGGACGGTTTCTCTATGCGGCAGCTCCAGGCCCCGATGGATACACCGTACTTGATTTCAATCGAGCCATCAATCCCCCTTGCGCCTTCACGAAGTACGCTACCTGTCCCTTGCCTCCTCAGCAAAATCGCCTGCCCCTGGCCGTTGTGGCCGGAGAAAAGAATTTTGGAGAGCACTGATTCATACTGGTTGGGATAGGGGAAATTGGAAACCAGGATTGGACGAAAGATGCTCTTAAGTCTTGATAATGGAAAAATTAGTCATTATTAATCCTTAAAGGAGTCCAATACAGGAAAGATATACCACTAGTGTCCGGCTATAAGTCGAACAAATTCAGTTGGTTAGGAAATTGTGTATTTGGTTTTTGTAACTCTGTTTTTGTAAATAGCTGATTTACAGGCGTTTTATCAAAAACCGAGACACTCAAAATTTGTAATATTTCATTCATACTTTGTAGAATTTGAAGTTTATCCTTCAAAATTTTCACCAAGATGAAGGTGCAAACCGCGACCCAAATTTGAGTTTTGACTGCATTGGCACTTTCACCCCAAAAGACTTTGATGCGCAGATGCTGCTTAATCCATTTAAAAAAAAGCTCGATCTGCCAGCGATTTTTGTACAGTAAAGCTATCTCCATGGCTGTCACCTCAAAGTTGTTGCTTAAAAATACTAGGGTTTTATCGTTTTCTTGGTCATAGTATTTTACTCGGCGTAACTTTGAAGGGTAGTCTTTAGCTGCTTGGTAATTTTTCAAGCAAATGGTTTGGTCACATCCTAGGCCGCTTTGCTTGTCAACCGCTTTGGAATAAAGCCGTCGAGCAGCAAAATTACTTTTGGCCCGTGTGACAAAAAAAGCTCTGGCTTGGTTGATTCGGTGCAAACGAGCCCAATCTACATAGCCTCGATCCATGACATAAAAGGCATCAGCCTCAAAGTCGAGGATATCCAGCACATTGACATCATGGGAGAGGCCATCGGTAATGTGCACAAAACAAGGAATTTGGCAACGGATATCCAGTAAGGTGTGTAATTTGATTGCCGCTTTATGCTTTCTGAATTTTGCCCACCAAAAGACTTCTAAGCATAAGTCAATAGTGCTGGAATCCAGGGCATAAATCTGGTTATCGAATGACAAACCTTCTAAACTTAGTGCTGGATTGGCCAAGCGTGCTTGAGTAATCAACACCTGCGCAAAGTCTGCATAGATGCGCCAATCTCGTTTTTCATTCGCATCAGCCAATGTTGTTCGACTGATGCCTTGAGAAAATCCCAAGTGATAAAGTTTGGATTGATGTGCTTCCAGACAACTTACCAGGTCACGCAAACTTTCTCGCTGGGTGAGTTGACCGAAGCTAAGACCTAAAAATTGTTGCCAACATTTGAGGGTTCTAGCTCGATAATCACCTTGATAGCGCTTAACACACTTGGCAAATTCCTTGGGATTAACCAAGGCGATGATCTGGGCGAAGACATATTTGCCTGCATTCATCCTTCCTCTCTTTTGAGAAAGGCACGTTGCCCGAACCAATTCAAATCGTTCCTGAGCAAAATCGCTCGGAACGCCTTATTTCTTTGGGCTTCTAGCTATATCTTTTTTTCTTAACCGGACACTAGTGAAGATATACATAACGCGAAGTGTTGGGAAAGGAACATCTTTTTCGGCCCTCCATAGGCGGGTAAACATTAAGCGGCAGGGCGTTAAAAAATGGACCGGCCCTTAAGTTTCTTGTTCTGCGAACGCAGCGGCCGCCGGCCCTCCAGAGGCGGGTAAAAAAACTGTTTGAGCCAAAGTGGATGGTTGTGGTAATACCCTGTGGTCGGTAATCGCAATGGGTTAAGTGAAATCATTGGAGCTAGGGCGAGTTTTTTTCCGGCAGCGGAGTGCCTCAAACCGATATCTTCCTGAAGGACTCAAACCTTCCTTCAAGCGTCGGTCCATTTTAGCCCTGGCGCTTCCGGCCTTGACTTTTTTGCTCCTTTTTTTGTCAAGAAAAAAAGGAGAAATATTGTTAGGAAGTTAACTCCTGGCCAAATACGGCCCACAACATATTGAATAACAATGAATTTGGAGGTGTTCCGTACACTCGTGATTAGAAACCGGAAATTGGATGTTAGATATTGACTTGGACTGAATAACGTTGACCGTTGAGCATTTTTTTACCCGCCGGAACCTTCGGTGCAGGAGGGTTACCCACCGTAGCCCGCCATAGGCGAACAAGCTAGGCGTAGGCGGGCTGATGCCTCGAAAAGAAATAGTCCTTATTCCTTTACGTTATAGGCCACAACCTTTAGTTGAAATTTCCCATAAGTAAATGGCCCCTCCGGATAATGCCAAACCGCTTCTCCTGATTTCAGTAATCGGTATCCCTGGAACTCCGCATAGTTGGGATCTACGGGGGTAGTAAAGTGGAATTTTTGGCTGGCGTTCACATCATACCGGTCATCAGAGCCAAAATCAACCAGTGCCCCAGCCTCATTAAAATACAAGATCGCCGAAATAGATGTATTGCCATTGGTAAAAACGGCTTGTGCTGACAGTGAATCAATGGGTTTCCACTGAATGCGCGAATCAATTAAGGTGGCTGGAGCTAACAGACACATATCATTGAATACCGTCACCGTCTCGGCAGGAAACAGCTCTGCAGTTCCCAACTTGACTACCGGAATTAGTCCCAGCGCTTTAATCAGCATAGATGCCTGGCCATTTTGGTAAGCATGATATCCCGGGGTGAGCAATCCTTTAATTTTACCCTTCATAAAAAACAACCGCTTAGGGTCGCCGCTGATGAAGTTGTACTGTTCACTGGTAAAGGAGAACCAATCCATGGACTTACTGCGCATTTCCCCGGAAAAGACCACTTTAAAGTTTTGCACTTTAGGTTTATTGACACAGCCCGTGTAGCGCAGATAACGTTGTACTGGCTCCGGCAGGGGCGCTAAATCTGCTTCGGTAAGCAAGTCTGGTGCAGGTAATACTGCCTGTTCTGCAAAGGCAGCCCGCACATCAGCTCTGAATTCCTGTTCAAAAGACCACGAGGCCCAGGCCAGCAGAGCACCCAGGCCGATCAGCACATTAGCTATTGTCCCAAATCGAGCGTCCTGCCAGGTCTGGAAAATAAGCCCCTGAGACACCACAATTGCCGGAATAGCCCACCAAAACCAGGTAGTATTATGCTGCAGATACAAAATACCCACCCCGGCAAATAGTACCGTTACCAGCAACCAGCCCCAGCCCTGCAGGCGGGAAATTGGTTGCGTCAGCTGGGTTACCTCAGCCCAATGAAAAGCTTTGGCCGGGCCCAGTAAATGAATCAATCCGTGAATAATGATAATAGCCAGCAAAATATACCTGAACATACTTTTTGAGTTTATTAGGAATGCCGGGCGAGATTCATATTGCGCCCCCAACGCTGCCCCCAAATTGTCGCTGGTTGCTCAACGATGCCATGATATCCATCAAAGGCAATACTGAACTTGATCACCCTAATTATTCCAGGCATGAAACCGCGGGATACCTTATATTTATTGTGAAAACGGCACGCATATGGAATACCTTTTCGTTTACGGAACCCTGCTGCAAAGCATTGAATCGAGTATCACTGCATTTCTAAAATCTCAAGGACAACTGCTTGGTGAAGGCCGCACAACAGGGCAGTTATACGACCTTGGGCAATACCCCGGCCTGGTTCACACCCCCGAAGCGACTACCTGGGTTTATGGGCAAGTTATGACACTGGATAATCCAACGGATGTCTGGCCAATACTGGATACCTATGAAATGATGGAACCTAATGGCCACCCAAATAACGAATACCGGCGCGAGCAAATTCCCGTCTGGATCGATGACGAAATGTATAGCTGCTGGGCCTATCTGTACAATCGCTCCCCCCGGGGATTGACTATCATCCCCTCGGGGCATTATCTTGATTTTCTGGACAAAAATGGAGCGCACTGGGCCTTCATTAATGCCAATAAATAAGCGAGGATGCGCATCCTGATACCTGTTTGCTGGGGTTTTATAGTTCTTTCTTTGGCAGGATGCCGACGTACAACTCCTGAAAACCACCTGGCCAACGAACCCAGTCCTTATTTACAACTACATGCCCGCAACCCCGTCGACTGGTATCCCTGGGGCGAAGAAGCCCTGGCCAAAGCTAAACGGGAAAATAAACTATTGGTGATCAGCATTGGCTATACGGCCTGTCATTGGTGTCATGTCATGGAAAAAGAAACCTTTTCCGACACCGCAGTAGCCCGCCAGATGAATGCCCATTTTGTCAGTATTAAAGTAGACCGGGAGGAGCGTCCCGACCTCGATGATGTTTATCTGACGGCCTGCCAGCTCACCAACGGTGGCGGATGCGGCTGGCCCCTCAACGTTTTTGCACTACCTGATGGGCGCCCGATATGGGCAGGAACTTATTACCCGCGCAAAAACTGGCAAGAGATCCTCACCTATTTTCAGGAAACTTACGAAAAAGAGCCTAACCAATTAGTGAATTATGCCGCTCGTCTGGCGCAAGGATTACAACTGGCCACTACCAAAAGCCTGCCGGGTAAGGAAGTACCTAAACTACCCGAGGCCTTACTCGGAACTGCTATAGATCAATTACTCAGCACCGCTGATGAGCAGTGGGGAGGCCGTCAGGGAGCACCTAAATTCCCGCTGCCGGGCCTGGCTCAGTTTCTCCTCCAGTACAGTTTTGGGGATAAGGACTCTGTAGCTCTCAAGGCAGTAACCACTCAACTTGATGCCATGGCCAATGGCGGCATTTACGATCAACTGGGCGGTGGCTTTGCCCGGTATACCGTCGATGAAAAATGGGCCATTCCTCATTTTGAGAAAATGCTTTACGACAATGCCCAGCTCCTCGGTTTGTATGCGCAGGCCTACCGGGCTACCAATAAACCACGTTACCGCCAAATCATGGAAGCGATTATGACCTTCCTGGAAACTTCCCTCCAACATCCGGACGGACTGTTCTATGCATCCCTTGATGCGGATAGTGAAGGGGAGGAAGGCCGGTACTATACCTGGACGACATCCGAAATCAAGCAAGCCCTCGGGCAGGATGACAGCGTGCAGAAGCACTTCCAAAATTACTTTCAGCTGGTCACGTTGGATTCTGATCGTCAGGTGCTTACGCGCAAAGCTGGTTCAGGAGACCCCCCGGATTATGTTCGGCAAAAGTTACTTGCTGCCCGTAGCAAACGCTCCCCTCCCCCGCGCGATGAAAAATTGATCACGTCCTGGAATGCACTGGCCATCCAGGGGTACTGCGAAGCTTACCGCAGTCTGGGCAAAGAGTCCCTGCGCCAAAAAGCCTTGCAAATGGGCCAGTTCCTGGCTACTCGTTTAATGAGTCCCGAAGGGCAGCTATGGCGAACCTACCCGAATGGACAACGGCGTATCAATGGCTTTCTGGATGATTATGCGCACACCACCCAGGCTTTTATCGCCCTTTACCAGATTAGTTTTGATGCGCAATGGTTGCGCCGTGCCCAGCTGCTGGCAGACTATTCCCTGGCCCATTTTGCTGATGAGAAATCATCCTTGCTCTTTACCACTTCTGATTTGGATCCCCAACTATTAATCCGACCTAAAGAAACTGAAGACAATGTCATTCCTTCTGCCAACGCAGTCTTAGCCCAGGCTTTCTGGGAATTAGGCACGCTACTTTACCGCAAAGATTATCTGGAGCGTTCCCATAATATGCTTACCGAAGTCCTGGGACAGTCGAGCTTCCGCCAGGACCCCACCTATTTTTCACACTGGCTGGGGTTGTACCTGAAAGAAACCATTCCTGTTCATGAAGTAGCCATTGTGGGGCCACAGTGGGATGCCAGGCGCCGTGAGCTTCAGGCGACATACCGGCCACATGCCTTATTCCTGGGGGGCGCTACTGAAGGAAAACTCGCTTTGCTGGAGCATAAATTACAGGAAGGACAGACGCTGATCTACGTTTGTAAGAACAAGGCCTGTCGCCTACCAGTGGAAACGGCAAAGGAAGCACTAACGCAGTTTTAGCAAATCAGCAATAGGAAATGAGTCCTGCAACTCAGGAGCAAACTCACCTACCAAAGCTAGGATAAGTGAATAAAAAGCAAACCCCAACCCTGCAGCGGCACCTGCTTGGCCACGGGTTTTAGCTTGAGGGGCAACCGCAGCCAAGCAGGAAGCTTACAACATTTCTGATACCTTATCAACAATGGCAGCAACCAGGGCTGAAAGTTGGCTTTTCTTGCCGGTCAGGGTAAATTCGCCCTTCGAGGTAGTACCCTGAAATAAGCGGCCCCTCACCGTCACCACATCGCCTTTGAGGGTATATCGCCCTTTGATAGAGTAAGCATTTTCATACTCGCTAACATCAACATAGATCATATCCGCCTGGGCCCCGCGGGTAGTAATTTCCTCAAAATAACCCGCCAGGGCATTGGTCAGGCCCAGCACATCATCGAAGGTATCCTCGTCCTGAAATACATTGCGAATAAACACCGGCTTAACCTGGGCCAGTGGAATTTTCACCCCGGCATTGACTATGCCAATGTCAAAACTGCCCCCATTAGCAGGAAAAGCCACCACGGGGATTTGCACCTGCCGAATGCCTTTGGCAAGCTCAGGAACCTGATCGCGCGCATACTGCATGAGCGTCATAACATCTACCCGTTTATCGGAGGTAAGGGCCAGGCCACTCATTCCCTGCAGCAGGCTGTAAGTGAGCAACCCCTGACCATACTGACTCGCTTCAAAACTCACCTTATCGGCAGCAGCGCCCGTCAGGATGAACATACCCGTACGGTCTTTCATGCGATCCAGCGCCCGGATTTGAGTGGAGTTCAGGGAGCGAGCGCCAATACCTGAGAATGCATCCACAACCTTTCCTGAGTTACAAGCATCGAAAATCATCACCTGTTTCTGAGCGGTGATAGCCGTCAACCAGGCTGTCAGGTCTTCAGAGGAAACCGTAGCTTTTTTCCGTACCTCCGGATCTGAAAGATCAGCACTGGCGATATCCTTGGTCAGGTAGTAAAACTGACTTTGCTCTGCATTGCCATAGCTAATCCCATGCCCCGAAAAATAGATAACGAGCACATCAGTAGGTTTCGCCAGCCCGGCAAACTCAGTAAAGGCTGCGGCGATATTCGTCTTGGAAGCAATTCCGGTGGGTGTTTTACTATCGGTCGTCAGTAGTTTCACATGTACCCGGTCCTCAAAAAGGGCTTTCCCGGCGCTGCTCAGGGCCTGGGAAATAGTTGTAGCATCATGGTCGGGAAAACGCAGGTCTAGTTGAGTGCCACTGTAGTCGGAAGTGCCCACGACGATCGCGTACAGGTGGGGCTTGGGAATGTTTGTTGTTGGTGTTGATGGGGTACTGCCCGTTCCGGTACCTTTGCTGGCGGCGGGCCCGGCATAGTCGAGATCATAGGCCGGACTCTTGAGCCAGTTATCACTGTTATAGGCACGTATCGTCAGCGTATTCGAACCGGGCAGATAGAATTTATCATACGCCTTTAAATCAACGGTCAGGGATGTTTTACTTCCCGTGTTGAGATTTTCGGCCATCTCTTTCCCGTTGATAAAGAAGCTGAGTTTTCCCAACCCTCCACTACGGGGAGTGAGCTGAATGGTAAGTTGATCGTTATCGATGGAAGCGTTTATTTCCGGATACAGCGGCGCTGCAGTTAAGGTACTTACTTCGCGGATAGTGCCGGAACTAAGTCCCATCAGTCGCGGTAGTAGCCCTGGTTCGTAGTAGCGCTCCTTGAGTTGTTCCAGTGCAACGACCTCCAGGCCCACTACGAAATACATCAGGTTCATGGCCCCCGGAGAGGCATCAAACAAGCCCGAAGGCGTGGTCACCACCCAATCGGTAGCGTCTATCGTCAGCAGGGTGGCCAGTTCTTTGCCCGTTTGGGTATCCCAAAGCTTAACCGTCGTGTCCATACTACTGCTCATCAACTGCTTTCCGTCAGGAGAAAACCGCAGGGTGTTGATTATTCCGGTGTGCCCTTTAAAGGTTTGCAAAACCCGACCCTGTAAATCCCAAAGGTTGATGACGTAGTTATCGCCAATGGAAGCCACCATTTGTCCGTCGGGAGAAATGGCTAAGTACCGGGCACCTATCAGCTCCAACATCTTAACAGCAACCTGGAAAGAGCGGATTTTTTGTCCCTCGGCATTCCATATTGTAGCCTTATTCGTGTTGTCAACGATAATTATTTGCTGATCATCGGGAAATATACCAAAGGCTCTCATGGACCCGGCATCACTATTCAACATGTGCAATACCTTACCCTCACGATCTAACATGCGCATCCCCCCTTGATTATTGGAGGTAAGCATAAACTGGCCATTTTTGGCAAAACCCTCCGGGTGATAGGTATTGAAGTTAACTTCCGTACTCTTCGTTTCTACTCCCTGGGCATTCCAAACCTTGATAAAATTATCGCCGGTCCCCATTACTTGTCCATCGGCAATAAATACGGCCCTATTCAGGCCAAACCTGGGGCCCGAATAAGTTCGAATAGTTTGACCTGCTGCGTTCCGCAGAAATGCATCCCGCCCCCCTTTGGTCAGGATCTGCTGTCCATCCGCGGAATAGGCAACGGAAGCCACCCAATTTTCCTCATGGCCCGGCAGGGATTTGATTTCCTGTCGCTGGAGATCCCATAATCGTGCTGTATGGTCGCTCCCACCCAACAGCAGATGCTGTCCATCCGGTGCATAAGCCATATCCATGGAAGTAGAGGTATGCCCACGAAAGTTTTGGGTGGGCTGTCCTTGCAAATCCAGTAACTCCATTTTTCCATCATCCCAACCAACGAGAACATGCTGTCCGTCAGGAGAAAACTGGACGGTTCTAACCCAACTCTCACGCTGTAAAGAAAAAAGGGTCTCCCCCTGAAGATCCGATAAAATCACCCCACCATTCCTGAATCCCCGCAAGACTTTTTTGCCATCCGGGGAAAAGCAGAAGGCGGAAGGAGCAAAGGAACCCTTATCAAACAACTCCCGGATTAAGTTACCCTGTACATCCCATAACTTGGCAATGGCATAAGAGCCTATACTCAGGATCTGTTTGCCATCTGGTGAAAAAACACCGTAGATTTCAGTATCCTCTTTACCTGGTGCAAAAGATCGAATGAGCTGCCCCTGAAGGGACCACAACTTGAGGAGGGGGGAGGTGCCCCCATTACTGGTTAGCAATTGGGTACCGTCCGCAGAAAAAGCTACCGACTGCACTTCCTTTACCCCCGCTAGGGTGCGAACCACTTTGCCCTGCAAATCCCACAAGCGAGCGCCATCATTATCCCCGACCAGAATCAGCTTTCCATCGGGGGAAATGGCTAAGGCGGATATGTTATCCGTATTTTTAAACGTCTGCAGCACTTTGCCCTGTAAGTCCCACACCTTAGCTGTTCCATCCCAACTCCCAGTCAGCACGCGCTTTCCATCCGGAAAAAAAGCCACCTTCGTGATCACCGATGTATGACCTTTAAAAGTCTGGATTTCGCGCCCCTGCCGGTCCCAGAGGATAGCTACGCAATCTCCGATCATCATATCGCCGTTTCCAGAAAGGATGTATTTGCCATCAGGGGAAAACGCCGTGGAGGAAATAGCTTTGGTATTGCCAATGGGTACAACCAGGCGAGGAATCTGGCCGAAAGCAAGCAATGTCAGTCCCAGAAAACAGGTGACCAGGATAATTTTTTTCATAGCTAGCGCAAGGTAAATTAAGTAGTATAGGAAAGGTACAAAAAAGGGTTAAGCACTACATTCCTTTAGATGGCTAAAATAGTCGTTTGGGGTTGCGTCCCCCTGAAGGTCCTCTTTCCTGTTTTTCATGTCCAGGAGTTCTTGTACAGATTAAAGCTTAACACAACGATAGTGATCAATCTCTAAAATGCGGTTTTGCAACGACGGATAGGTTTCAAGGTCTGCTTTCGTAGTCGACTGAACGGCAGCAAGCTTCATGACCAATCCTTTGGCATGTTTATCCTCATCGTGCGTGGCCACCAGGTATGCAGGATGAAGCCGGGCGCCGAGGGACATCAGTCCGCGGATGCCGGGGGCAATACGCCCGCCAAGGAAGAAAGGCAGCTTTAATTCATTGAAGGTCGTAATCAGCAGTTTTACCGGCTGGTCCGGAGCCAGCCACCGCTTGTTCGGTTGGTAGCCGTGCGGAGCAAGGAAGAGCGCTTCCGTGGCATCCGATACACAGCATGCATCGAACACTGGCCCCAGTGGCCGGGTAGATGGATACCAGGTAAACCGCACGCCCTGGGTTTCAAAAACCCGTTGACGCGCACCCATGGCGATTACCTCAGCCTTGGGCAGCAAGGTCTTTACTTTTTTTTCGATTGACACCGGCACAATTACCCTGGCCGGATTCAGGCGAGCAAGCGTCTGTTGGTGGAAATGGTCAGGGTATTTTTGCGTTATTAGGACCAGGTCATAATCGGGTATTTGATCGTAAGGCAGTGGAGGGGTTCGGTGCCATTGTGTGTTGAACCAGCGGAAATAATCAACCTCCTCTCCTTCCAGCCAGGGATCTACCAAAAAACGCAGTCTCCCCAAGTGGAAAAACCAACTATTGTCCATATTAAGCCGCTGTACTTCCATCTTGTCTTGTCTTGTCAATTTCCTGTACTTGAAAAACACCTCCCCAGTTCGGCACTAAGTAAGGACAAACCCGGGTGGGATACGAGCGGTCCAGTCCAGCAGTCCCCCGCAGCAAACAATCTTTTCCATCGTCAGCCAGTTCATTTCCTTTTATACCAGAAAAAACCGCCAGCGCAGAAAAATGAAGAGATTACCCCCCTGTTTGAACGTTGCGACCACCCAAAACTTCCACCAGGTGTTGCATTTTTAACATGTTTCAAATATCAATCAAATCTATGAATATTTTTACCCAGACTTCAGTTCCACAGAAGGGCTCCGTTGCAATAGTGCTGGTGCTTTTTGCCCTGTGTCTACTTGCGCCCTCCTGTCAAACCAACAGTGAAAAGTCAGCAACACAAATACCGGAAAAAAGGCCCAACATTATTGTATTTTATGTGGATGATTTGGGCTTTGGTGATCTTAGCTGTTATGGTGCCCGGGGAGTTACCACCCCAAATGTGGATCGGCTGGCCAACGAAGGTATTCGATTTACCGATGCCCACAGTACTGCTTCTACCTGTACCCCTTCCCGGTATTCCTTGCTGACCGGCCGTTATGCTTTCCGCAACAAGGCTGCCATTCTGCCTGGTGATGCCCCCCTGTTGATTGAACCGGGAAGCTATACCCTACCCCGCATGTTGAAGCAGGCAGGCTACAAAACAGGAGTCGTCGGGAAATGGCACTTAGGTCTTGGCAACGGTACTATTGATTGGAACGGGGAGGTAAAGCCAGGGCCACTGGAGATTGGATTTGATTACAGCTTTATCCTGCCCGCAACCGGTGACCGGGTACCCACGGTTTACCTGGAAAATCACCGCGTGGCTAATCTGGCGAAAACAGACAAGCCAATTGTAGTAGATTATGAAATGAAACTTACCGGCTACCCCAATGGTATTGACAACCCGGAATTACTGCGCCAAAAAGCAGACCCGCAACACAGCAATACCATCGTCAACGGGATCAGCCGCATCGGGTATATGGAAGGGGGTGAATCAGCCTTATGGGTTGATGAGGAATTCCCCCAAGTGCTGACCGAAAAGGCCGAAAAGTTTATTGCTAACGCCAAGCAGAATCCCTTCTTCCTGTATTTTGCCTTTCATGACATTCATGTTCCCCGCTTACCCAACAAGCAATTTGTCGGCAAAAGCACCATGGGGCCACGGGGTGATGTTATCGCCCAAATGGACTGGGTTACCGGAAAAATTATCCGTTATCTGGAAGAAAAAGGCCTTGCTGAAAACACGCTGGTTATTTTCACCAGTGATAACGGCCCGGTCCTGAACGACGGGTATGAAGACCAGGCCGAAGAACTCCTGGGCAACCACCAACCTTCCGGTCCCTTCCGCGGCGGAAAGTATAGCGCCTACGAAGCCGGAACACGCGTACCTATGATCGTTTACTGGCCGGGAAAAACTTCCCGAGGAGCCAGTAAGACCCCTATTAGCCAGATCGACCTCTATGCCTCCCTGGCGGCATTGGCTGGTCAGGAATTGGCTGATGATGAAGCCATTGATAGCGATAACAACCTGCAGGCCCTCCTTGACCATACAAAGCAAGGAAGCGAATTTTTCCTGGAGGAATCCTTTACCACGCAAATCAGGCAGGGTGACTGGAAATACATCGAACCCTTTTCCAGTACCAAGAAAATCCCAACCTTCATGAATGAAAAAGGTGTAGAGGGTGGATTCGAGTTTTTCCCACAACTCTTTAACCTGAGTACAGATAAAGCCGAACAAAGCAATGTTGCCAAGGATAACGCGGAAGTCGTAAAATCACTGCAAGCAGAAATAGATCGCATTCGTACCAAAACAACGCGGGAGGCTCCACCTAATTAAGGGTTTCTAGTATTGAGCATAACCAAATTGTTCAGATTCGCATTGTTTATGCTCCCAAATCTGTGCATTTTGGCATCTGCTGACGGTACTTTCTCTTCGCGACGTTTTTTCGTCAGTAATAGGTTGGCCAACGTTGATCCCTACTGAAAATCCACAAGGGAACAAGGATGGCAACAGCATCACACAGACGACAATAGGTGAAAAATGGTTGATTTAAAGTTTGAATTCAAAGCATGGGTATTCTTTTTCCTGGCGGTTACCAGTTCGGCTCAACTTGCTATGGCACAGCTTTTAACCCATGAAAAAACAGAAGAATTTGTTATTGATGTCATCACTGTTGAGGACGGGCTGATCAGTAACTATGTCTCCAAAACGATTAGCGATGCCGACAACCTGAAATATTTCGCCACGGAAGCCGGTATTTCCCGGTACGATGGGTATTCTTTTAAAACGTACCGGCCGGGCAGTACATATCCCCAATTAAGAAACGAAAATATTGAAACCCTATTCAAAGACAAGGATAATAACATCTGGATCGGCACCAAAAGTGGAGGGTTATCGATGCTGGATGTCAGTCATGACCATATTACAGATTTCAATCCCATTTTCAACCTCAAAAGTGAGACCCAGCTGCGGGTCATGTCACTCAATCAGGATGCCCGTGGTTTCATTTGGGTGGGCACCTGGAGCAATGGGGTATTTGTGATCGACCCCCGCAAAAGAATAGTCATCGACCATTTCCTCTTTCAAACTCCCATCCTGTCGATTATCAAAGACGCCGCCGACAACATGTGGTTTGTTGCCGGATATGAACTGGTCAAGTCGGGCCACCAGTATGAGCAACTCACCCGCATACGGCTACCTTATGGGATGAATACACTGGTGGAAGACACATATCGGGGAAAAATCTGGATAGCGGGTAATACAAAAGACCTGGCGGCCTTATTGAGCTATGACCTGGCCGAGCAGCGGCTCGTTGATCATCACCTCTCTTTTCAGGCTAAATTTGTGAAAAGCATCGCCATTGACAGCAAAAAACGTATCTGGCTTGGCAGCTGGGGCGATGGGCTTTTTATCAGCGACCCCTCTGTTTCCCGCTTCCAGCACATCAATACGAACCCCCAGGGTAGCACCTTCAACAATATCAATAATTCTCTCATTCTGGATATTGAAATTGACAAGAATGAAATCGCCTGGCTGGGAACCGCCCATGGCGGGGTACTGATGCTCTACCCCAACAAAGGCTTTCACTTCATCACCAATAATCCGGTTCGAGGCACCAATGACCATAATGCCATTGCAATCTATAAAGGCACTGACAATCATTTATTTCTGGGAACGCTTGCCGAAGGCTTATTTGTACAGGAAAACAACGGTATTTTCACCTCTTTAGCCACAGTACCGGAAACCCGGATCAATGTCATCAGAGAAAAAGGCAAATACCTGTTCGTGGGCACCAACAAGGGTCTGGTCGTCATTCGCGATCGAAATTTCAATCAGGCGCTTTATAAATTCCCCAATGAAAAGGTAACTGCAATATGCCTCGACCGCCATAATAATCTCTGGATTGGAACGCAACAAACCGGATTAAAAGTAACCAACCTGGATTCCGATCCGAATCTGGAACAGATGAAGCGCTATGCGGAATCCGGCAAGGGCCGGTATTATCTGGAAAACAACCGTATCAATAAAATCATTGAAGATGAAACCGGCAATATCTGGCTCGCCACATATTCTGGCATCAATCGCTATCAACCCGAGGATCAGAGCTTTATCAGCCATAAAAAATTAATCAGCAGCAATCTGCCCAGTGTGATCATCAATGATCTCTTCATCAAAGGGGAAACTATTTATGCCGCCACCCCTGCCGGATTGATTGATCTGCACCAAAAAGGGGAAAAGCTCTCCCTGAATGCCATTTATGATACGCAAAGCGGATTGTTCAGTGATTTTATTTGTGCAATCGAAGAAGATGATAACGGAAATATCTGGATCAGCTCCACCACCTCGCTAACCCGGCTGGATCCCTTCAAGAAAACCTTTATGAATTACGACCGGGAAAGCGGTGTAATGGTTACAGCTTTCCATATCGGCTCTTCCTTCAAAGACCATGAGGGGAATATCTATTTCGGAGGGTACAACGGGGTAATCCAGTTTAACCCTAACATGCTGGCTGAGAATACCAACGCTCCGCACATTGTATTCACGGATATCATTGTCAACAACACAAACCTGAATGTGGGCGATAATGTGGGTGGGCGTGTGCTGTTAAGAAAAGACATTAACTACACTGATAAGCTGGAGCTGGGGTACAAACAAAATCATCTAACCTTGCTTTTTGCAGCCAACGACTTTCTGGGCACCGACAATGTCGTTTATCAATACCGGATGCCCGGATTCCAGGATGAATGGATCAATACCCGCGGAAGAAACGAGATTAGCTTTACCGGCCTCAATCCCGGCGATTATGAAGTACAAATCCGGGCCAGTAGAGACCGGCAAAACTGGAGTGAAATCCGAAGCTTACGCATCGGTGTTGAGGTTCCGCCCTGGGCAACCTGGTATGCGTATTCCCTCTATGCCCTGATGGCCATTGGCATTGGTGTACTTATCAATTATGTGTCTGCAAGACAAGCCAGACTGGAAGCCAAATTGCGGATTGCTGAAATTGAAAAAGAAAAAGAACACGATCTGAATGAGGCTAAGATTTCATTCTTCACCAATATTTCCCACGAATTCCGAACCCCCCTCACGTTGATCTTAAGCCCGGTCACCGAAGTCCTCAGCAATCTCAATCTTGATGCTGACATTCGCAACAAAATGATCCTGGTTGAAAACAATGCCAAAAGGCTATTAAACCTAATCAACCAATTGCTCGACTTTAGAAAGTCAGAACATGGATTACTCCAGCTCAATGTAGAGCACAGCGAATTCGTTTCCTTCGCCAAAGAGGTTTACCTTTCCTTTAAAGACATTTCCCGAACAAAAAACATTAGTTATAAGTTTGAAACGGAGGTAGACCGTGCCGTTCTCCTCTTCGATCGCGACAAAATGGAGATTGTTCTGTGTAATCTGATCTCCAATGCCTTCAAATATAGCCGCCCGGGAGGAGAGGTATCCATGTACCTCTATATCAAAGACGGTTATCTCAATATTGAAGTAAAAGATAATGGCATTGGGCTCTCGCCTGAAGACGCTACCAAAGTATTCGACCGGTTCTACCAGGTGCGCAGTTCCGCAACGGCGAAAATGGTAGGGAGTGGCATCGGGCTGACGTTTACCAAGGCTATTATTGACCTCCACCATGGCAATATTTTTGTCAAAAGCACCCCCGGAGAAGAGACTTGTTTCACTTCTCAGCTGTTGTTAAACAATCCCTTCCTGCAAAATAGTAAGCCCGCCCCCGAAGAAGATCTCGAAGAATTACTCCTCGAGAATGATTATCAGGAGGACCTGGATACCGATTGGTTGCAACCAAGCTCGCTGGATATTGACGACAATGTTAAAAAAGAATCTGTGCTGATTGTCGATGACAATGAGGACATACGAAAATACCTCAACAGCCTGCTCAAAGACGATTTCCGGGTACTTGAAGCTGAGAATGGCCTTGTCGGATTACAAATTGCCAAAACTGAACTACCGGACATCATCGTCAGTGATATTATGATGCCCGAAATGGACGGCATCACGCTTTGCCAGGAAATAAAAAGCCAGATCGCAACCTCCCACATCCCCATCATTTTGCTGACAGCGCGAACCTCTGTGGTCTATGAGGTGAACGGTCTTGAAACGGGTGCCGATGACTACGTGACTAAGCCATTCAACCCCGTAATTATGAAAACCAGAATCAACAATATTTTGGAAAACCGTAAAAAACTCAGGGGCTATTTCCTCAACCGGGTACGATTTGAACCTGACAACCAGGAAATTAACGAAGGAAATAATATGGATGAGGCTTTTGTTGAAAAAGCCATCAAACTGGTCAGCGATAATATTGCCAATGAAGCGTTTGGTGTAGACATGCTTGTTCAAGAGCTCTACATGAGCCGGTCTACTTTGTACCGGAAAATAAAATCCTTGACGGGTCTTTCCATAACCGGTTTTATCCGGTCGGTACGACTTAAGAAAGCTGCGCAACTGATTTTGAACGATAATACCAAGTTAAGCCAGGTAGCCTATGAGGTTGGCTTTAATGATTACAAGCACTTCCGGTTATCGTTCCAGCAACAATTCGGCTGTCTGCCCTCGGATTATAAAGCGGAAATGCTCGACAATTTGAAGAAGCGGGATGAACCGGTCTGAACCGGCAAGGCCTGTTAGGAGAAATTGGAAATTGGAATGCTTTACCCCCAGCGCTTGCAGCGTCAGGCTGATTTTCTTCGCCCGCCGAAGCTTAGCGAAGGCAGGTGGTTTCTGCCCCGCCTCCTTACGCTGTCGCTCCTGGAGTCGGGTAAATTTCTGGCTCCGACGCAGTCGGAGTAAATTTCTGGTTTCTTATTAAACTCAGTTACAACTAAATGAAACTACGCTATCTGGTCCTGCTGCTCTGGGGAGCATTCGGATTCATCAACCCCACAAAAGCTACTGACTACTATGTTCACGCCACGCAGGGTAACGACCTGAATGACGGATCCTCCAAAGCAAAAGCAATCCGGACGCTGGTTAAAGCCAGTACCCTGTCCTTACTACCTGGCGACCGCGTTTTGCTCGCTGCCGGACAGGTCTATACCGGGTCACTGCAGCTGCTCAATATCAGTGGGAGTAAGCAATATCCAATTACCGTTGAATCCCTTGCCTGGGACGACAATGTAAATACCCCGCCGGCGCTAATCGATGCCAAAGGTTTTCCAGAGGGCATTCTCATCGAAGATTGCAGTTTTATTAGAATAGCCGCCGTAAGCATTACCGGCAACGGCTTTACCATATTTGATTCAACGTCGCAGATGAGAACGGGCGTCATGATTCGAACGAAAACTGCGAAAACCATGAAAGGCATCACCCTGGAGCGAATACAGATTAAAGATGTATTTTATGAAAATGCAGGATTTCAGCGCGGCAAGGAGGAAGTCAATTCCGCTAACGGAACCCAACGATATGGCTGGGGCATCCGCTTGATAAATCCCCAGGAGGACGCAAACCTGGAGGACGTTGTTATCCGGAAGTGTGAAATCCAAAATGTCAGTCATACGGGTATAAAATTAACCGGCAAGGGAAGAAATATCCAGCGGGTACGCCTGGAGGACAATGACATCAGTGAAACCGGTGGACCAGGTATACAAATGTCTAATGTCCGGTTTGTGTATGTGGGTAACAACGTGGTAACCCGCTCCGGCAGCAACGATGACTCCCGCAAATGGGGGCGCGGTAGTGGCCTATGGACCTGGAGTGCTTCCGATGTGCTCATTGAGAAAAACAAGTTCATGTATGCCAACGGCCCTGGTGACTCTGCAGGCGCTCATATTGACTACAACTGCGATAACGTTGTTATGCAGTACAATTTCAGTGCGCATAACGCTGGTGGATTCTGCGAGGTATTAGGCAATAATTACAATTGTGCCTATCGCTATAATATCAGTGTCAATGACGGACACCGCATCAAAGGGCTAGATGGAGCCTTCCAGGAAGGGAAAATATTCTGGCTCAGTGGTTACCAGGGAAATAAGGAACGCAAGGGGCCGGTGAATACCTATTTCTATAACAACACCATCTTTGTCAGCCAGGATATCGTTGCCAAAATCGCTATCGACAACACCTCCGAAGGAGTGCTTATCGCCAATAATATTTTTTATATCCAGGGGGAGTCGACAATGGTCAAAGGCGATCAGTATAAACCAGATACCAGCAATGGGGGAACCATACACCGGGTATTTTTTGAAAACAACTTATTTCTAAGTCCCCAAAACTGGCCTGCCGAAGCGCTTATCCATGACTCCTCGCCGCGCTTTGGAAACCCAGCTTTCCGCAATGCAGGTGGCCTTGCTCCGGAGGATTATACCCCCACCAACCGACGGCTTATCCGGAAGGGAATCGCCATTCCGTTCTTACCGAACGATTCGTTTGGACTGATGCACGGCCTGCAAATGCAACAGGATTTTCTTGGTAATCCGCTGCCCGCTGTTCCGGTAATTGGGGCGATTAATCCGGGGAAATAAGGTCATATTGGCTCTTCGTGAGCCTCTGGATACCTTACTTTCCTGATTGCACGCCAAGAAGCGCTAATAGTTGACGAATCAACGATCCCGCGCTTCTTGGCGTGAAACCATACACCTTCCCTAACGGATAGCTTTCCAGCAAAAAAAAGACAGGGGATATTAACTTTCGTCAATAGCCCCTGCCGGACAACTAAACTTTGGAGATTTGATCTTATGGTATGAAAAAGAAAATGGTTTACGATCTGCTACTTTAGCAAATCACGGACGTTGAGTTTACCGGATGATCAGTTTCTGCATGTATCTCGTAGCCTCCATATTGACCACAACGAAGTACACGCCTGGAGCCAGGCCCTGTCCAAACCGGACTGGCTGATTGGCTACCCCTGACATATTCCCCAGGAGTGTACGGCCATAGACATCCAGAATATGGAGATCAAAGGGTGTATAGTGCTTGGCATTCACCCGGATGAAAAATTCACCATTCGCCGTTGCCGGGTTCGGATAAACCAACAGGCTAACTGGCTCCTCCTGTGCAGTAACCCCCAGGGCCCCCGTTAAGCCCGTCTCCTGGACGGCCGTCATGGATGCCTCCTCCGGCATATTGACAATGGCAATTTTATCGATGAATGGAGCGTCAGCCCCCCCAACAGGCTTGATTTCAATGCTGTTCATGCCCACCGTCAGGGGAATCTCAAAGGATTTAACCCGGGGAGTACCACCCTCAAAACACCAACTTCCGGAGATGTCAAACGTAGCAACCTGGAAGAGGTTATCGTTCACAAAAATGCGGGCCTGGCGGGCCACTTTCGACAAGTAGGAAATATCCAACATATACGTACCGGTGGCCGACACCTCTACGTTCGCAAACCTTACGCTATTCGATCCTACGTTAAACATGTTAACGGCCGCTCCGTTGGACGATTTAGCACAAGTGACTACAGAGGCCGCTCCATTTATTTCAGCCAGCTCAGCTTCGAAGGAGGATGCCTCGCGCACCAGTGAAATTTTATCCATAAAGGGCGATTCGGTACCTACAGGGCGGAATTCAATCGTATTCGTACCGGCATTTAAATCCACCGATCGGAGGAAATCAGCAGGAACACCTCCCGCAAAACACCAGGCCCCCGAGCTGGTCACCGCGATGATCCCCATATCTACATCATTCACCCGTAAGCGGACGTTTCTCGGAACGGCCGACATGTAGGAAATCGTCAGGCGATATGCCCCCCCAATGGGTACAGCCACATTGGCAAACCGAACACCATTACTGGTCGCCGTGCCCATATTTACTTGTTTCCCGTTTGAAGAACTGCCGCAGTTGACGATAGTCGCAGTACCCAGGATAACGGCGTTTTCCGCTTCAAAATCCAGGACCGGGTTGGGTAACAATACATCCGGGTCCACGCTGGCCGGATTCAGGGAAGTGCTGGCCACTGCCAGGCGGTCCAGTTTGGCACCTGCCTCGGAATAGGCTAACTCGATCGTATGCGAACCTGCCGAGAGGAAATAGGTGAACGGACGGTTCACCGAACCTTCACTAAAATGAAACTTGGTCCACTTCCATTCGTACGCAATGTTTTCAAGGCCATCCCATTTCCGGAAGGGCTCACCATCCACACTAAACCAGAATGCACCCGCATCAGGGGATAAGGCTTGTACTTTGCCCCAGATATTAAATTCATCGTCGTTGGCCACTTCAACGGTATAGGTAGCTATACCCGCAGCCCCCGGAGGTGTGCTTATCGCACTTACCCCTGCGATGGGCTGGATGAATTGGCCGCCGATAGCCGAACTACTGGTGCCAATCTCCCATTCTGCCCCTGCCTGGGCAGGCGTTTCGCCTTCTAACCAATAGATAGTTGGATTGTCGACAATCCCCCAGCCTCCATCGGGTAAGATGCAGGCCGTATTCCCTGCATCCGGGGCCAGTTCAATGGCCGCGCTGCTATTGACCAGCGCCAGCTTATCCAGTTGCGTACCTCCGTTTGCATACGTGATCGTTAAACGATGTTTGCCAGTACCAACGGTGTAATAACGAGGAATCCGGAACCAGGTAAAGTCTCCGGCATTCATGCCTCCGATGGTCGCCGACGCTCCCCCATCCATACTGATTTTCAGGGAACCATTGGCACCCGAAACTGTCCGCAGCCGCACCCATAGGCGGAGCGTTTCATTCTGCTCACTCTCAAACTCAAAGTGTGTTTGCTGGGCTAGCCCCGTTGCCCCCACGGCAGAAGTGTTAGCCTGAATATATCTTTCATTGGAAGCCAGTAAGTCTTCTTTGATTTCCCACTGGTTGCCCTTGTACAAGCCACATTCCGCTTCAAAAGCCATAATATCCGCAGGTACCTCTACATAAGGCAGATCCATCCCTTCCAGGTTGTTGGGAGCCGCCATCGAAGCTTCCGGAATGGACGGAGTGGATGTTTGATCCCGGTAAATAATCCCGATATTGGTAATGGCACCATTGGTATCGTAGTAGTTGGATGGAGAAACTACATTGCTGGCATATTGCGGATTAGGCTGGAAAAAGGCGTAGCGCTCTACATAATCCAGCTGTTCCAGGTAGGGTAAAGCGAGTTCAAGAAAGGCAGCGTGAACGCTGTTCTCCCGGTTGGGATTGGCGTTGAATTCCGTAATCCAGATCGGCAGACCATAGATGGCGTGAACGTTAGCCAGGTAGGCCTTGAACCGGTTAAATACCTGCACCGGATCGGCATTCGGTGAATTCGCCGGATTAGAACCCCAATCATACCAGTGAACCGCCACAAAATCAAAGCGTACATCCCGCTCTTTGGCCAGCCTGGCGAATTCCTTTAGCCAGGTCGTCGGTCCGTTTTCGCGGGGTGCCGGTGTACCCAACCGCAGTCCGGTGCGCATTAAGTTTTCATAATAAGCTACCGCCACTTCTGGCTCGCAAAGGTTATTAAATTGCCCCGATTGGTCGTTACAGTTGTCCGATTCATTAAAGCCCAGCAAGTGGGTAGCTTTTTCCTTTTGAATTACCTGGTTCAAGCTCGCAGGAGACGCAGCTCCAGCACCCCAGGCCATTGGCACATAATCCTGATTAGGTTGTGCCGTGGCCCCATTCCCCCAGTTGTAGAACCAACCGGCATCGAGTCCGTTAATCAAGCCACCGGTTCCCTTTTTAGTGACCCAATTCCAGGGGAGCACCCGAATGAAACTAACGTTCCCTTGCAAGGCAGCCGGCAAGACATCCACCGTGAGGTCTGCTTCCGAAGCAATATATACTTTGCTTTTTCCGGTACCATTATCCTGGATCGCCAGGGTGACCATATACCCCCGCTTCAGCACAAAAGAACTGACCTGATTATTCATTCCCCCCGGAATACCACCGCCTGCATAAATGGTAGATTCGACCAGCGCGGCAGATGACCCACTCCCGGAAGCGCCGGAATAAATGGTTAAGGGCGTATATGTCAAATCCCGCTTCCGCACCAGGGCTCCTTGCTGATAATACTGGTTGATACGCAAGTTTTGATCAACCATTCCCGTGGCATCATCGACCCGCAAACTGGCCGGAGTCCCTAATAACTCCTCCGGGTTGTCCTGCAGAAAGTACACCCAGGAAGCCGCATCCAGCAGATTGATAGCTGCATTTGCCCCCAGGGCATTGGCACTAGTCAGGCGTACGGTTGATCCCCCATCGATAGACAGGATTCCCTGCGCGACCGGGCTATTGACCTCCATATCTACGTGATTCATCGTGAAGCCCTTATCTGCGGCATCAAACGTGATTACCCCATTTGCCACAATGGTGGCAGTACTGGCATACAGGTTGTACTGAATGGCCTGTCCTGGCTCGAGCGTACCCGTCTTTGGGTGCTTGTCTTTGTCCAGATCGGGCGTGTTCAGGCAGATCTGGTAATTCAGTTTATTCGCCCCGGGCAAACAATATGGCTTGGCCGATGGCACCTGCCCAGGTGTTGTCTGGGGCGAGTTAGGCACATTAGGTGCCGAAGGCTTCTGAACGGCTATCCGCCAGTTGTCTTCATTAAAAAAGTCATTATCTACCTCGCCCGTCCAATACAAGTATTGACTGCAGAAGTTACAAGGCGTCGCACCCTGATTCTGCGCCTGCAGGGTAGCTACCTGAGTGATAAAAATAAACAAGATAAAGGGAAGCATTTTCTTCATTGGATACGGTTTTATTCTCGGTGATGGAATGTGCAGGAAATAATATTCTTCTTTCCACGAAAGGTACAGGATGCCGCAGGGTTTGTAGGGGGGATATAATCCACTTGGGGGGGGCAAATCAGGCAAATAAACCCCTGAACGATTTCACCTACTGAAGCAGTGGGCAGTGGGCAGTCCTTGGATGCAGTTGGCAGATTTGAATAGTATTTGCTAAATCAGTGGTAATCGGTGGTAATCGGTGGAAAAAATCACGAAGCAGTGAACAGTGCCTGAATACCTTACTAGCCCAAAGACGCCAGGGAATGGCTCCCATAGCCTGCCGGGCATAGTCGATCGAAACAAGCGGCAACCTTACGGGGGGAATGAATTAGGGGTAATGTTTTTCAGGCAGTTTTTAGCGGTATTTTTTTCGCCTGTTTATTAATTTCGGCAATTGTGAAATTAAGGGAAAGGTGAAAAAAACCAGCCAGATCATCGTATGTCTTGGCAATAGTTGATACTGATGGTTCAGTCCGTAAACGGTTCCAATAAAAACAATCGCGAACAGGGAATGTCTAATACTGACTTGTTCAGTAGCATACCGGTTAATGTGCTCTTCTTTGGTTTCTTTTAATTCTTGTCGGTAGTTGCCATTTCTGCTGGGTAAAAAAGCGACTAGCAACATGATGTTTTGCAGGATATAAATAGCTGAAACGCCCAAAAAAAAGTATTGAAGACCAATGTATAGCCTATCCACTAAAAAACTTGAATTTTCAATAGCAGGATTCGTAAATACCCGAAAGATATTATCAAAAGCAAATACAACCATGATAGCTGTACTCCAGATACTTAAGACTAGCCTATTCGTTTTGGACAGTTGGATATAGGTCAAAGCATGAACTATCGAAAAAATTGAAAGCAACAACCCAGTGATAATCAAGGAAATTGAAAACCAATGATGGAAGTTCAGAAATCCGTAGTCAATTACCCAATATATCATTGAAACCGAGAGAAGTAACGTAATTCCTTCCGTAAGTTTTGCGGTAACTCTCTTTTGATAGATAACTCCAAAAATCAACGCAAACATAAACAGAAAGACATAGGGCCATTTTTCGATATGGCTTTCAAAATCATAATGTCGTTCATTCTTCCCGGGCAGGAAACTTGTCAGGCTAAAAAAATAAGCTCCAATAAAAATTCCAATAACTGTTTTCCAATGGCCCGACACCCGAAAACTTTCAAAAAGAAGTCCTGCAAATAAGGCAATTAAGCTAACAGAAAACAGCTTTCTGTCGCTTATGGAAGCTCGGTAGCCAATGTAAAAAGTCAAAGCTAGTCCTATTAACCCAACTATTATTACAAAGGGCGTCAGGTTAATACCTGCCGACTTCTTTTTTCTCTTTCGCTTTTTCGTTGTCAACCTGATTTTTTTGATCTATTTTACTTTAAGCCCCTGCAGTGGTTCGCCCTTTTCAGAAGCCTGCTTTCGAAGCTCTACAATTTAAAACCTTCAGGTATATTGTCCTTTTTCAATCCACGATACGCCTCCTGGGCCATAGGTCAATCGCATCATCATGAAAAAACCTAACGCAGGATGGTACAAAACTTGCCGTTTGTTGACAATTTATCTGTAATAACTACGACTTGATCTGACTATCCGATTTAGGAGTGGTTATTACAGATTTACCCAATTCAGAAATTAGCCGTTGATCTTGTAATCCGTATATTCAGGTTCCTGAACAAGCTCAAAACTATTTTTATTTCCTCATTTTAACCCGAATCTCTTTCCTTTGAAGAAATGCCATTATCCTTTGCGCAGGTTCAGTGAAATCACGACGGAACATTCTTAAAAATACCGCACCAGCTCCCAGGAGCATCCGCATTTTCAAAGCTGGAACTTCTGGCGCCACAATTACTTTGTTTTTCCGGATGAAGATATAGGCACCATTTAAAGACGTTTTTTGAGCGACAATACACTTCCCATAAATGGTATTTCTCAGGAAGAAGTGGTATTCCGGGAATTCGGCTTCCAGTTCGGTTTTTAATTGATTTGCTTCCATGTTCCTGACAACGGGTATTTGATAACCGAATTGCTTTCAACTGTTTGTACCCCTTCTAACATTACTCCACTTCCAAAACCAAGGTACCCACAATGGGGTCAGGGTTGAGGTTGTTCAGGAAAACGGTGATGCCGTTTTCATTTTGCGCAAAGTTCAATGCCGTACCAAAAGGCATTTGCTTGCAGGCAACAACCTTTTTGTTCAGCGGTGGAAGTTGTAAGGTTTCCGGAACTTCAAGAAGGTGAACAAAGATCTGATTGCCTTTTTGGACCGTCCCGTACACATTATCTATTGGCTCGAAAGGCCCGGGACGGGTACCGTAAATGCTTTCGCCGTATTGCTGTAGCCAGTCACCCACCTCTTTTAACCGTTCGATATGGGTAGCGGGAATGACGCCCTGTGCATCAGGCCCCACATTCAGCAACATATTGCCACCCCGGTCGACGGTATTGACCAGCATGACAATAATATCCTTCAACGACATCAGGTTTTGTTTCGGGTTATACCCCCAACTGGTTTGATTGAGGTTCAGGCATTTTTCCCAGGGCGTAGGAATAATAGGGCCCGTTATGGGCTTGCGGCCTTCATTACATTGAAAATCGCCTTCCCAGCCCGATCGCGGACTAACCACTACATCGGGTTGATAGCTGCGTACCATCGTGTTCAACTTATCGGGCTCCCAAAACCAGGCGGCGTCGGCATCACTGCCGGAATGTGCCAGCCATCCGCCATCATACCAGAGGATATCGATCTCGCCGTAATTTTTCATTAATTCCTCTACTTGCCCATAGCCTTGTTTCTTCATCAAAGCGGCATTTTCAGCAAGCTCGAGGGGTTTGAAATACCCTGGAAAACGCCAATCCATAGGTGAGTAATAAAGGCCAACACCCAGACCAACGTCGCGACAGGCTTCCGTGTATTCTTTCACAAAATCCCGATGAGCCGCTGTCGTATAACTGGTAAAATCTCCATAGCTGGACGGACTGTCCCAGAGGGCAAAACCATCGTGATGCCGGGCGGTTAATACCATATACTGCATGCCTGCCTCTTTGGCCACTTTTGCCCATTGATTGGCGTCGAAATGCTGCGGATTGAAGGTCTCCGCAAGCTTCGCATATTCCTCCGCCGGGATTTTATTATTGAACATTGCCCATTCCCCTTTGCCTTCAATGGCATATAACCCCCAATGGATAAACATGCCAAACTTGGCATCCTGCCACCATTTCATTTGTTCCTCAGAAAGCTTTAGCCCGGGAACAACAATCCCATGTGCCCCTTTAATCGCACTATATTTTTCCAGTGATTTCACTTCGTCGCCAGTCAAATCCTGGGCAGCTACCTGGAAAAAAGGTAGAAGCATGACCAGACATAGCATAATGAAGGAATTGCTGTTTTTTATCATGTCCGTTGCTATTGTTTTTTAAATAGTTATAAAGCGTATCGCGATTGCATCAATAGTCACTTCAAGCTGTAAAAGGGAGCCGCTCAGCCTATCCCAGGGGTAAGGTAAAAGGGATAAACGTCTTTCCGTTGTACTGATATAGTCCATTTTGCTGGGAAGTTACCCAGAGCGTACCTTGCTTGTCCTGGTAAATGGAATACAGTAAAACATTGGCATCACCGTCCTTAATCGGGTAATGGATGAGTTCTTTTCCGGTATTGCGCCAGACCCCTTCATCGTACGAAACCATCCACAAATCACCATTGTCATCCGCTATAACCGACATAAAGTAAGGAAAGTACTGCTCGTTATGCCTTACAGGATGGCCAATTCCGGTTTTCCGGGTATAAGGTAGTTGGCTGGTATTCTTTTTTGCTGAACTATTCGGCAGGATTTCGTAGCGATATTCGGTATTACAAAACCAGAAATAGCCTTCAGCATCTTCAATAATAGAGCGGATACCAAATTCCCCCCCGGCAGGTGTTTCGGTTAATTGTTTTTCATACAACCAGCGTACGGATTGCCCATCAAAACGATATACGCCAAGAGATGCTGTGCCAAACCACATGGCTCCCTGACTATCTTTATATATGGTGTAAATGCCATTCGGGCGGTAGGATGCATTGGGGTTAAACATCCAATATTCAGCCTCTTGCCGGGTTTCAGGAAAGACTAGTGGGTGTAAATAGTGTCCATCATAGCGATAGGGTCCGCTTTTATCCCAGCCCATACTGAACCATAGATCATCAGGGGTTAATTTCCATTCATTGCGGGAAGGATCGTTATTGATCAGGGGTAATGTGGTAAACATTTGTCCGTCGAACTTACTGATCCCTTCCTGGGTCTCAAAGTACATATTCCCCTTTTGATCTTCCTGCATCCCGATAATTGCATTACTGCATAAGCCATCGTTTGTTGTAAACAGCACCAGGCTTTTTCCATCATATTTATACACCCCATCATTACCCCCACCGAACCAATATTGCTCATTACTATCCTGGAAAACGCCCCTGACCCCTGGGCCCAGGGTTGCTACCGTGTCACCAGTAGCGATTGCAATAGAGGGCTGTGGTTGGGAATCCTGCTTTTCAGGGGTGCTATTGGGCCGTACTTCGTGGCAAGCCAGGAGGAAAAGCGGCAAACTCAGCAAGAGTAAAGCATGATTGCAGGTAGTTCCGAAGTTCATTGGTTGGTTTGACTAGGTTATTTTTTTGTTTTCCGCTATTAGGAAAGACTATTCAAATGCTGTCATCAGCCATTACTTGTTACTGTAGTGATCTTTCCCGTCGGTTAGCCAGGCCAGATCAAATCGGACAAACACGTTTTCCTGATAGTTATCTTTTTCAAAGAACAATCCAATATCTCCGTTGGCGAGTATAGTCATGGACGAATAGGCTGCGCCGCCCGGATAAATTGTTTTTCCTGCTGTCCAGGTCTTACCTTCATCATAGCTAAGGCGCACAGTCATGTTCATCCGGCCCGATTGCATTTTTGCGTTGGAAAAAAGAAGTCGGTTTTTATCTGCCCCCGCTTTTACTGAGGTATAGCGGATAAAGCTAGCATTGCAGCCCGGATCAATCAGGGAGGAATCGGGCCTGGATAACCAGCTCGCCCCCTGATCTGTCGAGGTATGGACGAAGCGCAGGCCTTGGTTATTCACCCGGCTATTAATCATCCAGGTACCATTCTCCAACTCAACAATCTTTGACTCATCGCCAGGGATAATTGGAGTGTCCAGTAGGTACCAGTTTTCCCCATGATCGTCACTGGCAAAAAGATGAAGTCCATGATCCAAACTCACCAAGGTATGCAACAACTTTCCCGAAGAGGTTTGTATCCCCCTTCCTGAGGTAATGAATTTAAAATCCTTATGCCATTCCGGCTTGGAGATCTGTGTTGTTATGTCTATCGGCGAACTCCACGTTGCCCCATCATCTGTACTCTTGACTAACTTAAGGTAGTATATATCTTTGCCCTGTTCCAGGTCCATGAAATTATAAAAAAGGAAAACGGTACCGGTAACGTAATCAACAATCATGGAAGGGTCGGATGCTGATTGACCGATGGGGTAATCGACTACCGACTCGATGGATGACCAGGTTTCTCCCTGGTCTTTACTTCGGCGAATTACAATGTTAATGTCCTTGTTCCCTCTCAGATCTCCACAGGAAGGTACCCGTTCATCGATTGCGGCAATCAGATCACCATTGGGCGCTGTGACCATGGCTGGTATTCTGAAGCAAGCTACCTCTGGCTTCATTGTAGTATCAAATAATGACTTAAACACCGGGGGCTCTTCCTTTATATACCCATTGCTGGTTGCTAAAAAAAGAATCCCCGCGAACACAGACAATAGAATCATATGTCTAATAATTTACAAATCAATAAATTAAGAACAAAACACTACTGTTAATGCGAACGGATTTCTTCTTTTAGGCCACGAATGCACGAATGATTTTCGTTTTGCTATTCATTCGTACATTCGTGGCTTTAAGTTCATCCCTTATTTCTTGGCCTCTAATGCGCGAATAACTTTCATATTTGTTGCTATTCATTCGTGCATTCGTGGCTTTATGTATTTCTCTACATTTTACTTTTTTCGCCACTAGTGCACGAATAATTATCTCATTCATGCAGTTGTGACTGCTAAAATCATAGTACAATGCGTTTATACTGCAATTTTAATTCCCCCAAAATTCGCTATCAAAGCGAGTCGATTATTAGAAACTTTCAAATAATTTATTGCCTGAGCAATAAATTCATCCGAAATTACTTGTACCGCCTTTATCTCTAAAATAATCTTATCCATGACCACAAAAATCGGCATAAAATTTATGCGGCAAGATTATTCCTTTATAATTAAGAGCGTGTTCAAATTTTTGAGAGTTGAAAAAGAAGGTCATCGGCGTATCTTGTGAGTGACCAAACTTACAGGATATGCAACCGCAATTTGAACGGCTTACCGATGACCAATGGGAAGGTATAAAAGTGTTTTTTGAATTGGCAAAGAATACGCAAATATGATTTACGAGAAGTCTTCAATGCCAATATTATGGATTACCCGAATAGGGGAGCCAATGGCGAAACCTGGACAGCAGCTTTCCGCCTTGGAAATCGGTGTATTATTATTTTGAAACATGGGGCAGGAAAGGCTTGCTTCAAACAGATGTGCCAAGCCTTGAATATGTTGGAACGTATTCAGCTTGATCGGGAGCCTGACCCTAGTCTGCTGATATCTGATTCTCAGAGTGTTAAGTTGTCTCCGATGATTTTCGAACATCGAGGAACGGATGGCAATAAAAGAGTTAATGGCCGAAAGCGGCAAGTATTAGTAGATGTGCTGGGCCGGATATGGTCTGCTGCCGTTCATGCCGCTAATCACCATGACAGCCCGGGCGGGGTGGCGCTTCTAGATGAATTACCCAAGCCAATGCCTCGGCTGGAAAAGATAATGGGTGACAAATCCTACCGAGGAACATTTGCCGAAGCTGTCGAGCAAATGGGCCTGGTTTTCGAGGTCCCGAATCGGGAAGAAGGAACAAAAGGATTTGTGGTGGAAGCCAAACGTTGGGTGGTAGAAAGAACCTTTGCCTGGCTCAATTTCTTCCGCAGAGTAGTGGTCGACTACGAGCACACCCCACAAAGTTCGGTTTCTTTCCTGTTTTTGGCCAATATTTCAATGGTTATTTGGAGAATTAAATGGAATGATTTATAAAATTTTTGAACATGCTCTAACTTCATATTGTTTTTCACGCTCATAGGGGATATGGCCTTTTTGAATTCATATTCAAGGGCGTCTTTGTAAACAATTTCAAGAAATCCGGCTCCAAGATTATTATGTACCTCCATGCACAGGCCAATAATCCTGTAGCTTTCTTCTTTATAAATTATTTCGTTCATTATTGCTAATTTTTGGCCACGAATGCACGAATAATTTTCATATTTATTGCTTTTCATTCGTGCATTCGTGGCTTTAAATGCATGTCTATATTTTACTTTTCTTGCCACCAATGCACGAATAATCTTCCTGTTCGTGGCTTCTCATTCGTGCATTCGTGGCTTTAAATGCATGTCTGTATTTTACTTTTTTAGCTGGCCCATTTCTTTTTCAATAAGTGTTACCAAATCCTTGGCTTTATCTTTTGCTTGTGCCGTCCAAATACAATGATAATTTACTTCAAGTGCCAAATACCGCAGATAATGCTCAACATCTTTTTTTCCCTTTAAGGTGGCTATAGGATCTTCCACATTAGAAATATCCAACGTAAAAATATTGTACTTGTCGCGAAGAAACCGAGTAGTTTCATTTGCCCATTCTTCATGTTCCTCAATGGCATACCCTTCAAGCCGTTGTGCTAAAAAGCTGTAATAATCGCCCAGTTGCGTTTTTAGATCAGCGTTTTGAATATGAGAAAAGGAGCCGGTAGCATATAGTTCATTGATAACCGATTTGTTTAAGGAAATGCCTCCAAAACCGCGACCAAGCATAGAAAAGGATAAATGCAAAAACTTTCGGTTTAGTGAATCTGGAAATGGCCCTTCCCATAAAAAACTCACATTGTCATTATTAGAAAGATCGACCCATTCCAATTCCGTAAACCTTTGAGTGTTCAACCCTGAATATTCAAGTATATAAAAGATACCCTTTAATCTTGTTTTGTTAAGAGAAATATTTGCTTCAAAAGAAGTGATATCATCCTTTAAAGCCTCTCTTAAATTGACTAAATAATTAAATATCTCTTTCTCTATTTTTTGGTTTTCATTCCAATTATTAATGGATAGGGCAATCAAAATTCCGATAACAATAAGAAATACTTCTCCAGAGGCATATTTTAAATATCTGCCAATTTGATTATCCGCCAGCAGTCTTTGCCTGATTTTTCGAAATAACTTCATCATGGGTTCTGATTTTTTAATAAAGGCAAGTGGGTCACTAACCAGCGCATTGGGGTTTCTACCTATGGGGCTATGAACCGTGCTTAATTTACAATGGCTGCTACCGCCGTTTTAGCCGATTGCGCGGCCGTATGCACGGAAACCCAATCTTCTCCATCGGTATACTCTCCACCAGCAAAGTATAATTTGTTCCCTACGTTTTCCCCCAGCTTCCTGACCATTCGCCAATCCGCATAATCCGTCAAATATCCTCCCTGGATAAACGGTTCATTATTCCAGTTTTGGGTAATATGTTTTATGTAGTTGGGAGTTGCCTGATTAGCATAAAGCAGATCCAGTTCATGCAAGATGAAATCCTTCAAAGCTTCTCCTGACCGCGAGATAAAATCAATGGCCGGCTTTCCTACTGTAAACAACCCGAGGATATACCGGGTCGTCCTTTGCCCCAAAGCGGCATTGTAATATATTTTTTGTCCATCGCTGGCTGGATTAATGGTTAACGCTAATTCGTCGTCATAGAACTTTTCGGAGAATTCAAAAAAGGCTTTAAAGCCTTCCCAGATGGTCATGTTATCGATAGCAGTCCGCTTATCTTGTGGCAAATTGGGGATAAAGCGAATATCTCCAGTCTGGAGAATTTTAAGGGGTACAGAAACGATCACTTTATCAGCAATATGCTGTCCGGATTGCGTAGTTACAACCACCTGGTCTCCCGCATAGTCAATAGATTTCACTATGCTGTTGTAAATAATCTTATTGGCAATGGCAGGGGTAATATAGGTTTCAAAAAAAGTAAACCAGGATGAATTAACAAACTTGCGGTCGGGGTCATCCGCAATCGTTTCTACATTAACTTGAACCGAAGCATCATTCACTATTTTCTTAAAAACAGAAGTGTCTGTTTCTAACCATTCGGCCCCCAGGGGAATGGGAAAGTCAGCAAAGTTTGTATTGATTCTCATTCTTCCACCATGCATTGAAGATGCTTCCAATAGCTCGAAATCAACCCCCTGCTGTTGAAGTAAATATCCTGCAGAAAGCCCTCCGGCTCCCGCTCCGATAATGATCACCTTACCTGAAAATTTACTCCCGGTGGTTTCATCTTTCTGGCAGGAGCTGAAGGAAGGTTGAAAGGGCAGACTCACACCAAGAATTCCGCACATTTTGATAAATTCTTTTCTTGTCATTGGCTTTTAGTCATTGCTGATAATAGTTGTGATATGTGTGCTGCGCGACCGAGGGTCATGGCCACCATCATACGTCCAGTGTTCTTAAGTTAAGAAAAATTTCGCTTGCGATCACTCATACAATCCATTTCAATGTCCTGACCTTAGCAGAGCCAGCCTCGCACGGGCTAGGTCTTACGCGTGCGACGTACTCAGAAAGCAAAATAAACCTTGGCATAGTAGTCGAAGGACTGCTTATTCATTGGACGCAGCTGTTCACTGCTGCCTGCTTACTGCTCACTAAAACTGCCGGGAGTAACCACCTCGCAAAATAGTCTGAGAAAATGATAGCGATGATACCCTAGCCCAGGGCAGCGGCACAAAGCTATACCCCAACATACACCCCTTCTTCCTGCTCCGAATCGTTAATTGTCCGTTAAAAAGGTCCGGATCGCTACATTCCCACCGAACGCATGCAACACAATGCCCGGGATAGGAGTTATTTTGGAAAACAAACGGATTATTATGGTAACGCTCCTGCTCGTCTTATCCTTCTTTACGTACGCTTCACCGGCACAGGTAGTAAAGGCTCCCGATCACCAGGCCTGGAATACGTTATTGGAACAATACGTTAGCGCCGAAGGCCGGGTAAATTACGCAGGACTAAAAAAAGACCAGGCCAAACTGAATGCATACCTGAAAACCTTGAGTGGACTGCATCCGCAGTCGTCCTGGTCGCGCAATGAGCAAATGGCTTTCTGGATTAATGCCTACAATGCCTTTACCGTAAAGCTCATCCTTGATCATTCGCCCCTAACCAGTATTATGGACGTGGACAAGGGTAAAGCCTGGGATCGGAAATGGATCAACATAGGAGATAAAACCTACTCCCTCAACAATATCGAAAATGACATCCTGCGGCCACAGTTTAAAGATGCCCGGATTCATTTTGCCGTGAACTGCGCGGCCCGCTCCTGCCCGCCTCTGCTCAATAAAGCGTTTACCGCAGCCCAACTGGAGGATCAACTCAACCTGCAAGCCCGGAAGTTTATTAATAACTCCCGCTTTAACCAGTTGCAGGGCAACCAGGCTAAAGTGTCCAAAGTCTTCGAATGGTATAGCGCCGATTTTGGGAATCTCGTCTCCTTCCTCAATCGTTACGCTAAAACCAAGCTTTCCGCAAACGCTAAAATCAGCTACCTGGAATACGACTGGGCCCTAAATGGGCTTTAAGCGGACTTTTGGCGCGTTGGCCGTTAGCGTGTTGGCGCATTAGCTACAATTTCAACTAAATAAACTTTATAAACCGAGCGAACGCAGTGAGCGGTCATAAACCGAGCGAACGCAGTGAGCGGCATAAACTGAGTGAGCGTTAGCGAACGGTCATAAACCGAGCGAACGCAGTGAGCGGCATAAGCTGAGTGAGCGTTAGCGAACGGCAGGCGAACGCTCATAACCCCTAACAAATCCACCGCAGCCCCGAATTTTGCCCCAGACCAACACAAGACCCCGGGCAAAATCCTACCTTTGCCCTGAATTCAGCTTTTATGCCAAGTATTGATCTGCCCTTAGCTTTTGCGGCGCGCATGGCGCAAACCCTCGGCGAATCGGAATGGAGCGCTTTTCAGGAAGCCCTTTCCCTCCCCTCCCCAACCAGTATTCGGCGTCATTTTTTGAAAAATTTAACTTTGAAAGAAAATTACGACGGAGTAAAATGGTATACTAGCGGAGTATATTTAAATGAACGCCCCAGCTTCACCCTTGACCCCTTACTACACGCGGGAGCCTATTACGTCCAGGAGGCATCCAGTATGCTGATTGGGGAGGCATTCCGGCAGTGTTTTCCGAAGCAGGAGGGTTTGCGGGTTTTGGATCTGGCTGCCGCGCCTGGTGGCAAAAGCACCTTGCTGGCGGAATTATTGCCGGCAAACAGTTTCCTGATTGCCAATGAGGTAATTCGCGGCCGCTACCCTATCCTCCAGCATAACCTGGCCCGTTGGGGCTATCCTGCGGTAGCCAGCAGCAATCACGATAGTCAGGACTTTGGTAAAGTCGGACCGGCCTTCGATCTGGTTTTATTGGATGCCCCTTGTTCGGGCGAAGGGTTGTTCCGCAAGGATCCTGCCGCTACCCAGGAATGGTCGGAAGAAGCCGTTCAGGTTTGTGCAGCCCGCCAACGACGCATTCTTACGGAGGCCGCTCAGTGTGTCGCTCCGGGAGGATGGTTATTCTACAGCACCTGTACCTACAACGCCCAGGAAAACGACGACAACGTGCGCTGGATTGCCGAGGAGAGCGGGTTGACATTGCGCTCGCTGGATTTTCCCGCTGACTGGGGCATCATTACCAGCCCCAATGGGGGCTACCAGTGCTATCCGCACCGGGTGCGCGGAGAAGGATTCTACCTGGCTGTTTTACAAAAACCGGGGATAAGGGAGGAAAGTACCGCGCCAGCAGCAACCTCTACGCGTGGCTGGGGTAAATGGCGGCCAATGACCAGAGCTGAACGAGAATTGGCAAGTCCCTGGCTCTCCGAACCGGAGGCTTTTACCTGGTGGCAGAACGATCAGGGCTATATTCGGGCATTGCCTGTGGAGGTAAGTGACGCGTTCGTGCAGTGGGGACAACGGCTATGGCGGTTCGATCCGGGCGTCCTGGTGGGGCAGTGGAAAGGAAAAGACCTGGTGCCAGCTCCCGAGCTAGCGCTCAGTTTGGCGGTTTCGCCCCATATTCCCGTGGTCTCTCTGGAAAAACAGGAAGCCCTGCGCTACCTGAAAAAGGAAATTCCCCAACTCGAGGTTTTACCCAAAGGATGGGCGCTCGTTCAGTATGCCGGCCTTAATTTAGGCTGGATTAAAGGAATTGGCTCGCGGGTGAATAACTACTTCCCCCGCGAGTGGCGAATCTTAATGGACATTGGTTGAGTGAAGTTGCCAGGCTTCCGGAGGCAGGCATTGGCGGCGTTTAGCTAAGCTTTGCCATATCGCGCACCAAAATTTTTCCCCGGTTAAAGTAAATCAAATCCGACTTACGCAGTTCATTGAGTACCAACGTTACGGTTTGTCGCGAAGTACAGGTAATATTGGCAATATCCTGATGGGTAAGGGAGTGCTTGAGCAGCATTTCGTAACCGATCCGTTGGCCTCGCTTATCCACAGAATCTTTAATAAATTCTACAATCCGGGTACGGGCATCTTTGAAAATCAGCGATTCCAGTTTATGTTCAGCATTGATCAGGCGGCTGCCCAATTGCATCATAATCCGGTTACTGAGGTCGAAGTTGTCACGCATCAGCTGCTTGAAGTCTTCCAGGCGAACCTGATACAGAACGACTGTTTCCTTGAGGGCCTGGGCATAGTCCTGACGGGATTTCTCACCGACAATGCCCAGTTCGCCGAACATAGCCAGTGGATGGATAAGCGACTTGATCACCTCTTTCCCATCGGACGAATGGGTGCCTATTTTCACCGTTCCTTTGGCGAGGAAATACAACTCATTAGACAGGTCACCTGGCATATAGATATAGCTATAGCGAGGTTTTTCTTTCACCTCCATATAACCAGCCAGACGTTCCTTCTCGGCAGGCTTAAGCTGCTGCAGGAGGGGGAATTGATCGATAAATGATAATTTGGCTTCCAAGTACATAGGTCTGCTCTTTTTGTGCTTTCGAAAGGAAAAACCAGCGCAGGAAAAGGGGGCTTAGCCGATTCTAGTAATATTTCTCCGCGGCATTACTTTGGTAAGATCCTTTAGATCGCCTTTTTTATTAGTCTACTAAACCTATGACACCAAAGAAATGGTAATCCCCTATGCGAAACTCGATTTTTTCGTTTCGATTAGCTAAAAAAATAGTAGGTGATGGGTCATTATTATGTATAAGCTTTGTTCCGTGCAATTTTGGGGTTCAACAAGGCAAAAAACGCAGGCGACGCAGCGCGTCGGCGAGGCTTTTTTACGAAGTGGAAGCCCAAAATGGCCTGAAATAAGGTATAGATAATAGTGTCCCATCACTTAAGGAAGGGAATTGGGGACTAACGGGACAACCGAACAGAGGTAGCGGTTTGACTATACCCGGCAAAGATGCCGACCCCATTCATAATGTTGTTATATGCAGAAACGGGTTCAGCAAAGAGGGCATCGGGAGTTTCCTGCTGTTTACTCAGCGCACTGTAAAACAGGAAATAATCCCGGGAAACGGAACGCAGCTCTGCAATCAGATCACCGGCAATTTCTTTGCTTTGATTAAAAGGCATTTGTACAGGGAGGGATAAGCGAACCTGCTGCCCGTTGAAGGGGGTGTCATTGAGGAGTAATCCGCCTTCAATATGCGCTATTTGATTATTCGTATTTTGGTTAGGATCAAACTGAATGCGACGCAATTCGGGTGCAGCGAAAAGGGTGTCCCCGCTGCGGTCTAAGATGAACGACCGTATTTCCTGGAAAAATACCAGGTGATAATAGTTCTGCTCGCCATCATTATCATTAAAGGTGAAGCTAATCGTATAATTGAGATGAGCATCCTCCGGAAGCCCCGGACCGGGCAACATAAAGTTTTCAACGGATAGTTGCTCGATTGCTGTTTGGGGTGGGATGCGATTCTCAGCAGAAACGGACGGAAATCCTGGGGCGGTAACCCGAATCAGATAATTTACTCCGATCTGGGCGGTGTAATGAGTGGTGGTATAATAAGGGCCTTGGCCATCGTCAGAATTAACCAAAATTAGTTCTTCCAGTAACTGCTCTTCACGGAAAAGTTGAACCTTGGCATTAAGGATATATTCAGGAGTACTACTGCTTAAAACGTTACGCGTTTTAGAAACCTCTACCCGTATTTTTTGGTCATGTGTGAAATTACTAATTACAACTAACCGTGGCTCTGGTTGAGGCAATTGCAATTCAAGAGGACGTTCGCAGGAACTTCCCAGCATTACGAAAACCAATGTTGCAAAAAGTACATTTCTAACCATAAGCCCTCGGCGATTTGCCTAACATTTTTAGTGGGCAGAAAAAAGCTTTTTAAAGATAGGCTTTTTAGAGTTAAACAGACGACGATAGGATAAGTTTAAGAAGTTCTTAACGGCAGGAGGACAATATATTCCATGATCAGAACCGCAGCAAATAATTAATTGCGGGTAGACGGGGCAACAGATTTACCTTTTCCAATGCTTTACGCTCCCGCACCTGTCCCTCCACCAGGTCAAATGTGCTCCGCAGCTGGTAGTAAAGTGGATTTTGCCGGTTATAGGCATTGTAAAGGCCCAGATAAAGTTGGTGCTCCCACCGATTCTGGCTGGGGATAACCCAGGTTAACCCTAAATCCAGTCGGTGATATTGGGGCAACCGAAACTGATTTTTACCTCCGTAATCAAGGACGACCACCGGCGGAATCCCCGGAAACTGTACTGTGTACGCCTCAATGGGCAGGCTAAAAGCCAGGCCAGTACTAAACAACCAGGTTGCCTGCAGGCTAAGGCGGTTACCTATGTTTTGTTTGGCAAGTACCTTCAGGTCATGTCGCCGGTCATATTTAAACGGGTAGGGATTCCCCAGGTTAACGAGCGGGAACCGTCGTTCCGCCCAGGCCAGACTATATGAAATTTGCCATTGGTTAGCCTTACTCATTCTCCCTAAAGAAAAGTCTATTCCACGGGCTTTACCCGATCCGGTCGTAGTGCTTTGTTCCCAATCATTGAGGAATGAAGATCCTTCTGCGTAGGTAACCAGGTTATTCATCCACTTGTAGTAGGCTTCCCAGCTGAATTGCCACCCCTGGAGATTTGCCCATTCCCCACCCAAGGTTACCTGCCAGGCGTTTTCCGGGCGTATTTCCTTCGTTGAGGGCACCCAGATATCCGTAGGCAAAGCAAGGTTGGAGCTCGTCAACAGGTGAACAAACTGAGTCATCCGGCTCAACGAGCCTCGCCAGGTCCAGCGTTGGGCAGGATGCCAGGCAGCAGCAAACCGGGGTTGCAGCGATGAGTACATTTGCCGTTCTACCTGCCAGGCTGCTGCGTGCAGGCCGTAGTTGAGCATCCACACACCTCCGGATAATCGTTGCTCCGTTTCCCAGTATGCGGTTGCGGAAGCCGCATTAATTTGGCGGTTTACCCAGGGAGGGCTCCCCGATTCGCCCCCGGAAAGGTCGCGAAACTCCAGTGCGCCCGGCCGAAACGTATGGTGCATCAGAGCACCCCCGAAATGGTGGGTCCACCCTTCGGTGGGTATCCAATCGAGGTCTGCTTTGAGCCCGATCTCACCAATTCCCGAGCGATACCGGTTTAAATGCCAGTGGGAACTAATCGTGTTCCGGGGAAGGAGCACAGCCAGTGTATCGTGGTTTTCATAGGTTAAATCAACATCTAACTGCGAGTAGGCAACGGTTAGGTTGGCGAATAACTGCGGGTTAACAATATGGTTCCACCGCAGGGCCCCGACCCGGTTACCCCACTGTGAATTTTCATCATACTGCTCACTATAGTTAGATTGAAATATGCCTCCATTGTTCAGCAGGAGGTAGGCAGAATCCTGGCGGGATCCAAAATTCCGGAAAACATCACCTCCCTGGTAAAAACTAAAGAGCAATCGATCGCGGGGGCCCAGGTCGTAATTTAATTTGGCATGAAAATCATAAAAACTAAAGCGGGATGCCCCCGTTTCGCCGCGGGAGGCCTTATACCGCCGAACATAGGGCTCCAAAAAAGCATTGATGACTGACCAACGCCCCGAAACAAGAAAGGCACCGCGAGCAGAATCCAGTGGCCCTTCCAACGTCGCTCGGGCTGAAAGCAGGCCTATCTCCCCCTCTCCCGCTAGCCGTTGGCGATTTCCATCGCGCGTGCGCACATCAATGACTGAAGCTAAGCGCCCGCCATAGCGGGCCGGAAACCCTCCCTTGATCAGGCGTACCGACTTCAGCGCACTATTATTAAAAATGGATAAGAGTCCGGCAGCGTGATTGATATTGTAGACCGGTACGCCATCAATCAATACGAGATTGTGCCCTGCATCACCACCTCTTACAAAGATTCCTCCTACCCCATCAGTACCGGTCTGAACCCCGGGATTTAATTGCAGGGACCGCTGTAAATCGCGCTCACCGCCAAAGCGTGGCAAATCATAGGCTGAAAGGTTAAATCCAAAAAGGTCATCCCGGGTATTACTGCGCAGGGAGTCATTCGCCGTAATTATTACTTCAGTAAGTAAGGTAAGATCAGGCCGCAACCGTAGCCGGATAAACGTATCCTGCCGCAGGTTCAATTGAGTAGACAAGGTACTGTACCCCAGGTAAGAGGCTACCAAGGTAACAGGCCCCTCCGTAACCGAAGCACTAAAAAAACCATAATCATTCGAGGAGACACCCTGCTGGCGGTTGGCTACCAACAAGCTAGCACTAACCAATGTTTCTCCTGATTCGTAGTCTTCGATATAGCCACTGATGGTATACGTGGGAGGAGGTATCAAGGGTGGAACTTTGCGAACAATCACCAGATCCTCCTGAACCTGGCGAACTTCCAGATCTGTACCTGCTAATAATCCGGCTAATACTTCCCGCAAAGATTTATTGCGAAAAGCAGCCCGAATCGTTTTCTGGGGTAGAATGGCATTACTGAAGAATAACGGGGCCCTTGTTTCATCCAGCAGGCGGTATAGCGCCTGTTCGAGCGGTTCATCGGCAAACGCAATAGTAACCCGCTGGTTAAGTGGCAATTGCGCCCAACCTGAAAATCCAAAGGATACAAAAAACAAGAAAAGTAAAATGCGATGCCCCATAAAGCACTTTGCTTGCGGTAAAAACCTGATAGTCAAAGTTAACAGTATTCCGCAAATAAGGCAAAGGTTGCCTGGGAGGATCGATTCAATGACAAGGTTTTCCCTTAAGCAGGTACTTTCCGGTCGAATCCCGCTCCGCTGTCCAGTTATTCATTTCACACAGTAACTTCACCTGGTACTCTGCTGAGGCAGAGATTGTAAAGTTTCCGGTTACCGGGCAGTTTAGCAACGCAGGCTGGCTTGTCGTAACTTGTAAGCCACAATAGCGCTCCAATTCGCGCAGCACTTCGCCGGTAGACTCCCCTTTAAAGGTAAGTTTCCCCGTTTGCCAGGCCAGGGCTATATCTGCGCGACGGGAATGGATTTGTAAATTATCAGCAGTACTCTCCAGCAAAACCTCCTCATTAGCCGTGATTTCGGTGCGTTCACCATTACCGGTGTGCATCACCTCTACCCTACCTGACTTGACATTAACCTGTGCGCCAGCATTTCCTGCCTGGGTCCGTACATTGAACGCGGTACCCAGAACTTTTACCTCCAGGGGCTCCGCATGGACGACAAAAGGGCGGGCGGGATCTTTGGCAACCTCAAAAAAGGCTTCCCCGCGCAGTCTAACCTCACGCAAAGGCTTTTGAGAAAACCAGCGAGGATATTCTATAGTAGCATTCGCATTGAGAACAACAGTAGATCCGTCGGGTAAAACCAAGGTTTGACTAGTTTCGCCGGCCTGCATACGTTGCCATAAGAAGGCATCAAAGGCGCCTTGTTGCCCCGCCCAAAACACTACCAGAACGCTTATAGCGGCAGCAACACTCAAGGAAACCCAGCGGCGTCGATTCAACTTATTGCGGGGTATTATTTTTTCTTGGGAAATACGTTTGCGAAACGCCTGCAAATTCGCTTCCACATCGGGTTCCCAGGACTTTCCGGCAGGATAACGCCCACTAATTTCCCACAAGCGTTGAAGCTGCAACTCTGGGGTATCCCCGGCTTTACGTTGTTCCGGAAGTTGTCCGGCAGATTTTTTCAAGGTATCCCAAATCCTAAATTCCATGGCGTGTGCAGCTAATGACTTTTGTTTGTTGACACAATTAACGGATCATTCCCCTACTCCACCCAACCTCAAAGGGCGTGTTTGGGCAATTATCCGACAAAACCGGAGTTTCCTTATCCGCTACTGATCGCCCAAAACAGGGCAAGCAACATTAAAAATTCTCGTTCCAGTAAGGGCCCCAAGACGGAACGAAGTAGCCGCAAGGCTTTGGTTATTTGGTTTTCAACCGTTTTGGGGGAAATTGCCAGCTGATCGGCAATTTCCTGATGACTTAGTTCTTCAAACCGACTCAAGACAAAAACCAGCCGGCATCGTTCGGGCAGCTGATCAATTGCACGGTCAATCGCTTCCTGTAGTTCTTCAACCTCCAGAGAGTGTTCTATATTCGTTTCATGAGACAGCTGAGCCTCCAGCACCTGGGTATCATCTGCATCCGAAAAACGCCGGTTATCCCGCAGATAATTGAGGGCGCGATTGATACCTGCCCGGCGCAAATAAGCCCCCAGAGTGGTTTGCACCGACAGGGATTGACGCCGTTGCCACAATTGTACAAAAACCTCCTGTGCCAAATCCTGAACTATCGCCTCATCTGGAATTATGCGATAAATCGCGCGGCATAGCTCCCCAAAGTACTGACGAAAAATGGCATCAATAGCCTCATCGGGGTTTCGCCGCAACCAGGCAAGCAGCTCTGCATCAGTCCGGTCCATCCAAGATTATTTTCATTACGTTTATGCTGTGCCTGATCGGTTGTAAAGAGCAAAGATTGCCATTTTATAAAAAGCGTGTGTTTCCGGCGGTAGTTTATACATTGCTGCTAATCCCCAAACTACTGCAAAGATACCCTCATGAAGTGGTTGGTATTTGGTAGTCCGCTTCACGAGGTCTATCCGATACCCAAAGTTATCTGACTTTGTCAAGCCATTTCACTACAAGTATACCCCTAAGATATAAAAAGCAAATACCTTTCCCAAGCATTATTGTCAGCTTCCATCAGACAACCCGTAAGGAAGTAAGGATCGCACTACCCCCCTGGGAATACACAGTATTATAGAGGCACGGAATACCACGGCTAGTATTTTGCAAACAAAAATTCACTGCCATTTCGGGCACAAACCAAAGCAAATGCTGAAATCACCACTTAGCAGGCCATTTGGCAAAATAAAAATAAACCCATACCTTAATGCGCTGATTATTCACCTCTTACTAGGAATGTTACCCAAATGAAGAAAGCACTACTACTTATAGCTGGTTGGTTGACCTTACCGATTGGCTTACTGGCACAAGATGTTGAACGTGGCTGGGATGAAGTCATCAATGATGCCTTTCAGCCCATAACTGACGCCGTTGCTGGCATTGTTTTTTATGGTATACCCATGGCGAAACTAGCCGATGGTTCCTCCATTGACTTACCGCTGGTGGTTATTATGCTACTTTCCGGCGCCACCATCTTTACCCTATATTTTGGCTTTGTCCAATTCCGTCGGTTTCCGCTGGCAATCAATACCGTGCGAGGGCTTTTCTCCGATGGCGATGACGAGGGAGAGGTTTCCCACTTCCAGGCGCTAACGGCAGCCCTTTCAGGTACGGTGGGACTGGGTAATATTGCCGGGGTGGCTATTGCAATCACCCTGGGTGGACCCGGTGCTACTTTCTGGATGATATTAGCCGGACTGCTGGGAATGGCTTCGAAATTTACGGAGTGTACCCTGGGGGTTAAATTCCGCGATGTAGGGCCCGATGGAACCGTTTACGGTGGACCGATGTACTACCTCTCCAAAGGCCTTTCAGAACGCGGATTGGCGAAACTAGGCCGGGTACTGTCTATTTTCTTTGCCGTCATGTGTATTGGCGGCTCCTTCGGTGGCGGAAACATGTTCCAGGCCAACCAGGCAGCCCAGCAGTTTAATAACATGATTGGCGCCTCTTCCGGCTCAGCAGGCGTTATATTCGGAATGGTTATGTCAGCCATTGTAGCGCTGGTGATCATTGGCGGAATTAAGCGCATCGGCAAGGTTACCGAAAAAATTGTTCCCTTTATGTGCGGCCTCTATGTATTGGCGGCCCTTTTCATCTTAGGCGCTAATTTTTCCCATATCCCGGAAGCGCTGGGCTTGGTTTTCAAGGGGGCCTTTAGCCCGGAAGGTATTGCCGGTGGATTTGTAGGAGTGCTGGTCCAGGGGTTCCGTCGGGCCGCTTTTTCCAATGAAGCAGGCGTTGGGTCGGCCGCCATCGCCCACTCTGCCGTTAAAACGGATTATCCTGCCTCGGAAGGTGTTGTTGCCTTGTTGGAGCCATTTATCGACACCGTCGTCGTTTGTACTATGACCGCCCTGGTCATTATTATAACCGGTAATTACCTGAATACGGATCCAGGTATAAGTGGTGTAGACCTGACCTCAAATGCATTTGCTTCGGTACTCCCCTGGTTCCCTTATGTTTTGACAGTAGCCGTCATTATGTTCGCTTTTTCCACCATGCTATCCTGGTCGTATTATGGCCTGCAGAGTTGGATGTACCTGTTCGGACGTAGTAAAGCCGCTGATTATACCTATAAAATAATTTTCTGCCTGTTCATTATCATTGGTTCGGGTGCGAGCTTAGGTGCCGTAACCGACTTTTCCGACGCCATGATCTTTGCCATGTCGGTTCCGAATATGATCGGCCTCATGCTCTTGTTGCCAGTCGTGAAAAAAGAAATTGCCCGCTATATCGAGAAGACCCGGGCGATGCGGACGAAGTAAGGGGAAAATGGGAAATCGGGAAACTTGCCCGCCTACGGCGGGTGGGAAATCAGTCATGAACTAAATTTCCCATTTCTGATTATTTCCACACACGCAGGCGCTGGTCCAACCAGGATGGCCCTTTGATTCGCCAGTGGAGGAGATAGATGGCTGCACCCACGGCAGTACCCAGCATAGCGCCCAGGTATACATCCTGGAGAAAATGCTGAGCCAGATAAATCCGTGATATCCCGACGGCCAATGCCAGGAGAAATAAGCTCAGGCCCGTAAGGCGTTTATTGGGCAAGCAAAAAGCCGTAAAGGCAAAAATGGCAAAAGCTGCTGTCGTATGACCGGAAGGAAAACTCGTCATTCCCCCGTGCATTTCCACTCCCGGAACGGCCTGTACTAAGTCCGCGATCCCATGATCCTGCAGGTAACGGAGGGGGCGGGGATGACGAAAAATCTGCTTACCGGCGCCGGCCAGCAGTGTAGCCACAATGGCAACCACCGGTACCATCAAAAGCGAACGAAATCGCGTAATCAACAGTAAGGCCGCAGCCAAAAGGTATCCTGCCAATTCCCCCATCCGGGTAGCCCCCCGAAAAAAAGCATTTGCCCAGGGAGTCCGGTTATCGCTAAAGTAAAAAAGCAGTCCACCAAAAGGTTGCGTTGCCAAAAGCACACCTCCTACCATCAGAAAAAGCAGCATGGCTCCCCAAAACCATAGATTTTCTTGTACCAGTTGTCGAAAAGTAGGCGGGGCGGAACGTAAACTCATGCCTGAGAAACCTTTTTGCTGGTGGGAAATATTCGTTTAACAAACGCAATAAAACGATCAGGGGATAACAGGCTGGAATCGTTCATTGCCTTGAACGTCAGAAAAACCCCCATCGGAAATAGGACTCCGCAGGGCAACCAGGCGGCGACTACAGCCGGCAAAACAAACGTTTCGGCAATCTTGCGGCAAAAGATGGTGAGCACTACAAAAATCATAAAGAAGATAATGGATACCAGGATGGGATATCCAAAGCCTCCTTTACGGACAATAGCCCCCATGGGGCCACCCACAAAGAGGAAAATAAAGCAGGCTACGGCAATACTGTATTTAGTGTGTAATTCATAAATATGCTTCACCTCCGATTCCCGCATGCGTTCTACAGAACTGGCGGCCCCTTCTGCCTGGTTGAGAATCCCCCGGGCAACACTTTTAGCCCGGCCTTTGATCCGCCCGCGTTCCTGAATCGGGAAAGTATTAATCAGCGAAGTAACCGTATCCATATCAAGTCCGGTGAGCCGCTGTGGCGGCACCCCTCCGGAGCGCAGGGTTTGGACTGACTTGGACTGTGGCGGCGGGCTGGTCACCAGGCTATCCAAGCCCATTGCCTTACTCGCTTCTTTCGGAATGTCAGGTTCTTGTTTAGGAATATAGGTGGAGTCGGTTGGTAAAAATGGAAAATAGCTCACCAGGTAATTCGCCATTTCTTTGTTGCGCTTATCAATTTCCCGGTGAATAGAATCTGCAGCAATCCGCAACTCGGTACTACTCATCATCTGCCGGTTAGCTTTGAAGAGATCCTCGTTGGTCCGGGTCAGCTCAAATTCACTCAAATCAAACACCTTAGTCCACTCTTTAAACCCAGTACGAACAAAAGGGTAAGAACTTTGGCTGCTCATACGGCTGGCGCTGGTTTCAACATACTGATTCCCGTCACGCAGCCGCATAATCAGGTATTTGCCATCTTCGGCCACAAAAAGCTCACCGCTTTTAGCCGTAACTTCGGTCAGTTTTCCTGAATTGGTTTGGGTATGATCATAAATAAGTACGTCGTGGATCGTTTTTCCATCATCGTCCCGATGACCAATATGAATAGCATATCCTTCCAGCCCATCGTTAAAAACCCCTGTTTCCAATCGCAGTGCGGGCTTTTTTTGCTTAATATCAAACATTCGGGAGCCAAACTTCAGGTTGGCAATAGGGATTAGCGTATTGGAACAGTACCAGGAAAAGATACCGGCAAAAACACCAAAAATCAGCATCGATCGCATGATCCGCAACAGGGAGATACCTGCTGACTTCATGCTTGACATCTCGTAGTGCTCAGCGAGCCCTCCCATCGTCATTACAGAGGCTAAGAGAATACCCAGGGGTAGCGCCATCGGAATGATTCCAACGCTCCGGTAAAAGAGAAGCTCCGCGACCATGAACACACCAAGGCCTTTACCGGCCAGCTCATCCATATACAACCAAATCATCTGCATAAGCAGTACGAAAAGGGCAATGGAAAATGAAACCACAAAGGGTGGCAGGAAACTGGTAAGTACTAATTGATCAATCTTCTTCATCCGGTCTTGCAGTACAGCCTGACAAAGATAGGAGGAAATCAGGTATTGGTAGAAAAAATTCCCGGTCTTAAGGGTTTCTTGACACTTTGCAGGCTATTGAAAATCAAGCCCTTTGATTTACGCCATGATTTTTCTTCATTTTTCTTCATTTCCCTGTAACTTTTTTCACACCTCCTCGTCTTCGCTTTGATATGCAACCAGATGCCTTTACCCACATTGTTAACCAACTCAAAGACAAGCTCTTCCGCTTAGCGTTGCGCTGGCTACCCGATGTGGCTGAAGCTGAGGATGCTGTTCAGGAGGTCTTTATCAAGCTCTGGCAACAACGTGATAACCTAAAGGAAGTGCAGAACCTGGAAGCCTGGTCGGTGCGCATGACCCGCAACCTTTGTATTGACAAATTGCGGGCCCGTAAAATGCCGCAGGGAGAATGGTATCCAGGGTTTGATCTTCCGGATCAAACGCTAGGTGCCGACCACCAGCTGGCCGGGGCTGAAACGATTCAAGACATTAGACGGCTGATGCAGCATCTCCCGGATAAACAACGCCAGGTAATGGAGTTGCGGGACCTGGAAGACTATAGCTATCAAGAAATCTGCGAGGCGCTGGGCATTTCGCTTAGCCAGGTCAAAATTAATTTATTCCGGGCTCGTCAACAATTGCGCGAAGCCCTTTCATCACGACAAATGAAGCAACATGGATCCTAAATCACTCCGGGACTTGCTCGACAAATATTATCAGGGAGAAACCTCTCTGGAAGAAGAAGCCTCTCTGCGTTCCTATTTCCAGCAGAACCAGGCTCCTGCGGAATTCGGTGCCGATCAGGATTGGTTTCGGATGATTGCTGCACAACGCGCCCAGCAACCCCAACTGTCTGCCGATTTTACCGCGCGCCTAAATGCCAAAATCCAACAACCCCGGCCCCTGTGGCCCCGTAAGGCAAAACCACAAACATGGATTCTTCGCATTGCAGCTGCCGTACTCCTGGCCCTGAGCGTATGGTTTCTCTATCCGGATTGGCAAGCTGTTTCTCCGGAGCCTACCGCGGCTATTGATTGGTCCAAATATGAGCCCGCTACGGTTGAAGAGGCGTACCACATAACACGAAAAGCACTACTCCACACCTCCGTAGAACTAAACCGGGGAACCGGTATGGCAGCTCAGGAGATGGAACATTTTGGCGAAATGGGGAAGATGTTTAAATAAGTAGTAAGATGTGACCCACAATCTCACGACCAACCAAACTTTAGGAACTAAGAAATCACCATACTTTAATCACGAAACAAACCGTAACACTATGCTATTGCGCAAACTGTTTTTTCTTGGAATCCTCGTTATAGGATTCTCTACCGCTATGGCCCAAACCCCTGCCGGGGATGCCAATGCCATCGACAAATATTTTAAGCAGTATGTTGAAGATTCCCGCTTCAATGTAGTTTACATCAGCCCTAAGCTATTTCAGATGCTGGGGCGGCTCAACGTCAGTGGCCTTGATCTCGATGATGAAGGCGAAGCCAAAGCCATTATGGATATTGCCAAAGACCTGCGTGGACTGCGCATTCTTTCCACGGATGTAACCCCAGATGTTTTCTACAAAGAAGCCAAGGCAAAAATCAATACCAAGGAATACGAAACCCTGATGACAGTCCGCAGTAAAGGCGATGGCAATGTCGATTTCCTGATCCGGGAAGCCGAAAATAAAATCCAGGAGTTATTGCTTCTCACCGGGGGCAGCGGCGATGAGTTTCTACTACTCAGCTTTGTCGGCAACCTCGACCTGAACAAAATTACGCAGCTGGCCAAAGAGATGGAGAAAAAGTAACCAATTGAAGGTGTCTGGCCGCACCACTGCTAAAACCCATCCAACTATGCAAAGGCAAATAATTGCAGGAATTACCTGCCTCTTTCTACTCTCTTCAGTCGCGTTGACCGCCCAGTCGCTTAGTTCCCGCTTTTACCAGGAGTATAAACGGGAAGAGGGTGTCCGGAATGTCAAAATTCCGGGATGGCTGCTTTGGGTCGGTGGTGGTCTGGCTTATAATTCTGTCAAAGATGAAAGGATCCGGGAAATAATCCGGCTAGGGAAGCGAGTGGGTACTTTTCGGTACCTGATGGATGAGACGGGCACCCAAATACCCACCCAGGCCTATGCAGCCCTTGAACAAGAGCTGCTCAATAACAAATTCGAAGATCTTATCCTGATCCGGGATGGGGAGGAACACGTTCGCGTGCTCATTCAGGAACGCAACGGTCGGCTCAAACAGATCCTGTTATTACTCCAGGGCGAAGATGGTGTTGGGATGATCAGCATGCGGTCCCGGATTCGCATCCAGGATCTCAACCACCTGATCGGCATGTTCATGGAAAAAAGCGGACTATCTGATGGCCCACGACGCAAAGGCAGACGCCGCGAACCCCAGGCCTAAAACAGGAAAATTGGTCCACGCCCTTTTGAAAAGCAACATTTTTTTACCAAAATCTCAACAGATATGATCACCCGTCAATGGTATTACCTTGTTATTATAGCTTTGCTCGGACCTGTCATAGGTACTGCGCAAAATACTGCCCTGGATAAATTTATTCAGCAATTTCGCAACCAGGAGTCCGCCACTTCCCTCCAGCTAAGTGGCTGGGGCTTGCAATTGGCTTCCAGGAAAACGCAGAACGAGGATGCGCAACGGTTGCTGAACCGCATAACGGGCTTGCGAATGTTATCCCTGAAGGAGGGGCAAACCATTGCCCGGCCTCAATTGAAGGACTTACTCAGCAACCTTCACACCGACCACTATGAGGACCTCGCCGTTTTCCGGGATGGAGACAACATGGTGCAATTCCTCATTCGGGAAAATACCAGTGGGATGATTACCGATTTATTGATGCTCATTAATGGGGAGGATAATTTCTTACTCCTTAATCTCGAAGGAGAACTTCGTTTTAGCGATTTGAATGACCTCGACCTGGAATTCGAAGGAGCGGAAAACTTAAAACGCCTGCCCGAAAAACGAGGAGACCTGAAAAGGGTGTAAGTTCCGCACAAAGATGCTATAGACAATCTTGAAACAATTGCCGGAGCTTTGCAGTTCCGGCAATTGTATTTGGCAGAGGTAACTCTGGGAAATAAAAAAAGTCATGCTCGTGGGAATCTTCGGATTCCCATCGGAACTATTTTTGGGTCTTCAGACCAAGTCCTCAATGCCATATTTATCAATTTATTAATTCAGTATATTCAATTATTGCACACCAATTCTTATTGGAACAATCTTACATGTAGTGTCCAGAATTCCAGTGAATTACTGCCTAATGTTGTAGAAAAAAAACTATGGGTGGGTACAGCATTAAACATCAACAAGCACTCCATTTTGTAACCTTAACCGTAGTTGGTTGGATAGACCTTTTTACAAAAAAAGAATACAAGGAGATTATCCTAGAAAACTTAGCATTTTGTCAACAAAACAAAGGACTTACGGTACATGCATTTGTAATTATGTCCAACCATATCCACCTGATTATTCAAGTTGAAAACCCGCATTCCCTATCTAATGTGTTACGTGATTTCAAAAATTATTCCACAATTTGCTTGTTGAAGTCAATTATGAGTACTCTCGAAAGTCGGAGGGAATGGCTGCTTTATATGTTTGAATTCTTTGGCCGTAAGACTGGTGTTAAACATCAGATTTGGCAATATGGAAATGCTCCAATCCAATTGGCTAGTCCGGATTTTATTCTCCAAAAACTTACCTACATACACAATAACCCAGTTAGGGCAGGTTGGGTTGAAAATCCTACTGACTACACTTATAGCAGCGCATCTAACTATGTTAGTGGGAATGGCGTCTTTGAGGTTACATTATTGCAAATTATGGACGGAACGGGTTGGATCAAAAACATTTAGCACCTTTCAGCGGTCTGAAGACCGACTAATAACCCGCCTGGAATCTCAAGATTCCTGCGAACAGTCGCTGGGGCTAAAAAAGTCATGCTCCTGGGAATCTT
>JACJXV010000015.1 GCA_020636445.1 Lewinellaceae bacterium | reverse complement strand
GAATGTATTTACTATTCCAAAGGGATTTGGAATCTCTTGCAACATCATGTTGAGCGTTAGCTCGGCTTTTCTTAGTAATTGAATTAGGTATGTTAGACAAGTCCATTTTTCGATTATCTTTCCAGTCCTCCGCATCCATAACAGCGTGCATGACCATTTCATGGAAATAGGTTCTAACCCTGGAAAAAATATAATTAGTTTTCTCTTCTTCCCTAGATAGATTCAGCTTATATTTTGCTGCGAAAATATTATTCTCATTTAACTCAAAATTAACGGAAACGCGAATGAGTTTTCTTTCGCCCCCAGAAGAATAAAAACCGGTCAGCCCATTAGCACCCACATCACTTTTTCCTGTTTCTTCATCTCCATAATTAAGATTAAAGGCCATGAATAAGAGGTCAATACCTAACATCTGAAACTCCCCATCTTGGCCAAATGCTTTAACCCCTGGAGCTATGACTTGGCCTTTTTTCCCAAACCTCGACAACAACGAATAGCCTTCTGTTGACTTTGCAAATACCAAAAAAGCGTCAGCCAGTTCAGAATATTGATACTTCCCATCTGCCTTCTTCTTAAAAATTCCAGATGCGTCCACTCCCGGAATAACTCCCCTGGTAACCCATTCTTCCAAAAAAAACACCGCCCCGGTATTGTTAGGGTCCGCGCAGCGTACGTCGACCTGCCCCTGGGCCACATCCACCCATACCAACAGGCGGACGGTGGCGGGTTGGGTCAGCCAGTTATCCAGGGCCGTTTCGAAGCAGCCTTGCAGGGAGGCATCGACCAGCAGCAGCGCGAAGGTCTCTTCGGCATAGCCGCTTGTGAAGGCCCCCAGCGCAGCCGCCACATCCACCTGCCGCCCGTCGGGCATGCGCAGTACCTCGGGACCGAGGAAGGTGGCTGTGTAGTTGCTGCCCGAGCGCAGTACGCCCAGGGGACTGGCTGGCGTAGCCGGTGTACCCGTGGTATCCACGCCGCTATAGCGGTGCTGGTGGGTGGGTTGCAGCAGGGCCAGGGCATCGGCGGCTTCCAGGCAGGTGCTGCAGGCAGCCGGCGGATTATCGACACAGCAGCGACGTAGCTGCCCCAGGTAGGTGGCCAGCAAGCGGATGGCGGTCATTTCGCGTTGGGGCAGGTCGTCGGGGTGGCCTAGTGGGGCGGCGAGGGCCGTGGTCAGGGCTACCTCCAGTCGGGCCCGGGTGCTGGGCGCCAGGCAGTCGGGGGGCAGGGAGAGGTCGTAGTCGACCAGTCGGGGGAGCCCGGAGGGAGTACGGGTAGCTTCCCAGCGGAACAGCAGGTAGTAAGGGGTTGTGCTTGCCGCTTGGCGGAGCAGGTATTGCCGGGCCGTATCGGCAAAGGCGGGGGTGTAATAGGCCGCCAGCGGGTAGTCGATGGCGCTGTAGATGCCCAGCATATTGCGTTGAGTACTGGGCAGCGAATCGCGGGCGGCACAGGCGGCTGTTGCTGCCGCATCCCGCTTGATAGCCAGGCCTGGGCCATCGAGGAGTACCCGGTAGCACGGGGTGGTCTGTGCAGTCAGCGGGTGGATAATACCCCCCAGCAGCAGCAGGAGAAAAAGAGCGGTACGGAAAAACATCCGTAAGGACTGTGGTTCAGGAGTGGTGTGCATAGTGTTTTGGCGGGTTAGCGTGTTAGCGTATTGGCGTGTTGGCATATTAGCGGGTTGGCTGTTGGCATATTAGCTTCAATTTTCAACTAGATAAACTTTATAAACCTCATAAACTGAGTGAGCGATAGCGAGCGGTATAAACTGAACGAACGTAGTGAGTGGCATAAACCTCATAAACCTGGGGCAGTATGTTAGCATTTTGGCGTTTTGGCGTGTTAGGGATCCAGTGTAAGGGCCCGCAGGCGAGCGGGCAGGGAGTTGGGCGGGGGTGGATCGGGGCCGAATAGCTGGTAGCGGGGAAAGGGGAGCCCTGCTTTGGCGGTACGTGTCACTGGAGCGCCGAACCAGAGGCAATCTTGATCGTGATCCTCGATGACCAGCTGGCGTTCCAGGATGGGTGTATATCCAGGGCCCAGCGTCACATACCCAACAGGGTGAATTCGTTGACCGTCGAGGTAGTATATCTGGCCGCTTAGCAGTTGCAGGAGGAAGAGCTGACCGCCCTGCCAAATCAAGCGCATGGGCCCCTGAAAAAAACTGCTATCGACCACCGAGTACAGGGTAGTATCCGGCCGGGGAGCGGTAGTGTCTGCGGGAGAGATGGCCAGGCGGTAATGCCCCACGCGCGTCCAATGTAGCGGTTGGCTGCCCTCCCCCACCCTGCCTTGTGCTCCGTAATCACAACGCCAGATACTCAGGCTATCGCGGTAGCGGCCGGCCAGATAGGTGCTATCTGGCTGTGCAGAGTCATGAAAAAGGCTGAGGGTGCCAGCCCCGCCGTATATGAAAGAAGTATAGGCTGCTGCCAGCGGCTTAATGACTGGTTGTATGTTGCCGTATTGGATATGTTCAAGACTGGTATATCCAATAGCCTTTTGGCGGCTGCCATAGACACCTGTCAAGCTATCCAATAATGCTGCATAGGCCTGCATCGCAGTCAGCGAATCCTGGACCACTAAAGGATACGATTCCAAATTAGTCTGGAGTTCTCCATTTCTGTCTATGACCACAACCCTGTTGAGTTGTATTTGCCACGGCAAAAATCCTTTGGGGTAAAACATAGCAGATAGATAGGTTATACTTTTGCCAGTACTTCTTTTTTTGCTTAGGGGAAATGATCGAATGCACTGTGTGTTCTTTCCATTAGGGTAAAACTTGGGCATCAATAGATGTAAAGTACTATCTTCCAATAGGCTAAAAGAAAGTTGGGCATTACAACAGGTTGCGCATAGACCAATTATGATTAGACAGTTCAAAAAATGGGTAATGATATTTTTGTGCCCCTTTACCTGGCAGAAAGGAGTACAACCGCGATGGCCAGCACCCTGGTATTGGCCGAGTCCTGTAATCCTTTTTCCTGTATGTCCAATACATGAAAAAGTTCTGCTTAGCCACCCCTCTTCGCCGTGAGTATTGCAATTACTTGGTATCCGGAATTCCATTTTTACTCTTTTGCACAAATAAGTAATAATATTCCTGGCCGGTAATTGGATCCTGAATGCGGTTAAATACACCAACTCCGGCCAGTGAGTTATCTTCCCATGCCGGCAAATCAGGGAATACCCGTCCGTAAGAAGGATCAAATAATTTTGCTCCAACCGCAACGAGTTGGTGTTCACTAAAATCTGAATATGGATTGAGGACAGGCCCCTGGCCTGGCAAACCGGGCATATCGGCAACATCCGGGGTTTCTAGCCAGGCATAGCGGTGCCCAGGTAAGCGCATGTCTACGACAGTATCCATTTTAACAACCCCTTCCAGCGTTGTTCCTAGAGGAACATAAGTAACCCTGGCATCAGGAATATTTACGTAAGGATATATTGCCCCCGGAAAAGAAGGTGTATCCGTAAACGCCCATTGCTGAATGAGCATTAACCGGCCTTCAATTGGGCTAATTGATTTCCTATCACTATCTATGCCCGCTGCCCAAAGAATATTTATGAACGTAGTTGCGAAAGCCCCACACTGCCCGTCCAGATAAAGCTGAGGCGCTATGGCCGTATCGAATAAAAACTCGTCGGTTTGGGCGATTACATCCGGGTTTTTGTAATAGGTCAGGGGTGCAGATTCGCGTTGCGGGTTGAATAAGCGGATGGGCACATATAGTTCCGCAAAAGGCTGCCAGAGCCGATCCAGGGTGCTGGCAACGGTGCGGCTACCTTGCGCCTGCGTACAGGCATAATAAAAGTGTTCTTTGCGCAAGTTACCATCCAGGGTATTTCCGGCGGGCTGCTGCAGGGTGACAAACACCTCGTGACGGGAGGTGTCCAGCGGGTATTCCTGGCCACCCCAGGCTAATGCCCAGGTCAGGGGCAGGGCTGCCTGGTAACGGACGCTATTACCGGTGGGTAATCTCAACGCGGTATCGACCGCCAGGCGGATTTCGCCGTTGGCATAAATGGCCGGTGCCTGGTATTGATTTCCCAGATGACGCATCACTATCGTCAGCGGGGAGGCGGGAGGCGGGCCCGTCCAGCGAATCACCGGGGCCGGGTGTAACCATCCACCCAGGGGGGAAGCCACTGCCCCCTGGGGTAAGTGCTGGGCCTGCCGCTCGTGTTCCCACTGCGGAAGCGGCTCCTCGGCGATTGGTATTGAGCCCGGAAACGTGACTTGCTGCAGCCTGGCACCTGCCGTCAGCAGGGCCGCTACTCCTTTGCGGGCCGCTTCGCCAAAGCGCGAACGCGCATAATCGGGGAGGATATGCTGTTGTACCAGTTGCTGCAGTGCAGTCGATGGCAGTACCGACACCAGATCTGGAGAAACATAATACCCGGGTTCATGACCAGCATAGAAAACCGGTAGTACCAACACCACCTGCGCAGAACGGGATGCCAGATAAGCTGCCAAATTCTGGGTTATCTGCGGCTGAGCACTACTCTGGGTGACCACCAAAACCTGCCACTGGCGCGCTTGCCATACCGCCGAAACACGGTTGGATATGCGCTCTTGCTCGCCCAGAGAAAATATTCCCGCGTAGTCCTCTACTGTTGCCGCCAGGAGGTGGGGCAAGAGTAAGCTTAGCAGGATGCAGTAGTTTAGTCGTTGTTTCATTTTTAGCGTGTTAGCATTTTGGCTTATTAGCGTGTTAGCGTGTTAGCGTGTTAGCGAAAAAAATAAACCTCATAAACCTCATAAACTAAACGAACAAAGTGAGTGACATAAACCTCATAAACCATACGAACAAAGTGAGTGGCATAAACCTCATAAACCTGGGGCAGTATGTTGTGTGTTGGCATGTTGGCGTATTAGCATTTTGGTGTGTTGGCATATTAGCTTCAATTTTCAACTAGATAAACTTCATAAACTGAGTGAGCGATAGCGAACGGTATAAACCGAACGAACGTAGTGAGTGGCATAAACCTCATAAACCTGGGGCAGTATGTTGCGGGTTGGCATGTTGGCATTTTGGCGTATTGGCATTTTGGTGTGTTGGCATATTAGCTTCAATTTTCAACTAGATAAACTTCATAAACTGAGTGAGCGATAGCGAACGGTATAAACCGAACTAACGTAGTGAGTGGCATAAACCTCATAAACCTGGGGCAGCATGTTGCGTGTTGGCATTCACTCCCTGGCACGCTCCTTGGCAAGCAGCTTGGGTAAATCGAGCTGCCGTACGTATTCCCGGACTGCGGCGCGGTATTTCACATAGTTAAAATCGTAATTGTGGACGGAGTCCCTATGCTCCAATCCCTCTAACTCCATACTCACTAGTGCGTCTTGTGCCACCTCAAAATCTGAGTATCCCCATCCCTCCACAGGGTCAAAATTCGAACCTTCATAATCGCTTTCCAGTAGCTTCAGGATAAACGCCAGGGCTTCCGGCTGCCGGGTGTAGGCCAGGCCGTTCAAATCATACAATAAATCACTAGTGTCCGGCTATAAGTCGAACAAATTCAGTTGGTTAGGAAATTGTGTATTTGGTTTTTGTAACTCTGTTTTTGTAAATAGCTGATTTACAGGCGTTTTATCAAAAACCGAGACACTCAAAATTTGTAATATTTCATTCATACTTTGTAGAATTTGAAGTTTATCCTTCAAAATTTTCACCAAGATGAAGGTGCAAACCGCGACCCAAATTTGAGTTTTGACTGCATTGGCACTTTCACCCCAAAAGACTTTGATGCGCAGATGCTGCTTAATCCATTTAAAAAAAAGCTCGATCTGCCAGCGATTTTTGTACAGTAAAGCTATCTCCATGGCTGTCACCTCAAAGTTGTTGCTTAAAAATACTAGGGTTTTATCGTTTTCTTGGTCATAGTATTTTACTCGGCGTAACTTTGAAGGGTAGTCTTTAGCTGCTTGGTAATTTTTCAAGCAAATGGTTTGGTCACATCCTAGGCCGCTTTGCTTGTCAACCGCTTTGGAATAAAGCCGTCGAGCAGCAAAATTACTTTTGGCCCGTGTGACAAAAAAAGCTCTGGCTTGGTTGATTCGGTGCAAACGAGCCCAATCTACATAGCCTCGATCCATGACATAAAAGGCATCAGCCTCAAAGTCGAGGATATCCAGCACATTGACATCATGGGAGAGGCCATCGGTAATGTGCACAAAACAAGGAATTTGGCAACGGATATCCAGTAAGGTGTGTAATTTGATTGCCGCTTTATGCTTTCTGAATTTTGCCCACCAAAAGACTTCTAAGCATAAGTCAATAGTGCTGGAATCCAGGGCATAAATCTGGTTATCGAATGACAAACCTTCTAAACTTAGTGCTGGATTGGCCAAGCGTGCTTGAGTAATCAACACCTGCGCAAAGTCTGCATAGATGCGCCAATCTCGTTTTTCATTCGCATCAGCCAATGTTGTTCGACTGATGCCTTGAGAAAATCCCAAGTGATAAAGTTTGGATTGATGTGCTTCCAGACAACTTACCAGGTCACGCAAACTTTCTCGCTGGGTGAGTTGACCGAAGCTAAGACCTAAAAATTGTTGCCAACATTTGAGGGTTCTAGCTCGATAATCACCTTGATAGCGCTTAACACACTTGGCAAATTCCTTGGGATTAACCAAGGCGATGATCTGGGCGAAGACATATTTGCCTGCATTCATCCTTCCTCTCTTTTGAGAAAGGCACGTTGCCCGAACCAATTCAAATCGTTCCTGAGCAAAATCGCTCGGAACGCCTTATTTCTTTGGGCTTCTAGCTATATCTTTTTTTCTTAACCGGACACTAGTGACAATAAATACTGCCGGTCGGGTTTGGAAAACGCCTCCTCCGCCCTGGCCAGCATATAGGCCAGCGCCTCCCGGTGGCCCTGCCGCGCCAGCTCCCGCGCCGCACGCCATCTGCGGCTGTAGAACTGAGGGTCGACCCTTGGCGAAGATGAATAGCCAGCATCTACTGTTGGCGCATGCCGAAAGATGGAATCGACAAAAGCTACCCCCGCCGGCCAGGTGATCCGGTTGATCAACGGATAGAGCGGTAAACTGCGAAATTTCGGCGTGCGCATGATGCGCAGCAGCGTATCCAGGCCCGCCGGGGAAAAGTCGCCTTCCTGGCCATTTTCACTTAGTACATACATATTCTCCCAGCACACCTCATAATCGCCACTGCCGTGGATGAATACATTGGCCAGCGCCTGTCGGATAGCCGTGCGCCGGGCGGTAGCATACCACTTTCCCATGCGGGAATACAGCATACTCCTTTCCGAATAAGGCAGCGAATCCAGCGGGGGCAGGGTACGCAACAAGGCCACCTGGTAGCTCGTATCCTGCCATAAGCTATCCGGAAAGGTTTTCCAAATACTATCCGGAACGGCCGTAGTGACCTGCCAGGCCCGGCGCGCTTTCTCTACCCGCTGCGTATCGAGCTGCCCATGCGCCGGCACCGTAAATACCCATACGCCGTAGCTCAAAAGGAGCAGGGTTTTCCATTTGCTGCTGTGTGGTGTCATTGTTGGCGTGTTAGCGTGTTGGCATTTTGGCATGTTGGCGTGTTCCATGAGGGTGCACCCTCCCAAAAGATTAAATTCCATTCCTGCATACCTGAATCTTTAGGGTAAATACCAGCATGGTTTCCCATTGGGAATGTAGCGAAAGGTCGTTTGCTGCTGTAGCCAAGCACACACCAGGCGTTGGTGGTTTTCCAGAGGCATATCTTCCGTTTCCTCTGTATAGGCCACATCAAACAACCCCTCGATGAGACATACCAGAGCAAATAATGTCTGACTAAAATAATCCTTCCTGGTTTTCGTGGAATAATAGATCTGGGGGTCCAGGCATAGCTGGCGAACCAGAAAAGCCGTAGCCTCCGGCTGACGAACATAGGTCAGGTCTCTTGGATCATAGTTTTTTCCGGCCGTAAACGCCTCCTCTGCCCTGGCCAGCATATAGGACAGCGCATCCCGGTGGCCCTGCCGCGCCAGCTCCCGCGCCGCACGCCATTTGCGGCTGTAGAACTGAGGGTCGTGCTTAGGCGTTGTAATAGAACCAGCATCCAATGCTGGCGCATGCCGAAAGATGGAATCGACAAAAGCTACCCCCGCCGGCCAGGTGATCCGGTTGATCAACGGATAGAGCGGTAAACTGCGAAATTTCGGCGTGCGCATGATGCGCAGCAGCGTATCCAGGCCCGCCGGGGAAAAGTCGCCTTCCTGGCCATTTTCACTTAGTACATACATATTCTCCCAGCACACCTCATAATCGCCACTGCCGTGGATGAATACATTGGCCAGCGCCTGTCGGATAGCCGTGCGCCGGGCGGTAGCATACCACTTTCCCATGCGGGAATACAGCATACTCCTTTCCGAATAAGGCAGCGAATCCAGCGGGGGCAGGGTACGCAACAATGCCACCTGGTAGCTCGTATCCTGCCATAAGCTATCCGGAAAGGTTTTCCAAATACTATCCGGAACGGCCGTAGTGACCTGCCAGGCCCGGCGCGCTTTCTCTACCCGCTGCGTATCGAGCTGCCCATGCGCCGGCACCGTAAATACCCATACGCCGTAGCTCAAAAGGAGCAGGGTTTTCCATTTGCTGCTGTTTGGTGTCATTGTTATGGTTTTATATCTCTTGTTTTTACATACATCTCCAGCCATTGGAAGGCGCGGAGCTGGGAGCTACCGGTCTTATCATAGGCCATGAGGTTATCGGAATCGACCTTTTTTGCTTTCAGGAGGCGCTCCAGATCTGCTAACCCAAACAACGCGTGCCCCAGCTCGTGAGCGGCTATCCACTCGATAGTGGCCAATGGTATGGTGCCCGTCCACAGCACGGTGACATGGGGAGGAGGGTCACTAGGAAGAGTTACCCCTCCGGTCAGGTCAGGTGGCGGCCGTTGCGTGAACTGGCTGAAGAAGGTGAGGGCCACTTGCGGTTTACCTATGTAACTATAGAATTGTTGAGAAACAACATTCATCTCTACACCTACATCATCCTGTGCTTTTAACATTCCGTCGCGAGTGTAATCAAAATTGAACCTGTAAACTACAGGAGCTTTGCCTAAAGCAAAAGACATTCCGTAGGGGTTCCAAACCTTATTTAGCTCAGCCAATATAGTTCCGGTATTGGGGGTATAGTTGGTGACAATATCCGTGTTATTTGCTTTGGTTTCCACGATTCCATCCGGGCCGTTCAGGATGTACCCTGTATTAACGCCTCCTAAAAGAGCGTCGTCACTATTGCCCGGCAGTGCTGTATCTCTAACGCCATTAGGTCCCAGCGACACCCCCACGGCATTGGGGTGACCATACCCTATTTTGTTCAGCAAGGCTGTATCATCGCCGGCGACGGGTGATTCCCAGATGCCATTCAGGCCGGTCAGGAGGGTATCGCGGGTGATATTGAGGGTATCATCTTTGCTGCCTTTCTTAATGCGAGGGGTATCCAGCATGCCATTGGGGCCGGGGGCAACGGCGGGCGCATTAGGCCGCCCCTGCTTGAAGGGAATTTCCTGGACATCATCATTTTCCTCGTGACGAATGCGCGTTTCGAAAAGGACTGATGGTTACTGCTATCCATTGAAAAGGGAATATCATCATGTACTCAAACCCAAATCGGATAAGCAGTAATTTGAACAATTGCTTAGTTAATGAGCGAAATCAGTTGTAAACTCCCCTCGGATCCGCTCTATCGGGGGGTTATAATACCCGTAGTGGAGATGGGGGAATTCTTCTTTGAGCAGCGCCATCATTTTCTTCACGCCGATGGGTTCTCCGGTTTCCGACACATTGACCCGCCCCAGATACCAGTCGGGATCAATATTAAAATTACGCCATTGAATCATCTTTAGCCCTGTGGTGCGAATCAGGGTTCGCAGCGCTTCATACTCTTCGACGGAATCCGTCATGCCCGGAAAGACAAAATAGTTTATACTCGTCCAACCGCCATAACCATTGACGACTCGCAGGCTTTCCACCACATCGTCGAAGGTGTAATTATTTGGCCGATAATAAGGCGTGTAGAGATGCTCCTGCGCAGAGTTAATACTAACCCGGATACTATCGAGACCTGCTTCACAAAGGGCAGCAACCCACTGAGGGCGGCTGCCATTAGTATTGATATTAATACTGCCACGGGGGGTAAATTTCCGAATCTCGCGAATCGCTTCGCAAAGGGTTTCCCACATCAACAGCGGCTCGCCTTCACAGCCCTGGCCAAAACTGATAATCGGGTAAGGTGCCGATTCCAGGTGAGGAACCGTATATTCCACAATTTCCTGCGCCGTAGGTTTGAAGGTAAGACGTTCCTGGGTAGAAACGATTTCTTCATCTTCAGGTTGCAGGGAAATGCAGCCAATACAATTGGAATTACAAGCCGGAGAAACCGGAACTGGGCACTCCCAGCGACCCATAAAATAATTTCGGGCTGCTGGACAATGATAGGTCAGTGCACAATTATTGGATAAATGCTCCACCAGTCGGTTATGTGGATAAGCCTGCTTGAATTCAGCAATCCCTGCTTTTACCTGATCGGCATCAAAACCAGCACACTCCTGCCGGATATCCTGTTCGATTCTTACGGCCGGTACGTAAAATTTTCCGCGATGAAAACCCACTGCGGTATAGCAAAATAGAGGGAGCGTCGGCGCACTGGGTTCCTTGTCGTAGGCTGCCAGATAAAGGCCAGTGTGCGCTGGTGGGATAAAGGCTGCTACCGCATACCCTTTTTCGCATAGGCGAACTTCCCCTGTTTCCACATCAATCCCCAGGGGTATCCGCCCGGGAAGATTGTACAACGACCCACCATCCGGAAGCTCAATCCAATCTTCCGTTGGAACAGGATCTACATACCACCCACTGCGGCCAGCAGCATACAACGAGGTGTCCTCAAAAACCTGCCCTTCGGCATCAGCATATAATAAAAATGGAGATTTGCGCAGTGCCATAACCGTTCTAACCTGATTTCGTGGGCAAAGGTAGCGAAATTCAGAAAACTATTTACCGCGGACCGCTGCCAGAGAAATGCGGCCTACCCCGTTTTCGAAAAGAGAAGCAAAATACAGGTATCCATTTGCCTCCTGGACACTGGAAATCTGGGCAAATGGAGCTGCTGGATCTTGCAAGTTATAGACCACTTTGCCAGCGGAATCAAGTCCCAGAACACATGGATAGCGTTCGGGGGCCGGTTTCAATGACTCGGGCAGGCGCAACAGTGCTTTGCGAAAGAAAGGATAAGGCATAAGCTTATCGACCAAGGCATTCCGTGGCGAAAGAAGGGTTAACCAGAAAATGCCATCGCTCCCCCGCGAGATGCCATCAGGAAAACCAGGCAGGTTGTCGATGAATATTTCTGAAGTCCCGGCTTTAGGGCCGCGAATCCAGTAGCGGGTCACCCGATAAGCCCCCGTTTCGTTGACCAGTACAAACTGGTTATCATGACTGACAGCAACACCATTGGCAAAATATAAGCTATCCAAAAGGAGTGTCGTCTGTTTATTTTCCGGATTATAGGCTAGAAGCCGGCCATTGGGCTGATGCTCAATCAAATCGTAGGTGTAATGCTCGACGCTGAACTTATCCGAAGCATCGGAAAAATAGATAATGCCTGCCGTATCAATTTCCAAATCATCAGTAAACGCAAAATCGCGCCCACCGTGGGAAGTTGCTAAGGGAGTTACCTTTCCCAGGCTGTCCACCGAAAGCAACCCCAAATAAGCGTCCGCTACCAGTAAGTTCCCCTGAAAATCCAATTCCAGCCCCAGGGGGCGGCCTGGTCGCTCAGGATTCTTCACCAGGAAATATTCTTCCTGCTCCGTTAAACGAACAAGCTGGCCATCGCCCCGTCCGCCGTAAATGCGCCCGCGGCCATCAATAGCGACGTCTTCACACTGCGGGCATTTCCCCGCAAACAAGATTTCCATGCCTGCCAAGCGATTGTTTACCTGGTAGTTTCCGGAATAGCCAGGAGACTTGGGAGGGGTCCATGAAGCAGGATCCACGGGAAGCGGCGCCAGGAGCAAATATGCTAATCCAATTACAAATAGAAATACTACATATCGGATAAGGCGTTGACGTATCATGGTTGTTTGTTTACCTGAAAATACATCTTTTCCCTGCACTTTCTCTGTTTATTTGATTAGTAGCGCAACAAATAGCGGTAAGTGCGGAGCATCCGCTCCTGCGAAAAGCCCATGCGGTACATATTAAAAACGAACAGGTTGGTCAATTGCACCTTTAAGTAGGCATTCTTCTCGTATTTCCGGGCCGAAACGAGTATCTCAGCGGGTAAAATAACAAACGGGAATTGAGGACGGCTGCGCTGCAACCAATCGTACTCCTCCATGATGATCAGGTGGTCATCGAATCCACCTAATTGTTCAAATAACGGTCGGGTGATAAAAAGTCCCTGATCTCCTCCCCGGCACCATAACTGGTCAAAGCGGGTAAAATAACTATTAATGCGTAGCAGGGGATTTGCGGAATCATACCGGGCCCGAAAACAGCCCTGCGGAAACCCTTGCTCAACGGCTTGCAGGATATCCGCTATAAAAGTTGCAGGGGGCAAAGTGTCGCCGTGGACAAAAAACAAAATATCACCCGTTGCTTTGGACGCCCCCAAATTCATTTGCCGGGCCCGGGAAGGCAAAGGGGTTTTAATGACAATGGCGCCAGCATTTCGGGCAATTGCGGGTGTACCATCAGTACTACCACCATCCACCACAATGACCTCCTGCAAACTGCTGTTTTCAGATGCAAGCAGCCGGCGAACCAATTGCCCAATATGTGCTGCTTCATTCAGGGTGGGGATTATCACACTAACACTCATGAGACTTAACCAATTATAAATGATTTGATGCATACAGGTTATCCAGGGAGACCCACTATCCTATGCAGATACGATAAAACAGCGAATACAGTTTTGACTTCTGCAAGATGATATTTTTTCCCGGAAGTGTAACCTTCTACCAAAAGCGCATTATGAGAGTAAACGATCCCTGAAACACGATCGGAAAACAGGACCGGATGTTTTTAAATTTGCAAATTAATCGTACCCTTGCAAAAACCCAGCCAATGGAACGATCCGAAAATCGCATTTCGGAGGAAGCCATGCACCGGGAGTGGGGGGAAATTCAGGCGGCCCAAACTAATCCCGAGCGTTTTCGGCCTTTGTACGATCGCTATTATGAGGCAGTTTTCCGTTTAATATACCGCCGCACCGGAGATGAGCACCTCTGTGCCGATTTGTGTGCGCAAGTCTTTCTTAAGGCACTGCAAAAATTACCGGCTTATTCCTTCCAGGGAGTACCTTTTTCTGCCTGGCTTTTCCGCATTGCCATCAATGAGGTCGGACAGTATTTTCGCCAATCACAACGCAACCAACGCGTAGTCAGTTTGGAGGAAAACCACCTGCAACTACTCCTGGATGATACCGATGAGGCCGATCCCGAAGAATACCAATACCGACGCAAGGCCTTATTAGCTGCGTTGGATGACCTGAAACCTGATGATTTACAATTGATTGAAATGCGGTTCTTTGAACAACGCCCGTTCAAAGAGATTGCCGAACTACTCGATCTAACCGAAAATAATGCAAAAGTGAAAGTACATCGTCTACTGGAACGCTTGCGCAAAAAAATGAATCCCGGTGGCTGATGCTGCCAACAAAACCAGGCATATGGGGCACCATTACAATTTTCGCATTCCTCCCGAGGAACCTAGCCGGGAAACCATTGACCAGCACCGGGATTTCGATGCGGTGCTCGCACAATTTCAAGCGGCACCCCCTACCCTCCCCGCTAACCAAAGGCTTTTCCGCCGCAGGCTTTTCTGGATTGCTACCAGCGCAGCGGCGGCGGCCGCACTAGCGGGCTGGTTTTTCTGGCAAACCAATACATTAACCCTGCCAAGTCCGGAACAGGCGCAGCTAATGGCCCAGGCTCATTTCGCCGAGCAGCCCTGCCTGGACGTCCCTGTTCCCGCACTGGACAAACCGCTTCAACGTCATACAATCGATGCCCAAACCGGAGGCACGCTTATCGCAGCGAATGGATCCCGGTTGGTCTTCCCTTACCAGGCTTTCCAGGATAATCGCGGCAATGCCATCCAGGGAGAAGTGGATATTTGGTATCGCGAAATGCACGACGCTGTCGATTTTTTCCTAACCGGTGTCCCCATGACCTATGACTCGGCAGGAACCCGCTATCAATTGGAATCCATAGGCATGATCGAAATCCGGGGGACACAAAATGGGCAATCCATTCAACTTGCTCCGGGTAAAAAAATCCAGGTAGAATTACTGAGTACTCTGGATGCTCCATCGAATAGTTTACTTCCTGCTTATAATGTGTATTGGTTGGATACGGTTAGCCGGAATTGGTCCTTCCAGGGCGTTGATCAACTTTCCTGGTATACTGAGGCCCCCACCGATGATGCTAGTTCCGGTAACCGATCCCTTTCACAAGGGGTATCTGACCAGCTCACGTCATTGGATGCAGAGGAAGCCAATATACTTACCCGGTTACAAGCAAATTTTCCACCTCCCATAGAGCCTAAAGCGCCAATACAGGCAAATGCAGGTCTGCCTTCCCTGGATATTGACCCTGCCTGGAATAGCCTCGAAATGGACGCTGAAACCCGAACAATCTTTCAGGAAATTGCCGGCAAATTAGTGGTAATCACTCCCCGAAGCAACGAATTTGATGAGCGCATGTTTGCCGTCGAGTGGGATGGCCTGCGGCTTCGCCGGGGCGCTGATGGCGATATCGAACTGAGCCTGATCGCCGGCACCACCCAACGTCGGTTGTTTATCCAACCCGTGCTTTTGGGTAAAGCCTATGAAGAGGCTCGAAAAAAATTCGAAACCGCCTATACCCGTTACCAACAATCCCTGGCCGACTACAGCCGGGAATTTGCTCAGCGAAAAGAGGTTTTGCTGAATGATCTGAAAACTCGTCGAGCACAGCTTCAACAGGCGTATACCCAGGCTGTAGCGCAAGAAGGTACCGGGTCTGGTAAAACAACCCGACAAGTGAGAAGTAGTTTTTCCATTGATGCTTTTGGTATCTGGAATTGCGATAGGCCGCTCCCCCCATTACCTCAGCAGGTGCAAGCGGCACGCTTTGTAGATCAGTACGGGATCGAATACCCCAACCAGGTCGCATTCCTGGTTGACAAAAAGCAAAACACCATCTATCGGCTTTATACCAGCAAAGGGGCCGTAGTTCCCCTCGACCAGACAGGTGAGCAAATCATCTGGTTGATCACCCCAGAACAAAAACTGGCCATCACCCAGGAATCAAGTTGGTTTGAAAACCGTAAACCCGGTAAACCAGTGGTGGTCCAGGTAACCGTAAAGGACCAGGCAGTTCACTCCGAGGCTGATGTCAGACAGCTGCTGGGACTGGGTGGGTCGTAAAACGCACTATTTGATGCTTTGTCCACTGAGCAGTTAAAGGTTAGCGATTGTCATCCCGTGAAGGGTGAAGCGACCCGCCTACGCAAAGCTACGGTGGGCGAAGGAAATCAGAAATTGGAAATTTAGTGTCTGATTTCCAATTTCTAATTTCCAATTTCTAAAGCCCTACAAAACCGCATCCCGAACACCGGTACTTGTCAATATCCCGGATATTTTCTTTTGGCCTAGTTCTTCTCGTCCTTATAAATTTCCACCACTCGTTCACCCGGACGGGCATACCCACGGTACATGCCTTCCGAATTAAAGGGCATCGCAATATTCCCCTGGCGGTCCAGGGCAACCAGGCCTCCTTCGCCGCCTGCTTTTACCAATTTATCCATTACCACCTTATCGGCAGCTTCCTGCAGGCTTAGTCCCTGATATTCCATGAGTGCTGAAACGTCATGTGCGACGGTGTAGCGGATGAAAAATTCACCATGCCCGGTACAGGATATCCCACACGTTGCATCATTAGCATAGGTTCCGGCACCAATGATCGGAGCATCCCCAATGCGGTTATACCGCTTATTTGTCATTCCGCCCGTAGAGGTCCCCGCGACAATATGGCCGGCTTTATCCAGGGCAACACAGCCTACTGTACCAAACTTATAATCGCGGTTTTCCCCTGTATACCCCATGGGTTGTTTCTCCTTTTCCTCCTGAATAGCTTTTTGGAGCGCATCAAATCGCTTCTGCGTGAAGAAGTAATCAGGGCTTACGATTTCCAATCCTTGTTCCTTGGCAAATTCTTCGGCCCCCGGCCCTGCCATCATTACATGCGGACTTTTTTCCATCACGGCACGCGCCAGTGAAATCGGGTTCCTCACCGTAGTAACCCCACCAATCGATCCAGCAGCCAGATTGCTGCCCATCATAATGGCCGCATCCAGTTCATTTTTACCTTCGTGCGTGAATACAGCCCCCTTACCAGCATTGAACAAGGGTGAATCCTCCAAAGAACGTATCGTTTGCTCAACCGCATCGAGTGCTGATCCTCCCTGAGCCAAAACACCTTCGCCAATATCCAGCGCTGCGTTGAGGGTCGCCCGGTATTCGGCCTCCATCTCTGCAGTCATCATTGATCGGGTAATTGTACCTGCGCCCCCGTGAATGACAATGGCGTAGGCAGGTTTAACGGATTCCTTTTCTCCGGCCGTCTCCGCCGTTTTATCATTAGCCTCTCCGGTAGGTTGACAGGCGCCCAAAGCAAAAAACAACATCAGGCAAATTATTGCGCGTAGATTCATCATTATATTGGTTTTATGATCAGAATTGCTTTTGCCTTAAAGCTACAAATTACCCCAAACATTCTCCCTTCCTGGTGGTTGTTAAGGGGTGAGTTAGCAACTCAATCCTTAAAATCACTGGTTTTATCTAAAAAGCATACCACCCCATCCCAGATTTAAATACTTTAGTGTTCAAAATCGATCCAATCCTATGTTTCAATTTCTGCGTATGATGCTGGCTTCCTGCCTGGGATTTTTCCTGGCATTGCTGGCTATTTCGTTTATTGGTATTGCTATTGCCGGCGCGCTTGCCAGCCAGGGCAGCAAAGCTGAACCTATCGAAGCCAATTCTGTACTCCGTCTTACTTTCGACAAACCACTGCCGGAGCTGACGAATAATGTTTCGATGCAACCCTTCGAATTCAGTGAAGACAAAGTAATCGGCCTGCACGACATCGTCCGGACTATCGAAAAAGCCAAAGACGATGACCGAATCAAAGGGATATTTCTGGATATGGAATTTCCGGTAATCAGCGGTTACGCCTCGGCTCAACAGCTGCGCGCTGCCCTGGTTGATTTCCAGGAATCAGGAAAATTTGTGGTCTCCCACTCCAAATTCTATACGCAGGGAACTTACTACCTGGCAAGCGCAGCCAACCAGGTTTATGCCAACCCATCCAGCTTCTTTGAAGTGCGTGGTTTCGCCGCTGAAATTCCTTTCTACCGGGAACTCGCTGATCGACTGGGGGTCAAAATCCAGGTTTTCTATGTCGGGAAATACAAAGGCGGCACCGAACCTTACCGGCTCAAAAAGCTCAGCCCGGACAACCGCTACCAATACAGCGAACTGCTCCATGACATCTATGATACCTTCCTTACTGATGTCAGTAAGAGCCGTAATCTATCCCGGGAGGCATTGCAAAAAATCGTCAACGGCTATGAAGCGGATACCCCGGAACGTGCTAAATCACTGGGACTAATCGATAGTGTTGCCTACCGACAGCAAGCAATGGATTACATGCGCGACCGCATGGGCCTGAGTAAGAAAGATAAAATCAAACTCGTTTCCTTGAGTAACTATTTTGCCGCTAATCCTCCCAAGAGCAACTACAGTGCCAAAGATAAAGTGGCCGTGGTCTATGCCGAAGGGACAATCATGGACGGCAAGGGCCAAAATGGTGTCATTACCGATGGGCAGTATATCAAGGATCTGGAGAAAATCGCCCAGGACGACCGCATCAAAGCCGTGGTTCTGCGGGTGAATTCACCTGGAGGAAGTGCCATCGCTTCTGAAAATATTTGGTACGCACTTCAGCGAGTAAAAGAAGCGGGTAAACCACTCGTTATCTCAATGGGCAACTATGCTGCCTCCGGAGGGTACTATATTTCCGCCCCTGGTGATTCTATTTTTGCGGAGCCCAACACCGTTACCGGCTCAATTGGCGTCTACCGGATAGTTCCCAGTCTCGAAGGAACCATGCGGGATAAAATTGGGATTACCTACGATTCAGTCAAAACCGGACCTTTTGCCCTGGGCTTAACGCCTTTCTTCGACCTGAGCGAAGCAGAAAGCCGCCGTATGCAGGTCCAGGTGGATGAGAACTATGAATTGTTTCTCAAGCGCGTTTCTGAGGGGCGTGGCCTCTCGCGGGATGCCGTTAATGAAATCGCCCAGGGCCGAGTTTGGAGCGGCCCTGATGCACTCCAGGTGAAATTGGTGGATCGCATTGGAAACCTCGACGATGCGATGGCCTGTGCCGCTCGCATGGCCAAACTGAGTGATTATCGCGTAACAACCTACCCTCAGGTGAAAGATCCGCTCCAGCAGTTAGTAGAAGAACTGCTGAACCCCAACAAAGAGGCGCGAGCGGCTAAAATCATGGAAACGCAGTACCCCCAATGGTATCCTTACCTGCGGGAACTTAAAGCCATTCACGACTCCCAGGGAATTCAAGCGCGCCTACCGGCCCTTATTTCTGTGCAATAAACAGCAGGATACCTGAATTCCCCAATAACAAACATCCCGAACTTCGGACTTGGCCAAAATTCGGGATGTTTGTTGTTGGCGTGGTGGGTATTAGCAAATTGGCATATTGGCTATTGGCGTATTGGCGCGTTGGCGCGTTGGCGCGTTGGCGTGACCTCAAAATAAACCCCATAAACCGAGTGAGCGTATTGCGTGAGCAGTGAGCAGGAAAATAAACCTCATAAACCAAACTTGCCCAGCTTGCCCAGCCTGCCCGTATGGGCCTGGGTATGGGGTGAGCGTTAGCGAACGATATAAACCGAGCGAAGCGGTATAAACCAGATAAACATCTCTGCCTAAAAAGCAAGCAACTCTGCGATATGCTTATTTATCTCCTTTAGCGTATCCGGATCAATAATTTCCCCCTGGTCATCCTTTAATTCGCTAATGCGGGAAATCGGCAATTTGTTTGGTAAAATAATGGTTCCCAGATAGTGTAAAATCCCGGTGAGGTGTTCCATGCCCCGCAGATTTCCACCACGACCGGAACCTACGCCAATCATCGCCGCTTTTTTTCCCCTGAACGTTGCCTGGTAATGCCGTACTGAGAGCGCATCAATAAATAGTTTAACAACTCCCGGGAAGCTTCCATTATACTCCGAAATCACGTAAACTATCTTTTCGGCTGGCAAAATATACTCGTCCTGAATTTTAGTAATCGTTGGCGATTGCCCCGCAGCAGCATACATCTCCGCGTGAAACCAATCGTGCGGTACTTCCTCCAGCGCTAGCAGCTTCACTTCTTCCGTGGTTCGCTCCCGCAGCATTTCCGCATACTGGCGTGCAACCTTGGCCCCCAGGCTATCCCGTCGATTCGTTCCTGATATAATTGTAATCATATTAAGTACTTTGTGTCTTAAGCAAAAATGGGTTTTGGCCCCCAAAAGAAGCCGGATTAAACCCCCTATTGGTATCTGGTATCTGGTATCTGGTATCTGGTATTTTACCCTCGACGCAGTCGGGGCTGGGTTACTGGTTGAGCGGTTTTGAACCATTCAGCCCTATCCAGGCAGACACTGCCCTCTGCTCCACCTCAGATTTAATACATGGTATCCAGGGGCTGCCAACTGCTCACTGCTCACATCAACAAAACCAATAGTTTTTTAACTTACACTTAAGTAAGTCTTATCCATTAATTCGCCTGTTATAATACAATAAGGCAGGGCAATGTTCACCAGGAGGAGAAATAAGGCAGAAAATATGTAAGGACCAGTACCCTTTTTCAATAATGGGCCTGAAAACAAGCCGACAGCTACCGAATTGCCAACCGTTCGGGTGACAATTTTTCGGCAAATTATTTATCTTCAAGTCACAAGCTAATTGGGGCGTAATAGCCAGCAAGGCTGATTTCCTTTACTCTAAAAAAACATTATATGAAAATAACGTACGGTGGTCATGCAACTTTTCTAATTGAAACAAAGGGAAAGAAACTACTATTCGACCCCTTCATTTCCGGTGCCGGAATGCTTGACCTTGAGCAATTCCCCCAGTTAAGTCCGGAAGCAATTTCAGCTGATTACATCCTTGTTTCCCATGGCCATATGGATCACGTGGGTGATGTCGAAGCGATTGGCAAACGCACTGGAGCCCGGTTGATTTCGAACTTCGAGATAGTCAGTTGGTTTGAAAACAAGGGATTAAGCGGCCATCCTATGAATCATGGCGGGCAATGGTCATTTGACTTTGGTCAGGCAAAGTATGTCAATGCCGTCCATTCCAGCGTGCTTCCCGATGGAACCTATGGGGGGAACCCGGGTGGGTTTGTAGTCAGCAATGATGAAGGTACTTTTTACTTTGCCGGGGATACGGCCTTAACGATGGACATGCAGCTGTTACCACTTACCTGCCCCCCACTCGATTTTGCTATTTTACCCATTGGCGACAATTTCACTATGGGCTATCAGGATGCGATAATTGCCAGCGACTGGATTAAATGCGACCGCATTATCGGTTGCCACTACGATACCTTTGGGTATATTAAAATCGATCACGCTGCAGCGCAAAAAGCTTTCGCAGATAAAGGAAAAGAGTTAATTTTGATCCCGGTTGGAGAAACTATAGAACTATAGGCTTCTCTGAATTAACCGGAAGGTGAAGTAACCCATTGCACTTATAACAATATTAAATAACTGATTACCAGCTATTTAAGTATCAAATTGTGCACAGTTACTTCACCTTTTAATTTAGCGATTTACCTGGCTGGCGCTTAGTGCCGGTCGCAAATCCATAACTACCCATGGGAAAAGTAATTACGATTGCCAACCAAAAAGGAGGTGTCGGTAAAACAACTACAGCCATTAATCTGGCGGCCTCACTGGCAATCTTTGAAAAGAAAGTACTCCTGGTAGATGCCGACCCGCAAGCGAATGCCTCTTCGGGTGTAGGTATATTGGCCGGAGATGCCGAAACGTCGCTGTATGACTGTATGATCAACGACCTGGATCCCACGGAAGCGATTTATGAAACGGACACGCCGAATTTACACATCATTCCCTCCTCCATAAGCCTGGTAGGTGCTGAAGTAGAACTGGTTGGGCGTCCCCGGCGTGAATATTTTATGAAAAAAGTAATCGATCCACTGCGGGATATGTACGATTATATCCTGATCGATTGTCTGCCTTCTCTGGGCCTTGTCACTGTTAATGCCCTATGTGCCGCGGATACTGTGCTCATTCCGGTCCAATGCGAATTTTTCGCCCTTGAAGGCCTCGCTAAACTACAGGATACCATTGCCCTTGTTAAGCGCAACCTGAATCATGACCTGGAGATTGAAGGAATCGTACTGACGATGTATGATACTCGCCTGCGCCTGGCCAATGTGGTAGTAAGCGAAGTCCGCGATATCTTCCACGACCGGGTTTTTGACACCGTAATCCACCGCAACTCCAAAATAGGAGAAGCACCCAATATGCACATGCCGGTAGTGTTACTCAATGCAGGGAGTAAAGGAGCAATCAACTACCTTAATTTGGCGCAGGAATTTCTGCAGCGCAACCAGGATGGCGTAAAAACCAATAAGCGGAAACAGACCAATTGAATTTTAGGACGATAATTGTTGACGATTAGCATTGGAATCATGGCAAAGAAAGTAAATAAGAAAGAGTTAGGATTAGGGATACGAGCCTTATTGACCAATATTGACGAGGAAGTTCAAAAGGATCAGGAGAAAGTTGTCCGGGAACTATCTCATGCCACAGCCATGATTTCCATGGAGGAAATCGAAGTCAATCCTTTCCAGCCCCGTAATGAATTTGATCAGGATGCCCTCGATGAACTAGCCGCCTCTATCCAGGTACACGGGCTCATCCAGCCCATTACAGTGCGACGAATGAGCCCCAATGCTTACCAGCTTATTTCCGGGGAACGGCGTTTGCGGGCTTCGCGTATTGCGGGTTTGACGGAAATACCCGCATATATCCGCATTGCCAATGACCAGGAAATGCTGGAAATGGCACTTATTGAAAATATTCAGCGGGAGGATCTCAATGCTATCGAAGTAGCTATTACCTACCAACGACTCAAGGAAGAATGCGCCCTTACGGACGATCAGCTGGCTGACCGGATGGGTAAGGTAAAAAGCCGCAGTACTATTACCAACTACCTGCGCTTGCTTAAGCTTCCTCCTGATATTCAGCAATCCATAAAGGACCGACGCCTGAGCATGGGGCATGCCCGTTCACTCGCCGGCGTAGACGATTATGCACTGCGGGATTCTCTTTTCCGGCAAACCTTACGTGAAGAGCTGTCTGTACGTGCACTTGAACAACTCATCCGGGCCTATGCAGAACCCAAATCCAAGAAAGCTGCTTCGCGCTTACCTGACGCTTATGAGGGTATCCAACAGCAATTCCGCCAGTTCTTCGGGTCCAAAAAAGTACAACTAAAGCTGCGCAGTGAAGGCAAAGGCCAGGTGGTTATCCCCTTCCATACGGTCAAAGAGCTAAACGCCCTACTCGACCGCATCGAGGAAGATCAGTGATTAACACATTTTTAAGGGTAGCGCTATTACCCTATGCGGGCCGGAATAGTATCTTTGTCCAAACTGGCCGGAATAGTATGCGAGGCATTTTTCTTTTCCTGATCACTTCCCTGGTTGTCGTTTGGGCGCCTGCGCAAAGCACGCCCCCTGACACTACTGCCCAAGGATCCCTTCCTCCGGTAGTCGTCAAAGTCAAAACGCCACCCATTCCCAAAAGAGCTGCTTATTATTCGCTAGTCCTTCCGGGTGCTGGCCAGGTCTACAACGGTCACTGGTGGAAAGTCCCCTTTGTCTATGGTGCCCTGGGAGGAGTAGCCTATTCCGTCCACTACAACCAGTCCCGGTATCGACGGCTTAAAACAGCATTGGAGCTTCAGTTGCAAGGATTACCCCATGAGTTTACCGGACAGATTGACTCTCCAACTACCTTGCGCAGCTTGCGCGATCAGTACGATAAAAATACCCAGCTCTCTTATATCGGCACGGTTGTGGTTTATGCCATCATTGCCGTAGAAGCTTTTGTGGATGCACACCTGCAAAATTTTGACATTGATGATGATCTTTCCCTGCGCCTGCAACCTAACCTGGGGACACACCCGGCTACAGGTCAGTTTTCCGCAGGTGTTGGAGTGGTTATCATTTTTTAACCACCCCGCAGGTATAAAACACAACCAATCAGGTAGAACCTTGGAGATTACCGTCAGCCCAACCCTATTGCCCTTCTCGCCGGATTGCTAATTTGTTAAAAAAGAGCCCGCCGGGCTAAACCTTTCCCGCCCGGAAATCCTTTTGATAATAGTTTTATAAGTAAGTGATGGGGGCATTATTATGCATACGTTTTGTTTAGTGCAATTTTGGGGTTCAACAAGGCAAAAAACGCGGGCGAAGCAGCCCGTCGGCGAGGCTTTTTAACGAAGAGGAACCCCAAAAGGGCCTGAAATAAGGTATAGATAATCTTGTCCCATCACTTATAGTCAAATCACTCCATATGGAATATCGCAAACTAGGCAAATCGGGCCTGCAGGTAAGTGCACTGTCCCTTGGTTCATGGCTAACCTTTGGTCAGCAAATTGGCGACGATGTGGCCGAAAAACTTATGCATACGGCCTACGAACGAGGCGTCAACTTTTTCGACAATGCCGAAGCATATGCTCGTGGCAAGTCGGAAATAGTCATGGGTAATATTCTTAAGAAAGCGAATTGGGACCGCACCTCTTACCTCGTATCCAGTAAGGTTTTTTGGGGAGATGGAGGTAAACTACCCAACCAATCCGGGCTTAGCCGAAAGCATGTTGTCGAAGCCTGTAATGCGGCCTTACGCCGACTGCAAGTGGACTATCTGGATCTATACTTTTGCCACCGCCCTGATAAACAAACCCCCATTGAAGAGACGGTTTGGACCATGAATTTACTGATCCAGCAGGGGAAAATTCTCTACTGGGGTACGTCCGAATGGTCGGCCCAGGAAATCATGGAAGCGCATATGGTAGCTCGCGAATATCGCTTGATTGGGCCCGTTATGGAGCAACCCCAATACAACATGTTTCACCGCGAACGAGTGGAAGTGGAGTACAACCAGATTTACCGTAATGTAGGATTGGGTACGACAATTTGGTCCCCACTGGCGTCTGGCATACTGACGGATAAGTACCTCAAGGAGTTTCCGGAGGGAACCCGTATGAGTTTGAAGGGGCTCGACTGGCTCAAAGCCAATATAACGGAAGAAAAACTGGCTATCACTCGTAAGCTTAACGCATTGGCCCAGGAATTAGGCACTTCCCTGCCTAAGCTCGCCATCGCATGGTGCCTGGCTAATCCGCAGGTTAGTACCGTTATTTTAGGTGCATCCAAGGTTCATCAACTGGAAGAAACGTTGGAATCCATTCCAGTTGTGGCCCAGTTAACCCCGGAGGTGCTGGAGCAAATTGAAGGTATCCTGGGGAATAAACCTGCCCAGCCAGCTTACTAATGTTCTGTCAATTAGGTTAAGGGTGAGGAGTGAAGGGTGAGAAAACAAGGTGGTCTTTCTAAAACTTATGCCGCTTCGCGAAGTTTATGCCACTCACTGCGTTCGGTCGGTTTATACCGTTCGCTAACGCTCACTCGGTTTATGGGGTTTATTTTGAGGTCACGCCAACGCGCCAACAACCAACACGCCAAAGTAGGTTTATGTCGTTCGCTAACGCTCACTTGGTTTATATACCTTCGCCCCAGACCCATACGGGCAAGCTGGGCAAAGTCGGTTTATACCGCTCGCTATCGCTCACTCAGTTTATGAGGTTTATAAAGTTTATTTAGTTGAAATTGAAGCTAATGCGCCAACATGCTAATACCCAGGGCGCCTAATACGCCAACATGCTAATAGCCAATGCGCTAATACCCAACAGCCAGCCTCTGACACAAAAAAAAAGCCGCGACTCCCTTCCAAAAGAGTCGCGGCCTACTTTTTAATGGATAACAATGCTCTAAGCGCCAACCATCGCATCCATATTTACAGGTACAATCCACTGGTGTGAATCGGCAATCTTACCGGCGCGCAGTCCATTAATTTGGTCAAAAACGAACTGGGCTACTTTGCGATCAGCTACAGGAGGCAGGATCAATTCCCGTCCCTTGTAGGAAATTTCTGCTACGTGAGCGATAACTGCAGCTGTTCCGGTACCAAAAACCTCTTGTAAAGTCCCTGCTTCAAAAGCATCCAGTACTTCATCGATGGTTAAGGGGCGCTCTTCGACCTCATAGCCTTTATCCCGCAAAATCGTCAGTACACAATCCCTTGTAATCCCTTTGAGGATAGCGCCATCAGTTGCCGGCGTAATTACTTTTCCGTCGATGACAAAGAAGATATTCATAGTGCCAACTTCCTGGATATAGCGGAATTCGTGTCCGTCCATCCACATCACCTGATCAAAACCAGCTTGCTGTGCTTTACGTGCAGGCAATAGTGACCCGGCGTAATTGCCAGCTGCTTTGGCTTCGCCTGTTCCTCCATTAACAGCACGAACATATTCTGTTTCAACTTTCAGCCGTACTGGCTTGGAGTAATAAGGCCCAACCGGACAAGTAATAATCATGAACCGATAATGGTCAGAAGGCCGAACCCCAATGAATTCATCCGTAGCAATCATAAACGGACGGAGGTAAAGGGCACTTCCTTCCTGTGGCGGTATCCAGTCGGCATCAACGCCTACCAAAGCATGGAGTCCTTCCAGGAATAAATCTTCAGGCAAGGTGGGCATACACATCCGCTCTGCAGATGCGTTTAAACGCTTGGCATGCATTTCCGGACGGAACAGAAAGGGTGTTCCGTCATAACCTTTGGATGCTTTCATTCCTTCGAAAATCGCTTGCCCATAGTGGAGAACCATGGAACCAGGATGCATAGGAAAATGTTCGAATGGAACGATACGGGGATTTACCCAAACCCCATTTTCATAATCAACGATAAACATATGATCAGAAAAAATCCGACCAAACGGTAAGTTATTGAAATCAACCGTACTCAATCTTGATGACTGAGTCTTCGTGATTTTGATGTTGTTTTTCATGTTGGCGTGATTTTCTACAAATTTAAGTACTTTTATTAAAAAATTCTACTGTAGTTGAAAAACAGCTTTTTTTGTTCTGTTGGTTTTAATAAAATGCAATAAAACAAAATTAAATTTTGAAAACTGATTTCTTTGACTTTGATCTGTTTGTTTTGCCAGATTCCCTTCCTTTAGCAGAAATTGCCCAGGGTCAGGGACTTGCAGGAGTTTTCCTGGTATTGCGGAACGATCCCAATGCACAGGAGCTACTCCAATACCTGAAAAAAATCCTGGCAGCTGTCGCCTGCGAGATGGACCGGGATGCCTGGTGGACTTTGCTTGCACCAGAAGAAAAACTTTCATTCAGCCAGGTACAAACCGAACGCCCTATCCGCATTTGCCTGGCTTTTGGGGTTCCTCCTGCATCTTTGGGGCTCAATATTCAGGCGCCATTGTATCAGCCTCTAAGTCTGGCGGGAAAACAATGGCTCTTTGCTGATGATCTCAGCCAGATTTACGCGGAGCGAACACAGAAAGACCGCCCGATGGCTGGTGCCCTATGGTCCGCACTCCAAATGCTTTTCAAACAACAATAAAGCAGCTCATCCTTGCATGCAAGTCGCTGAACCCGGCGGATTACAGACCCTCATCCAATAAATATGAACTAATTAACTATGGAGACCCTCGTTTTTGCCACAGGCAACAGCCACAAAGTAATAGAAGTAGAGGCGATGCTTGCCGGACAATACCACTTGCATAGCCTGGCAGATATTGGATGTACAGAAGATATTCCAGAGACCAGCCCTACTATAGAAGGAAATGCCTGGCAAAAAGCACATTATGTAGTTAACAAATACAAGGTCGATTGTTTTGCGGAGGATACCGGCCTGGAGATCGAAGCTCTCGGAGGAGAGCCCGGCATATACAGCGCCCGGTACGCCGGGCCAGCCCGTGATTCAGTTGCTAATATGATACTGGTGCTGGAGCGCCTGGCGGGGAAAACAAACCGACGAGCTCGGTTTCGTACCGTCATTGCACTGTCTTTGCAGGGAGAAGAGCATACTTTTGAGGGTATTGTCGAAGGAACAATCCTTTCAGCTCCACGAGGTAGCGCAGGTTTTGGGTACGACCCCATCTTTCAACCCGATGGATATTCGCTCTCTTTTGCAGAAATAGAAGCCTCAGAAAAAAACAAAATCAGCCATCGGGGAAAAGCCATTCAACAGCTACTGGCCTTTCTGCGGCAACGGCATAGGAACACTCCTCCCGGCCAGGAATAAGGAAGCCTTGAAAATATGGTTGAGAAGCCCTATATTAGATGTTTATGAGTAGCTCCAAACACCTTATACACAATTAAGCACTCAGACTAAAACGCTGATTTTTAGCTATTACAGCAGGATATGAACGCGCAATTACTCTCTGAATATCTGCAGGATATCTCGAAGCTTTACCAGCTTCCCTATGAGGAGCTCAAGACACTGACGCTGCAGTACCCCTATGCGCAAAACCTGCACATTTTACTCTGGATAAAGAGTGTAATGGACAAGCATCCTGACCAGGAAAAAAATTTGCGACGGGCCGCCTTGTATTGTGTAGATCGCAACACCTTACAGCACCAGGATCAACTCCTGAGACAACAACCACCGCTAGCCGAAGAAGCTTTCCTGCTCAATGAAGAATTCCTGGAACTCCAGGATCTTAGTGAAGCGCAGGCGCGATTGGAAAAAATACCGCTTCCCGACATTACGGCTAAGGAAGACCCAGTAATTCCCCAGGTTAATCAAATACTGCCGGCAGCAAGTTCCAACATCCTTACGCCTTCAGAATCCTTCCAGACGGAACCTGAGGAGGACCGCTGGACCCAGCTTTTTTCGCCGCCACTGGAAGCCGGTGAGCCCATCGCCGATATGGATCCGGGTGAAACACCAGGTCCTGACGAAATTCTGGCTGGTTGGGCGGCTATAATGGCTTCCTGGGATACCGGGGCCGCTATTGAGCAACCACAGCAAGCACCTCCCTCTCCGCCCGCAGTGGAAACGCCCACAGTGGAGACACCCGTATCGCCAACACCAGCAACGGATAATTCCGCAGCGAAGGAAACGCCTGTCGTTCGCCCCACGCCGAAGACTTCCTTCACCAGTTGGATTCACCAATTCCAACCTCCCCACGTGCAGGACACTTTAGTTGACTTAATGGAAGGGCGCCAGCGGGAAGAAAATAAGCGTGCGCAAAAAAAGAAAAAGAAAAAAAAGAAACGCAAACCGGCAGATGAAGAAGTTATGCGGGTTGCCGAACGAAGCATCACCGATAACCAGGATTTAGCCAGTGAAACACTGGCCCGGCTGCTCGTCCAGCAAGAACTTTATCAACGGGCAATTCGCGTTTACGAAAGATTAATTTTGCTTTTTCCCGAAAAAAAAGCGTTATTTGCAGCCGAAATTGACTCGATCAAAAAATTAATCACATGACTTTCATTACCGTCCTGATAGCTCTTGTTAGCGTATTATTGATGGCCGTGGTGTTGATCCAGAATCCTAAGGGAGGTGGTGTGGACTCCACGTTTGGCGGCGCTCAAGCCAACCAAATGTTTGGCGCAGCTAAATCATCTGACTTAATTGAAAAAGCAACCTGGGTATTAGCTGGTTTGTTATTTCTGCTGTGCATCATCTCTACCTTGCTGGTAGGCGGTGGCACTGCTGGTGCTGAACAGCTGCTTTCCCAATAATTCTCGTTTTTCCAATTGGAATTACGAAAAACCCCGCGGTGCTATAACAGCCTCGCGGGGTTTTTATTTCCGGCCATTTGCTCCCTGTTTTTATCCCTCTCTATTTTGCTTTAAATAACTCTCGGCGAATAATTTGCCAGTCCCAGCGAGGGGAATAATCCTGCGCATACTGAACATTAAGCTGCTGCAGGGTGAGCTGAGGAAAGAAAGTATTTCCATACCCGGCAGCCAGGGTGAGAACGCCAGGTCTTAGTCTGGGTAATTGGTCAGCTGGCCCAGACATAGCTGGCTCGTAATACCCCACCCAACTTTTTTTACCCCGCAGCACGGCTATTGCCTCCCGTAGCCACCAACCAACCGGTAGTCCCTTTACCAGCAAAAAGATCCAGCCTCCCAGCAATAATACCAGCACAACGGCCAAATCAAACAACCGCTTCGTGCGGATCTGCTCCGGACGACCTATGCGAAAATGGGATGCCAGGGTGTACAACTCTCCACTTTCGTCTTTCGAATGGCTACCAATGATACTGTTACTTCCTTCGGGGAGTAACTTGTAATGTACCGAGGGGCCCAAACGATTCATCCAACGGATAGTTTTTACATAGGATATATCCCGCGAACAAAAGATAACCTCGTCGATTTGGTATAGGGAGATTAAATCAGCTAACTGCGGTAATACGCCAAAGAAGGAAGCATCGAGGCCTGTAGTCTCCTGGGGCGCTATCCAGCCCAGGATTTTGCCCGGAATTTGCGTGCGTTGGATCAGGTTCTGCGCGCGGAGGCATTCCTCAGCAGTTCCCACCAGCGCGATCCGGCGACTGCGTTCTTCACCCCAGCGCCAATTTCGTTGAAACACCCCTTGAGACAACCACCGCAAGGCTAAGGTCCCCAGAATACCCCATGCTGCTCCCAGTAAAATAAGCGCCCGGGAATTGCGAAAGGCGGAGTCAAGAAAGCCATAAATAGCAGCTATCCCCAGCGTACCCCACAGAATGCCTCTTATTGCTTGCCGGGGTTGTGTTCCTCGGTCATAAGCACCGCTAAAAAATAGCGCAATCAGCCAAATACCAACATACAAGGGCGCATTCACGGTCAGCACCGTATCACTGTAATATTCTGGGTCACTGTAGCGGTATCTGGCCCAAAAATTACGTAAAAACGCAATTCCGGCAAATAGCATAAATGCATCCAACAGAGGTAGCCTACCCTGCCGGAAAACGGTAGCAGCAAGGGTTAATAAGGCTCGAAAATAAACGGCAACCTGCATCATCAGCACCAGCAGCCTCTTTTTTGGCCCAGCAAAATGCTTTTGTGCAAACAGAATCATCGCTTGGTAAAAAACCCGAACGTAATTTAAGCTTCCCTTGCGGGTGCTCTCTCCCTTGTAATGGATTATAGTTGTTGCCGGATAGTAATAATTTTCAAAACCGGCCTGTTTGATGCGATAGGACAAATCAATATCCTCCCCATACATGAAAAATTGCTCGTCGAGCAAGCCTATTTCGGTCAGCACCGAATGCCTTAACCACATAAATGCACCTGAAAGTACATCGACCGGGTGGGTTTGGTCCTCGTCAAGAAAACCCAGGTGGTAGCGATTGAAAAGCCGGGATCTGGGGAACAGCCTGGAAAGCCCGAAGGCTTTGCAGAAGGCAACAAAAGGCGCCGGGAAGCCTCGTTTGGATTCAGGGAGAAAAACACCTGCGCCATCAATCATCCGGACCCCCAAGCCTCCTGCCTCTGGATGTTCATCCATGAAGGTTAAACATTGCAACAAGGTCTTCTCCTCAATGACAGTGTCCGGATTCAGTAATAAAACATACCTCCCCCCTGCCGCGCGGATCGCTTGGTTATTGGCCTGAGAAAAGCCCACATTCCGCGAGTTGGCAATGAGATTAACTTCCGGAAATTTTTCCCGGACCATCGCAACCGAGTCATCTGCCGACTGATTATCGACCACCCAAACTTCGACCGAAAGCCCCTGCGAGGCCTTTCGTACCGCAAGCAGTGCCTGCTCCAGGAAGTACCGAACATTGTAGTTAACAATGATTACCGATACATCAACCGGGTTGGGTTGCCGGGGTAATGCCATAAGTTAGTCGCCCTGCGTTTGGTAGGGAATACGGGCAACAATGGAGCGCCCCAGGGTTAACTCATCAGCATATTCCAATTCGCCCCCAAAAGAGACACCCCGGGCGATAGTGCTCAGTCGCACCCCGGTTGGTTTAAGCTGTTTGCTCACGTAAAATATCGTTGTCTCGCCTTCAATAGTCGGGCTGATAGCCATGATAATTTCCTGAATCCCCTCTGCTTCAACACGATGAACAAGAGAATCAATTTCCAAATCAGCCGGGCCAATGCCTTCCAGCGGAGCAATTACCCCGCCCAGTACATGATACAAGCCCCGATACTGACCCGTATCTTCAATGGCCATGACATCCCGGATGCTTTCCACGACACAGACCAGGCGTCCATCACGGCGGTTGTCCTGGCATATTCCGCATAATTCGGTGTCCGATAAATTATGACACCGTCGGCAAGCGCGAATATCACGCCGAGCTCGAACAATCGCTTCAGCAAACTGCTCACTTTGCTCCAGGGGCTGGTTCAGTAAATGTAATACCAGGCGTAATGCCGTTTTCTTACCAATACCGGGCAGGGTGGCAAAGGCATTAACTGCCTCTTCAATCAATTTGGATGAGAAGTTCATAGCCCAAATTTAGTAAATCCCCCGTACTGTTCCGCCTCTGAGCTTTGGGCTTTCCTGGAATATCTCGTAATATTGCGAACTTATGAAAAACACTTACCACTTACATCTGCTTTCCTTTCGCATTTTACTTGGTCTGGTAGTGAGTTACTGGCTATACTCCTGTAATCCGTCACCAGCAAACCCGGCACCTCTCGGAGCCCCAATAGCTTCAAAACCCGTTCTGGACTCCGCGTTTTTATCTTTGGCGGACCGCTATTACCAAAAAGTAGACAGTGCGGTTATGAACGACCGCATCCCAGGGCTAGCCATTGCCCTGGTAAAAGAGGGCCAGTTACAAAGTGTCCGGGTATGGGGGTATAGTGATTTAAATACGCACCGGCGTATGGACTCCTCAGCAGTGTTCAGGCTGGCTTCCGTCTCAAAAGGCTTTGCTCCTGTACTCACGGGAGTTCTGGTAGAAAAGGGTATCCTCCACTGGGATGATCCCATTATACGGTACTTACCTGATTTTAAACTCAAAACCCCGGAGGCCACGCAAGGGCTAACCATCCGGCAAGTCCTCAGCCATACCAGTGGTCTTCCCCGACATAGTTTTTCCAACTTATTAGATCAGGACGTCCCCTACCCTGAAATACGAGCCAAACTTGCCAGCGTCAAGATTACGCATCCCCCGGGTACTTATTATAATTACCAGAATGTAGTCTACAGTTTAATTGCTGATGTAATTGAAGCAGCTACGGGAGAATCTTATGCCGATTTATTGCAACGGTATATTTTCCAACCAGCCGGGATGAACCATAGCTCTTGTGGGTATGAGCATATGTTAAAGCACCCGCATATTGCCTACCCGCATAACCCAACCGGATCCGGGTATGTCCGAACAGAGTTGTTACCACGTTTTTATGATGTACCGCCTGCTGCCGGGGTCAATGCCAGTGTTGCAGATATGGGCCGCTGGATGTTAGTCCTGATGGGGGAACATCCGGAAATAATTGCTGATTCAACCCTGCAGGAAATATTCAGTCCTCAAATTGATGTTTGTACCTGCGAAAAAAACTTTGGCGCCTGGCGAGCACACCTGGCAGCCACCGCCTACGGCCTGGGTTGGCGCATCATGGATTATCACCAGGACACGCTGGCCTATCATGGAGGGTACGTAAATAGCTACCGGGCCGAAATAGGGATGGACCGACGGCGCGGTATAGGTATTGTCGTGCTGGAAAACTCGAATAGTAACTTCATCGGTACGAGCATTCCATTATTTTTTGACTTCCTAGCCCAATCGACGCAAGGGCCGGACGCTGAAAGCCAGCGCCAGTAGGGTCAGAATAGCCCCCATCATAAAAGGCGCTCCCGGAAAATGAATTGGCGTCTTGGGTGAGGTAAAGAGACCAAACAAATTGGTCATCAGTGGCGGGCCAATAATGGAAGTAGCACTGATCAGGCTCGTTAACCCGCCCTGAAGCTCGCCCTGCTCATTAGAAGGAACCTGACTAGAGATGATGCCCTGCAGTGAGGGTCCTGCCAATCCGCCAAAAGCAAAGGGAACCATGATGGCATACATCATCCAGCCAGCGGAAGCAAACGCATAGCCCATGAAGCCAAATGCGTAAAAAGTTAGCCCGATGTAAACGGCGCGCACCTGCCCCAGCCGGGGGATCAACACCCGGGTGAGTCCCCCTTGCACAATGGCAATCATCAAACCCACAAAACCCAGGGAGTAACCCACCTGCGCTTCATTCCAACTGAACTTTTCCATGGTATAGTACGTCCAGGTACTCTGGGTTGCATGTCCGGCAATATAAATGAGCACCATTACCACCACCAGGCTCATGATAACGGGATACTTGCGTAAGTTTTTGAAACTCCCCAATGGGTTAGCCCGGCGCCACTGAAAGGGCCGGCGATTTTCCGGACTCAGGGATTCCGGCAGAATAAAATAACCGTATAACCAATTCAGGAAGGTTAGCCCGGCAGCAGCAAAAAAAGGTACTCGCGGGCCGATTTGTCCAAGAATACCCCCAATCACCGGACCAATGATAAACCCTAATCCAAAGGCAGCCCCGATTAATCCGAAATTCTGGGCTCTTTTCTCCGGCGCACTAACATCAGCAATATAAGCACTTGCAGTAGTAAAACTAGCCCCCGTCACACCTGCTAAAATACGTCCGATAAATAACCAGCCAATCGTCGGCGCAAGCCCCTGTAGAATATAATCGAGGCCAAACCCAAATAGTGAAGCCAGCAGGATTGGCCGCCGTCCGAACCTGTCACTTAAACCACCAATAACCGGCGCACACAAAAACTGCATAATAGCATAAGAAAATATCAACCACCCACCGTACATCGATGCCTGGCTCAATCCACCACCGGTTAATTCCATAATCAGACTTGGCAAAACCGGGATAATGATCCCTAGCCCGATAACGTCAATCAAAACGGTAATGAAAATGAAAATAAGCGCTGCGCTACGTACTTTTCGCATGGCCATAAAAATGTTTTTAGGCGTCAAATATACAGGTAATCCTCATTTGCACTAGTATTATCTGGCTCCTGGCAAAGTAGCGTCAGTAGCCGTAAGGTCAACAACTGAGAAGTTACGAGTTAGCAGTAGCGCTTCTGACTGCTGCACATCTTGGAAATCAGAAACCAGTCGGCAGTATGCAGTTGGCAGTATCTGCAACCAGTGGGTAAGCCCGTCAACGCTAGGCTACGTGGGCGAAGGAAAATCAGAACCCAGTCGGCGTTCCATTCGGTTTTTTGGCAACACCTAATCTATAATTTCTTCATTGATAAAGCACGACAACACCAGCTGTGCAAACAAATAAAGGTGCAGCAAAACGAATCGCTGCACCTCTTTGAAATAGTATATCCCAAAAACTTTGACCTGTAAAGATTCCCTGCGTCGCGCTTCGGAATCTATTTATACCTGATTATGTAGTAAGTTTAAAGTAAGCCAATACCATAGTAAAACATTCGGTCGCTACCGGGGTAAATCCCTTCCAGAAGTACCCCCCCCTCTTTATTATCCAGGGCTTTTTCGAGGTCCTTAACTGAGTTTACAGGCTGGCGATCCACCCGGGTAATTATGAATCCTTCCCGGATGTCCGTTTGATTCGCAAGCACACCGGCCCTCAGCTCACTTACTTTAAGACCACTATTCACCCCCAATTGCCGCAGTTCTTCTTTGGTCAGGGGAGTAAAGGCAGCACCCAGTGCTTCCAGTTTTTCGGGAGCATCCGCTTTTTTGACCAGGTCGGTATTGCCGGCTTTATTCTTCAGGGTCACTACCAGCTCTTTGGTAGCTCCCTTCCGCAATACCTTCAAGGTAACTTTATCACCGGGCCGTTGGCGACCAATCTGGTCCAGCAATTCAGGAGACGTATTGGTGCGCGTTCCATTGACTTCCTGAATGATATCACCTACCTGGACACCGGCTTGCATAGCAGCACCGCCAGCGACCAGGCTATCAACATAGACACCTTCATTAACCGGCAATTTGCGCTCTTTGGCAAAGCGCCCGTCGATGCCGATGATCATCGCTCCCAGGTAGCCCCGTTGAACAACGCCGTATGCTTTTAGGTCAGCTACCACTTTGGCCACCAGGTTGCTGGGGACTGCAAAGGCATAGCCGGCAAACACCCCGGTAGGAGAAGCGATCGCGGTGTTCATACCAATGAGATCTCCGTTGATATTCACTAAAGCACCACCAGAGTTACCCGGATTAACCACCGCATCCGTCTGGATAAAAGATTCAATCGGTGATTGTCCTTCCAGGATATTAATATTGCGCCCTTTCGCACTGATAATACCTGCCGTTACCGTCGAAGCAAGGTTGAAGGGATTACCCACGGCAACCACCCACTCACCTACCCGCACAGCGTCAGAGTTTGCAAAAGCTAGCGCCGGTAAATTTTCCGCTTCAATTTTAATCAGGGCTACATCAGTACTGGGGTCGGTACCGATCACTTTAGCTTGAATAACCCGCTTATCATTGAGTGTTACCTCCAGCGTTTCTGCATCCTGGACAACGTGGTTATTGGTAACAATGTACCCATCAGGACTGATAATCACGCCCGAGCCCGTTCCTTCCTGGAGACGGTCTTCCTGTTGGCGACCATTGCGCCCCGGGTCACCGAAAAAGTAGCGGAAAGCATCCGGCAAATTTTGCCCATCAAACATGGAATTTCCACCGCGAACCCGTGAGGAAGCCCGAATATGAACGACAGAAGGTAAGGCTCGCTCGGCCGTAGCCGAAAAACCTTCCGCGGGAAAAGCATTGTTTCCTCCTGCTAAATTGGTAAAATGAGTTGCTGCTGCATTGCCAGCAGTTTGTAAAACCAAGGGTTGATTGCGATTGATTAATTGCGCTCCCCCTAAAGCTAAGGCTGCACCCAGGACAGCAGCCAGGATCAAATGACCAAACTTTTTCATATTGCTGGTTCTTTAGGCTTTGGTTTAATGAAATTGCTGTTATAAGAATTGCCTAAAGGACCATTTGGTTGGTTGAAGGTTACGGCAAATGCCGTTTTTTATCATCAGTTTAACAACTCTTAATTTTTTTAACAATTACCCCGCCACTTTAACGCCTGGGCTTAGTCGATCCTGGGTGAGGAATCTTATCTTGTTACAAATCTGACACCCATATGCATTCGAATAGAAGGAACCTGGGGTTCTTGCTCATGCTTCTACCCATTTTTCTACAAGCACATGACCCGGTTTGGGCCAAGGATATTGCTCCTATTCTTTATGATCATTGTACCTCTTGCCATCATACCGGAGGGCTTGCCCCCTTTCCCCTGATTACTTATGAGCAAGCGTATTTCAACCGCTTTTCCATCGCACAATCCGTGCGTACCCGACAAATGCCTCCCTGGCCTCCTGACCCTAGCTATCGCCAGTTCAACCACCAGCGCCTGCTTACCGACGCGCAAATTCATTTGATTGAAGAATGGGCGGCCAGTACAGCAGCGTATGGTGACCCGAAAGACGCCCCACAGGCTCCCGTATATAATCCTTCAGGGGAAGCCTTACCCTCAGCAACCGTTTATCAAATCCCGGCATTCACCGTGATCAGTGATCAGGATGACTACCGATGTTTTCCAATGCCGGCCAATATTAACACAGATCAGTTTATCAGTGCTTTCGAAATTATTCCCGGCAACCCCGAAATAGTTCACCACGTGCTGGTATTTGCAGATACCTCTAACATTTGCTACACGCTTGACGCTCAGGACCCAGGCCCGGGATACACGAGTTTTGGCGGAATTGGCAGTAATACCGCACAACTAATCGGCACCTGGGTTCCTGGAAATTTACCCACTTTTTTTCCAGAGAATATGGGCTACGCCATCCCAAAGGGAGCCAATATTATCCTCCAGGTTCATTACGCGCCAGGCTCTCAGGGAAAAACAGATCAAACCTCCTTCCGCGCAGCCTACACCAGCCAATCGCTGCGACGGTTGGTTACCCTACCTCTCTTAAACCATGTCATTTCTCTGACTAATGGCCCTTTGGCCATTCCGCCCAATACCGTTAAAACCTTTAATGCCCAATTCAATCTTCCGGTTAAGGCCACTTTTATCGCCATAGCCCCGCATATGCATTTGCTCGGCAAATCCATCCGTGTTTGGGCAGTACCTCCCGGACAAAGAGACACGGTTCCGCTGATTCGTATTAATAATTGGGACTTTCACTGGCAGGGTGCGTATTCGTTTCCCCAGGCAGTGGTACTGGATGCCGGAACCACGTTTTACAGCGAAGCCGTCTACGACAATACCGAGAATAATCCGAATAACCCCAGCTACCCACCAAAGATGGTAACCGTTGGTGAGAAAACAACGGATGAAATGATGCTCGTGTATATGACGGTCACCCTGTACCAACCCGGCGATGAAAGCCTGGATCTCAGTGGAACGCTTACCCCAGCGCCCGAAGCCATTGCCTTGTCGGCAGTTGCGCTGGATGTTTTCCCAAACCCTGCGGTGGCCCCAAATGTGAACCTTGTTTTCTCCCTGCCTGAGGGAGAAAATGTATGGATCGACCTCTTTGATCAGCAGGGCAAGTGGCTAAAACGAATTCAGGAGGGAATATTTCCTGCCGGTGAGCAGCAAATAACCATTCCTGTAGCGAACCTACCCGCAGGAGGTTATTATTTACGCATGCGTACATCGAAACGTTACGGGATGGCTTCCTGGATCAAGTTATAAAATTTATCCACCAGCGAAAATTTCGCTGAAGTTTATCGTACCTATGCCTTGTGCGTGTTCAAAAATGTCCTTTATGGAAAAAAAAGGGCATTATTCAGGCCAACAAATTGGTTGCATTGGCGTATTACCTTAAATTTGGACCGCCAAAGCGAATTGGCATCCACTTGACAGCAAACCCATTTGTGCAAAAGCAACACTAAAATTATACTTATGGCTGAAGTCATCCGCATGCCCCGCATGAGCGATACGATGGAAGAAGGAAATATCATCGGTTGGTTAAAAAAAGAGGGCGACCGCGTGGAGCCGGGTGAAACCCTGGCAGAGGTCGAAACGGATAAAGCTACGATGGAACTCGATGCTTTTGTCGAGGGAGTACTGCTACATATAGCCATCAAAGAAGGCCCTGTTGCCATCGACGGTATTATTGCAGTCATTGGCGAGGAAGGTGAGGATTGGAAAGCAGCCATTGCCGGAGCAGGCAATGGTACCGCCTCTGAATCGGCAGCCGATGCCACCTCACCGGCGCCTGCTGCACCTGCTGCCACCCCCGCACCGTCAGCCCCGGCTGCTACCGCCGAAGACAAGCGAATCAAAGCTTCACCACTAGCCCGTAAAATGGCAGCGGAAGCGGGTATTGATATTCATGGCTTACAGGGAAGTGGCGATGCCGGCCGTATTGTTCGCCGGGATGTGGAAGCGGTTATCCAGCACCCAACCACGCCAATTACTCCGGCGGCTCCACCTGCACCTGTACCCGCGCCTAGTGCGCCGGCACCTGGTGCACCGACAGCAACGCCCCCTGCTACCCTCCCCTTTGTTTATGGCGGTCAGGGAGCCAACTTCGAAGAGAAAAATGTCAGCCAGATGCGCAAGACGATTGCGCGTCGCTTAAGTGAGAGCAAATTCTCCGCCCCACATTTCTACCTCACCGTGGAAATCAATATGGGGAAAGCCATGGAGCTGCGCAAGCGCATCAATGAAATCAGTGAAACCCGGATTTCCTTTAATGACCTGGTCATTAAAGCGGCCGCTGTATCTCTGCGGCAGCATCCGGCAATAAATGCTTCCTGGCTGGGCGATAAAATTCGCTACAACAAGGATGTCCATGTCGGGGTTGCTGTTGCCGTTGATGAAGGTCTGCTTGTACCCGTTATCCGGTATACCGACATGAAGACCCTCTCCCAAATCAATACGGAGGTTAAAGTGTTGGCCGGGAAAGCTAAGGAACGTAAACTCCAGCCCGATGAAATGCAGGGTAACACCTTCACTATCTCTAATTTAGGTATGTTTGGTATCGAGGAATTTACGGCCATTATTAATCCACCCGATGCCTGTATTCTGGCTGTAGGAGGCATCCTTGAAAAACCGATTGTGCACCAGGGAGCCATTGTCGTAGGCAATATGATGAAGGTAACGCTTTCCTGCGACCACCGGGTTGTTGACGGAGCCACAGGTGCCCAATTCCTCCAGACACTGAAGGGTATCCTGGAAGAACCTATCCGCCTGATGGTGTAAGTTATTCCTGAGCACTACCCGAAACGTTCCATCAGCGACGTTTCGAACACAGTTGCATCAGTTGTTGTTTACTAATGCGAAGTGGTTTGGGCTTGCTCAAACCACTTCGCATTAATAGCTAAATATAATTGGTAAATACAGGAGTAGCTTCCATGAAAAAAACGCTCGTCCTGGGCGCTTCGCCCAATTCCAGCCGGGTTTCTTTCGATGCCGTGCTGCGCTTACAGCGGGCCGGTCACCCAGTTGTGGCGATCGGTGCCCGCCCCGGAGAGATCCTGGGAACTCCCATCATAACCGGACAACCACCTATTGAGGACATTCACACCGTCACGCTATACCTCAACGCCGAGCGGCAACGAGAATATTATGATTATATCCTGCAGTTGAAACCACAACGACTGATTTTTAACCCAGGCACAGAAAACCCTGAACTTTCCCGACTGGCTCGTGAAGCAGGAATAGCAACGGAAATAGCCTGCACCTTGGTGATGTTATCCGTGCAAGCGTATTGAAACGATATAAAGCAATAGTAAAATCAGGCTGGAATCAAGCCTTTTCGGGCATCTGGCAAGCCTCATCAGCCTTCCGGCCACAAACGGAACATTCGCCAATTTGATCCTTCAGCATCGGGTTGTTATTCGCGCAGGTACCCCGGAATTCATTGCCGGTGAAAATATGGCGGATATTGATCAGAAAAACCGAAACGGCCATAAAGCCAAAAATAATAGCTAAACTATAGAGGAACTCCATTGGAAAGTAGTTTAATGAGTTCAACAAAACTACAGGTATTGTAGTTCAGTAGCTTGTCGGAATTACGCACAAGGAATTATCTTTACCTTGCGGCGCAAAGATAACTAAAAACATACGTTATGCAGCAGAAATTAGCGGCCTTCGAACGGCTACTGACGATTATGGATGAACTGCGAGAACAGTGTCCCTGGGACCGGAAACAAACCTTCCAAAGCCTGCGTAACCTCACTATTGAAGAAACCTATGAGCTCGCTGACGCCATCCTGGCAGAAGACCTTACTGATATCAAAGAAGAAATCGGAGACCTTATGCTGCATATGGTGTTTTACGCCAAACTCGGCGACGAGCAGGGCGCTTTCGATATTGCTGATGCCCTCAATGCTGTTTGCGACAAACTCATTAAAAGGCATCCTCACATCTACGGCGATGTGAAGGTTCGTGATGAAGAGGACGTCAAAAAAAACTGGGAGCAGCTCAAATTACAAGAGGGTAAAAAGTCCGTCCTGGCTGGTGTACCACAATCACTACCTGCAATGATCAAAGCATACCGAATGCAGGAAAAAACAAAGCAAGTAGGCTTCGAGTGGGATAATGCCGATCAGGTGTGGGAGAAAGTCCAGGAAGAACTGCATGAACTACGGGAAACCCTGGATGAAAATGCCGACCCATTACATCGGGAAGAAGAATTCGGGGACGTCCTGTTTTCCTTGATCAATTACGCGCGGTTTATTGGCGTTGACCCCGAATCAGCACTGGAGCGCGTTAATCGTAAATTTAAACGCCGGTTTGAATACATTGAAGCCAATGCTCCGCGTGACCTTCGCGAAATGACGCTGGCTGAAATGGATCAACTCTGGGAGAAAGCGAAAACAACTGAATAAACCTCAGCCCTCCATTCGTTTAATCCATGATTTTAGCTATCTTTGCGCACCCAAAAGTCATTGAACATTTGACATTTTGGTTGTAAATTAACAGGTGAACCGGCAGATCCGACTTTGGCGATATGAAAAAGATCGAACTGAATATCGTAGCACTTTCCCATAGTGTTTCCCAGTCCAATAATTACGCGGTAGTTTTAGGCGAAACAGAAGGTACCCGCCGCTTACCGATCGTTATCGGTAGCTTCGAAGCGCAAGCGATTGCCGTTGCCATGGAGCGCATGGCTCCCAATCGACCCCTTACCCACGACCTCTTTAAAAACACCCTGGAAGCTTTTCAAATCCAGATTCAGGAAGTTGTAATCAACAACTTGCTGGATGGGGTATTTTATGCGCGGCTGGTTTGCGAACGCAATGGGGAAGCTATTGAGATCGACTCCCGCACTTCCGACGCCCTGGCGCTGGCCGTACGATTTGGTTGCCCAATTTTTACCTTTGAATTCATTTTGGATGCAGCCGGCGTTGTTCTGGAAGAAGAAGAAATCGGTGAAGAAGACCAACCACCTTCCTCCTCGTCCTCTTCAAGTGCAGTAAGCACTGCTGCTGGGAATCCCTTGGCTTCTTACACCATCGAAGCCCTCACCCGAATGCTGGAAGAAGTGCTGGCGGAAGAAAATTACGAGCGCGCAGCCGAAATACGTGACGAAATTGAACGGCGGAAAACCCAGGAAGATTAATCCCGGCTTAGTGGCTCAGCGTATCTGGTTACTGGTATCTGGTAACGGGTTACTAGCTTTCTCATTTTTTACCCGACGCAGCTAAGCGTAGTCGGGCTAATTTCTGATTTCCAATTTCCTTCGCCCGCCGAAGCATAAGAGCGTAGGCAGGGATTCGCCCGGCGAAACGTTAACGCAGGTCGAGTTCTCCTCACCCTTTACCCTTCACTGCTCACTAAAATTTGGAGCGCTCTTTTTAACTTCCTTACCGTTGCGATGACGCATACCCGTCCCCTGCGCTCTACAGTGGAATATTACCATGTTTTTTACGGGGCAAACGGGCAACTTTGCTTTCCAGTGTAGCAAAAGCCCGGATCAGTTTGCGCCGCGATAAGCGCGGATCGATAACTTCATCAATGAACCCGCGTTGCGCCGCCCGATAGGGATGGGCAAAAGCATCCTTGTATTCCTGTTCTTTTTGCGCCAGCATTTCCTCAGGAGAGGCTGCCTCCATAATTTCCTTACGGAAAATAATCTCCGAAGCTCCTTTTGCCCCCATAACCGCAATCTCGGCTGTTGGCCAGGCAAAGTTCATATCCGCACCAATGTGCTTGGAGTTCATTACATCATAGGCACCACCATAGGCTTTCCGGGTAATTAACGTAACCCGAGGAACAGTAGCTTCGCTAAAAGCGTAGAGCAATTTCGCACCATTGGTGATAATACCATTCCATTCCTGATCCGTTCCTGGCAGGAACCCGGGAACGTCTACCAATACCAATAAGGGAATATTAAAGGAATCGCAGAAACGAACAAAGCGGGCCCCTTTGCGGGAACTCTCCACATCTAAAACTCCCGCCAGGCTCATCGGTTGGTTACCAACAATTCCGATGCTGCGACCAGCTAATCGGGCAAAGCCAACAACAATATTCTCCGCATAATTCTCATGCAATTCCATGAAGGTCGATTCATCGACAATGCCCTTAACCACATCGCGGATATCATAAGGATGGTTTGGGTTTTCAGGAACTATGCCCATTAACTCTTCCCGCCACTCCTCGTCAAGCGTATAGGGGTGGCTAATCGGTTTTTCCTCACAGTTCTGTGGCATATACCCCAACAAGCGTCGGATTTTGTCCAAACAATCCACATCGTTTGCTGCAGTGAGGTGCGTAACACCAGATTTGGTAGCATGGGTCATCGCCCCTCCAAGTTCTTCGGAAGTAACTTCTTCGTTTGTAACTGTTTTGACAACGTTCGGGCCAGTGACAAACATGTAAGAGGTATTCTCTACCATGATGGTGAAGTCAGTGATCGCCGGAGAGTACACAGCCCCTCCAGCACAGGGCCCCATAATAGCTGATATCTGAGGTACTACTCCACTGGCCATTACATTGCGATAAAAGATATCGGCGTATCCTCCGAGAGAATTGACCCCTTCCTGAATACGGGCTCCCCCCGAATCGTTCAAGCCAATCACAGGAGCTCCGTTGCGCATCGCCAGTTCCATGATTTTACATATCTTTTCGGCGTGTGTCTCAGATAAAGACCCTCCAAAAACGGTAAAATCCTGAGCAAAAACGTAGACCAGGCGTGCATCGATCGTTCCATAGCCGGTAACAACACCATCCCCGGGGATTTGCTGCTGCTCCATGCCAAAGTCTGTACAACGGTGGGCCACGAGCATCCCGATCTCCTCAAAAGATCCGGGATCGAGTAACAGGTGGATTCGTTCCCGGGCGGTCAGTTTTCCCTTGGCGTGTTGAGCATCAATCCGCTTAAGCCCCCCACCCAACTGGGCTTCATCTATCTTGTCCTGCAGGAGATCTAACTTGTCCTTCATTGTACAGCTTGGTTTGACTGCTAAAATAGTAAAACGGCTCCGGAGCCGGACAGGAAAGATAAAAAAATAAGCCTTGGCCGAGAATGACCATTCATTATTTATCCATAAAATTCAGTGACTGACCGTCCATAATTATCACAACCTCCTGAATTTTATACAAATGTAACCGGCAAGTTTCATCAACCGACAGCATAATTCAGGACGGAGCCAATTACTTCCTATTCCTACTTCCAAACAGGCTAATCTCCTGACAGGAATAGGCCTAACAAATTGACATTATGACAAAAACAGCGTCATTTTCATAAAAATATCCCAGAATGAACACCCTCCCATTAACAAAAAAACTAGTTTTGCAGCCGAAAGGTGCTGATTCCTAATCCTGCTAATTCTGGTGAATTCGGGAGATTCCCTGGAAAGCAAAGCATAAAGTTAGGAACGCACCACAAGTTTACCCACTCGTTAGTATTAATGTACTACTAAAAAAGTAACACCATGTCGCTTGTCAGCAACCTGCCTTTATCCCAACGGGTACAGCGCATGTCCGAATCCGAAACATTAAAAATGGCGCAGATGGCCCGGGAATTAAAAGCCCAGGGACATAATGTCATCAACCTAAGTATTGGTGAACCTGATTTTGACACCCCCGCTCACATTAAAGAAGCTGCCAAACAAGCACTGGATGAGGGTTTTACCAAGTATACGCCGGTACCGGGTATCCCGGAATTGCGGGAAGCCATCAGCACCAAATTCAAGCGTGATAATGGTCTGGACTACTCCCCTGCCCAGATTGTAGTTTCCAATGGTGCTAAGCAGTCACTGGCCAATATCTTCCTTTCAATCCTCGACGAAGGTGATGAGGTTCTCGTTCTGGCACCTTACTGGGTATCTTATTCTGAAATTATTAAGCTAGCCGGCGGCGTTCCCGTCATTTTGTATGCTGGGTTCGACCAGGATTATAAAGTACCCGCCGCCGCTGTTGCCCAGGCCATTACGCCCCGTACTAAAGCGCTTTTATTTTCTTCCCCCTGCAACCCAACCGGATCTGTTTATACAGCTACTGAACTGGAAGCCATCGCCAAGGTTCTGGGGCCCCATGAGCAGATTTATGTCGTTGCGGATGAGATCTACGAGTATATCAACTTTACTGGAAAACATGCCTCTATTGGTACTTTCCCAGAAGTAAAAGAGCGCACTATCACAGTAAATGGTTTTTCCAAAGGATTCGCTATGACAGGCTGGCGCTTAGGATACATGGGCGCTCCCAAAGTAATCGCTGATGCCTGCAATAAGGTTCAGGGGCAAATCACTTCCGGGGCTAACTCGTTCAGCCAGAAAGCAGCTGCGTATGCACTTTTGGCAGATATGACCCCTACTCACCAAATGCGGGAAGCTTTTCTGCAACGCAGGGATATGGTCATTGGGCTTTTGGAAAAAATCCCGGGCATGAAAGTTAACCTACCCCAAGGAGCATTTTATATCTTTCCTGATATCAGTGAGTTGTTTGGGAAATCGGATGGCAAAACAACTATTCATAATGCCAACGACTTCTGTGATTACGTGCTTATGGAAGGGCATGTTGCTGTCGTTTCCGGCTCTGCATTTGGTGCCGATGAATGTTTCCGGTTGTCGTATGCAGCGTCAGAGGCTGAATTACGGACGGCCATCGAGCGCATCGGCAATATGGTAGCTCGCTTGCATTAAAACCCCTTCAAGGCAGTCGGCCGCAATGCTTTCTGCAGGCGGTCGACTGCCATCTTCAGGGCTTGTCAATGGGTTATTTTGCACAAAACTAGTAGATTAAGCAGCATAAGCTTATTTTTACGGCTTGCAGAAAATTGTGCAGATAATCATGACCACTACTACCCAGTCTTCCATGCCATTGCCTCCCAAGGCAGCCAAGAAACCCACCGTTCTCGAAAAGCACGGCGACCAACGGATAGATGACTATTATTGGCTAAATAACCGGGAGGACCCCGCTGTCATTGCCTATCTGGAACAAGAAAATGCCTATACAGACCAGCAAATGGCTCACCTGAAGGGGTTCCAGGAAAATCTGTACCAGGAAATTATTGGTCGCCTAAAACCCGATGACCAGTCGGTCCCATATCGGGATAATGGTTATTACTACCTTACTCGCTTTGAGATTGGTGGGGAATATCCCATATATGCCCGTAAGCAAGGTTCACTTGAGGCACCAGAGGAAATTATGCTCAATGTGAATGAGCTGGCCAAAGAATTTTCCTATTATCAAGTAGGCGGGCGAAGCGTTAGTCCGGACAATCGCTTGCTGGCCTTTGGGGAAGACACCTTGAGTCGACGCATTTACACCTTGCGCTTCCGCGACCTTTCTACCGGAGCCTTTTTGGAAGATAGTATTCCACACACTACGGGGGCTGCTGTTTGGTCCTCAGATAATCAATATGTTTTTTACGTTGCCAAAGACCCACAAACCCTGCGTGGCTATCGGGTATTACGGCACCGCATGGGCACCCCTTCTACCAGCGATGTTGAAGTATTCAACGAGCCTGATGAAACCTTCAATATCAATATTGGATACACCAAATCGCGCAAATATATCATTATTGCCTCCTCACAGACCATCTCTGATGAATACTGGCTTTTAGAGGCGGATCGCCCAGAGGATGCATTTTGGGTTTTTCAGCCACGGGAGCGCAATTTGGAGTATACCCTTGATCATTATCAGGATCAGTTTTATATCCGAACCAACCTGGATGCCCGCAATTTTCGACTGATGTCCTGCCCCGAGGACGCTAGGGGAAAAAACAACTGGAAGGAAATTATCGCTCACCGGGAAGACGTCTTATTGGAAGATATTGACTTGTTTGCCGATTTCCTTGTTGTTTCGGAGCGGTACAGGGGCCTTATGCAAATCAGAATTCGTCCCTGGAATGGAGAGGAATACTACATCCAATTTCCCGAAGAGGCTTATATGGCTTATACGGGAATCAATATGGAATTCGAGACGAATTTACTTCGTATTGGCTACCAATCACTGACAACACCCAATACGACATACGATTACCACATGGATACGCGGCAGTTCACCTTGCTTAAGCAAGAAGAAGTGCTGGGTGGTTTTCATTCCGACGATTATCAATCCGAACGCATCTATGTACCCGCCCGTGATGGCCAGGCCATGATCCCGGTTTCGATTGTATATAAAAAAGGAATGGTCCGCGATGGCTTCAGTCCCTTGTTATTGTATGGATATGGGTCCTACGGACATAGCATGGATCCCTATTTCAGCACCGTTCGGTTAAGCCTGTTGAATCGGGGTTTTGTATATGCTATTGCCCATATTCGTGGGGGCGAAGAAATGGGTCGTGCCTGGTATGAAAACGGGAAACTACTCCAGAAAAAAAATACCTTTTATGACTTCATCGATTGTGCAACCTATCTGTTGGAGCAAAAATACACCCAAACGGACCGGCTGTTCGCTATGGGAGGAAGCGCCGGGGGGTTACTAATGGGTGCTGTTGTCAATATGCGTCCGGACTTATGGCGGGGTATTGTGGCGGCCGTCCCATTTGTGGATGTGGTTACCACCATGCTCGACGAATCCATTCCCCTGACCACCTTTGAATACGACGAATGGGGTAATCCCAATGATCCCAACTTTTATGCTTACATGAAATCGTATTCGCCGTATGATAATGTCACCGCTCAGGATTATCCAGCTATGTTGGTCACCACCGGATTGCATGACTCTCAGGTTCAATATTGGGAACCTGCCAAATGGGTCGCTAAGTTACGAGAATTAAAAACTGACCCAAATCCACTGTATCTGCATACAAATATGAGTACCGGACACAGCGGTGCTTCGGGGCGTTATGAGCGTTTCCGTGAAACGGCGCTCGACTATGCCTTCATGCTTGACCTGGTAGGAATCCGGGAGTAATGGATACTTGAAAGCGCTTATTTGAACAAGCTTTTGCGCCCGTACTTACTACAGATGGGGCACTCCTGCGGGTTATGCCCCCGGGCCGGGCAATATTGCCGCCCGAAAAAGATAATCTGCAGGTGAAGCTTATTCCAACGTTCCCGGGGGAACAGCTGTTTAAGGTCTTTCTCCGTTTTTTCAACAGATTTCCCCGTGCTCAATCCCCACCGATAAGCTAACCTATGGATATGGGTATCCACCGGAAAGGCTGGAATGCCAAAGGCCTGACTCATTACCACCGAAGCCGTTTTATGCCCTACACCAGGCAAAGCCTCCAATGCCTGGAAATCAGCGGGTACTTCTCCGGCATATTCCTCCACCAAAATGCGGGACAAGTCGCTAATAGCCTGCGATTTTCGTGGTGAAAGCCCACACGGCCGGATGATTTCCTTAATCTGATCAACGGAAACCTCCTTCATTTTTCGCGGGGTATCCGCCAAGGAGAACAAATCAGGGGTTACTTTATTAACCCTTTCATCGGTACACTGCGCAGACAACAATACAGCAACCAGGAGGGTATAGGGATCCTGATGGTCTAGTGGAATTGGTGTTTCCGGATACAAAGACTCCAATAGATCCATGATCGCCTGTGCCTTTGCTTTCCGCGAGAGACGAGCTGGAAAGTTATTGGTATTCGAAGGTTCCATAGGGGCTTTCAATGCGAACGGTATTTTGAACATGGTCCTCTACATAACCGACAACAGCGGCTTCTAAACCAAACGTTTGGGCCAGGGCAATCACTTCCGCTGCCTTGGCTGCCGGTAAATATATTTCCAGGCGCTGCCCCATATTGAAAACCTGATACATTTCACGCCAATCAGTACCTGATTCCGCTTGAATCATCTTGAATAAAGGCGGTGTCGGTAAAAGATTGTTTTTGACTACCCGTTTTTGATCCAGGAACTTAACGACCTTGGTTTGGCCCCCGCCTGTACAATGGATCAAACCGTGAATATCCGGACGGAATGTTTGCAATAAGGGTAATAAAAACGGAAGATAAGTCCGGGTCGGCGATAAAATCAACTTACCAATGGTAGTGGTTTCATCGCCAATCGTAATTGAATCTGTTAGTTTCTTACTCCCGATGTAAATTACTTCCTCAGGCGTATTGGGGTCATAACTATCCGGGTACTTATGGGCATATTCATGTGTCAGCACGTCGTGCCGTGCCGAAGTAAGTCCATTACTCCCCATTCCGCCATTGTATTCCTCTTCATAGGTAGCTTTTCCATAGGAAGCGATTCCAACGATTACATCACCCGCTTGAATATTATTAACAATAAGCTGGTCCTGGCGCATCCGGGCAAATGCGGTATAGCCAACATCAATCGTACGCACGATATCACCAACATCAGCGGTTTCTCCACCGGCCAGGTGGATATTAATCCCTAATTGTTTCATGCGCGCTACAAAATCAACAGTAGCTTCAATAATCGTTTGGATTACATCGCCGGAAATCAGGTTTTTATTCCGGCCAATGGTAGAGGAAAGCAGGATATTATCCAAACAACCTACACAGCCCATATCATCCAGGTTCATTACTATGGCATCCTGGGCAATTCCGTTCCATACGGAAAGGTCTCCGGTTTCACGCCAGTAAAGATAAGCCAGGCTGGTTTTGGTCCCAGCCGTATCCGCATGCATGATATTGCAGTATGCAGGATCCCCTGCGGCCCAATCCGGAAGAATCTTGCAAAAGGCCTTGGGAAATAGCCCTTTATCCAAAAGGCGAATGGCTGCGTGAACCTCGTCCTTAGTCGCAGAAACCCCGCGCCGATCGTAATTAAATGATTTTGGCATGTCTTTTTCGGTGCTACTTGTTGGCGGTTAAAGGTACGTAGTTTGCCCCATATTCCCCTAAAAGGACTACTGATATGTAGGGTAAACGCACTAAATGCTTAACTTGGTCTGCATGCAAAAGACTCACCTACGATTTTCAGCACGGTAACCGATCTTCGCGTACAGGGACGCTGTTTGCACAAGCTGTCCGACATTCTGTTCATTGCCTTATGCACCTTATTAACCGGTGGAGAAGACTTCGAGGACATGGTGGCTTTCGGCGAAGAACGCTTTGACTGGCTGGCCACCAAGTTAGCCTTGCCGAATGGTATTCCTTCTCATGACACCTTCAATCGAGTACTGCAAATGATTGATCCAGAACAGCTTAAGGAGGCCTTGGCCGCTGATGGAGCTGCGCTTATCGAACATGTGGAAGAGCAGCTCGTGGTGTTGGATGGTAAGAAGTTGCGTGGTGCATCGGCTCGTGGCCCTGCCGGTACGGGTCTGTATATCCTCCATGCGTGGGTGAGCGAGGTGAACCTTTGCATCGGGCAGCGCAAAGTAGGCGACAAGAGCAACGAGATAACGGCTATTCCAGCCTTGTTGGATGAGCTCTCGCTCAAGGGAGCCATTGTCAGTATCGATGCCATCGGTTGCCAGAAAAACATCGCTGACCAGATCGTCGCTAAAGAAGCGGACTATATCCTGGCCCTGAAGGGTAATCAGGAGGAACTGCTGGAGGAAGTGCATGAGTCGTTTCAATTTTCTGGACTAGACCAAACAGACGAAGACTGGGAATATGGCCATGGCCGTTTTGAAAAGCGGCATTGTGCTACCTTACGGGCCTCGGACTGTTTGAGTCCCAATATGCAGCAGGCCTGGCCTAGTATAAAGACACTGGTTAAAATTGAAGCAACCCGAATGGTTGGTGAAGCAACCTCCACACAAACAAGGTATTATATTAGCACGCTCACCCAGCGCACCGCGCAAGATATGAACCGACTTATCCGCAGTCACTGGAGCGTTGAGAACCAATTACACTGGCATCTGGATGTCACTTTCGCCGAAGATGCCAACCGGGCTCGAAGCGGGCATGCTCCTGAAAACTTGAGCATACTACGCAAATTAGCCCTGCATCGAATCGCGATGGATGACTCCAGACTAAGCAAACGAAAACGGCGATACAAGGCCGCTATGAATCTGGACTATTTGGAGAAGGTCCTCCGTTTGTAGATTTGGTGCGTTTGCCCTAACTGATATGCACTTGGTCAGTTATTTTAACTATAATGATTAGGTGTAAACCATTGCTAATTTTATATTTGCTTAATTAGCTGTTAATAAATCATGATCGCAAAACCGGCCCCCCCGTATTCATTTACATCCGCCGGTATGGTATAACGCAAATTAGAACACGTGTCAGGCTCAGAAAATGACAATCCATTCGAGCGGTTTACCGCCGTATTGAACTCCCGTCGCTTATTGGTTATCCTCTTTGGTTCGCTGTTATTACTCACGTTGGTATTGTTCCCCGAAATGGCCCGCAATATCCGTGCTTCAGCTGCCCAAAGTACTCCTGCAGAGCCCCTTGAACTGGGTTCGTTTACGGTAACCATTCCTACTCTTCGCTACGGCTTCGCACTAGACACCTTTACAGTCGTAGAGAATCAGGTTAAATCCGGCGATATCCTGGGAAACATTCTGCAGGAGCAAGGACTGGATCACCAGTCCATTATGACACTTACCGAAAGTGGTAAGTCCGTTTTCGATGTTAAGGATTTTGCCATTGGCAAGAATTATGTCATTCTGACCAAACCAGGAGCACAGCGTGCTTCTTATCTGGTTTACGAACCTAGTGTTTACGGCTATTTCATTTTCCACCTGGAAGACAGCCTCTTTATTGAGAAAATCGATCATCCGATTGATCGCCATATCCGGACAACCCATGGTAGCGTGGAATCTTCGCTATGGAAAGCAATGGCTGACAATGGATCCAGTCCTGAACTGATTTCCAAGCTTGAAGATGCCCTGCAATGGTCGGTCGACTTCCACCATTTGCAGAAAGGCGATGAATTCAAAGTTGTTTATGAGCAACATACCATCGATGGACAGGAAGTTGGTGCAGGCAAGGTACACGCAGCGTACTATAAAACCGGCAACAATGAGTACTATGCCATTTATCACGACAATGGCAAACACCGTGGTTATTACGACCTGGAAGGCCGTCCAATGAAGAAAGGCTTTCTCAAGGCACCCTTACAATACTCCAGGATTTCTTCGCACTTTAACCTCAACCGCTTCCACCCGATCCTCAAGCGGGTACGCCCGCACTACGGTACCGACTATGCCGCTCCCTACGGAACGCCTATTCTGGCTGTTGGTGATGGTGTTGTCGTTGAAGCCTCATATACCAACGGAAATGGGAATTTTGTAAAGATCAAACACGACCAAACCTATACGACACAGTACCTGCACATGCAAAAGTTCGCGAAAGGAATTCGTCGCGGATCAATGGTGCAGCAAGGTCAGGTCATTGGTTATGTTGGATCTACCGGACTGGCAACTGGCCCCCACGTTTGTTTCCGGTTTTGGATGAACGGCAAACAGGTCAACCATCTTAACCTGAGTTTCCCCCCCCCGAAGCCGCTTCCTGCTGATGAGCTTCCTGCTTTCTTTGCTAAACGCGATCAATGGTTAGCATTGATGCATGGAGAGCCAGGTGCAGGCGATGATGCCCTACTTGCTGAAGGTGATTCCGAAGCAATTTCGCTAACCGAGCCGGCTTCAGCACCCTAGCAAAAAATAATGTGTTAGCATAAAAAATAGCCCCTGGCCCTACAATGTCCAGGGGCTATTTTTTTGTGCCCTTGACGAGCTCATCTTGAAAAAAAATTAATTCCAAATAGGCGTCTCGGGGAGGTTGGCAATGACGGTATATGCGTTACCCTTGTCATACATTACCTGCCGCCACAATTCTTCAGGAGAAGTCCTGAACAAGTAATTGGCATCCATATCCGCCAGTACCCAGGACCCGTAAGTCATTTCTTCCGCTAGCTGGCCTTCACTCCACCCTGCATATCCCAGAAAAAAACGGATGTTATCCGGTGTAATCAATTGGGATTGGATCAGAAACTTAAGTTTTTCAAAATCGCCCCCCCAGAATACTCCTGTAGCTACTTGAATACTACCTTCGAGTAATTCGCCCACGTTATGCAAATAATGGATGGTGTCCGTTTGTACCGGCCCACCTAAACCCACAGAAGAGTCTATTTCAGGAAATTCTTCCAATAGCTGATCTAAGCGCATTTCCAGTGGCCGGTTCAAGATAAATCCCACACTACCCTCCTCACTATGTTCACAAAGCAACACAACCGCCCGTTTGAAATTTGGATCTAACAGGTAGGGTTCAGCTAATAGAATTTTCCCTTTTGCCAGCATTTCCTTCATGAGCAATTTTCTAAAGTGACAATAATAATCAATCGGCCTCCTTGTGGATGGAAAGGACTTAGAACTGGTTCATCCTTTTACATCCATAAGTACAATATGCCCATCACTTCGTGTTGGATAGCATAAAGGTAATATACAAAAAACAAGATTGCCCGTTACGGGGTTCCTTTACCCCGCAATTCGGCCGACTAAAACACAAATTCACTTGGCTCCCGTCTACTACACATGCTGTGCAGGGTGGCTGATACAGACATCCACTATAAAGCCTGGGTTGGGAAACGCCGGTCAATTTTCTTAACGAAGCCTTGAAGCACTTTTCCCGTTCCGCCAACCTCAATAAATTCAGCTACTCCGTCAGCTATCATTCGCTGCATGGTTTGCGTCCACCGAACAGGTGCCGTTAACTGGGCGATCAAGTTCTCCTTAATTCGCATTGGGTCTGTTTCCGGAGCTGCGTGAACGTTCTGATAGATTGGGCAAACAGGCACACTAAAAGGCGTCTGCGCAATCGCTTGTTCCAGCTCGTCCTGTGCCGGCTTCATCAGTGGCGAATGGAATGCCCCTCCCACGGCCAGTAAGATGGTGCGCGTTGCACCGGCAGCTTCCAAACGGGCCATAGCTGCTTCTACACCCGCAACTGATCCGGAAATCACCAATTGCCCGGGGCAATTATAGTTGGCCGGCACGACGATGCCCTCCGTTACTTGCGCACATACGTCTTCAATGACCTGGTCATCAAGACCCAAAATAGCAGCCATAGTGCCTTCAGCCATTTCACAAGCCACCTGCATAGCTTGTGCGCGCTTGGCGACCAACATTAACCCATCGGCAAAAGATAAAGCCCCTGCCGCCACCAAGGCAGAAAATTCCCCCAGTGAATGTCCGGCAACTGCTCCCGGCAGGAAGGACTCCCCTGCTAAACGGGCTTTGATAATAGAATGAAGAAAAACAGCCGGTTGAGTTACCCGGGTCTGTTTTAAATCGTCAGCACTACCCCGGAACATCACGTCCGTGATCGAAAATCCGAGAATATCATTGGCTTGTTCAAATAATTCACGGGCAAGATCGGACGACTCATACATATCGAGTCCCATACCCTCAAATTGGGAAGCCTGGCCAGGGAAAACGTAAGCAATCATATCTTCTTTTTAGTGTTTATACTGCATGTAATTCAAGTGGACACAACTCTGCTTCCTGCCACTTTACCCGGCCTTCAACAGCGTTAATCCCACTTGTCTGAAGAAAATCATCCGCAAAAGTACAAAGATTGCCAAAACTATACCTAATGCGATGTGACAGGGTAACATTATTGCGCAGTTGGCTTTAAGCTAAAATGCATCAATAATGGAGATCTTCTTCTTGATTTGCCTCGTAATCTTGCCCCGACTGCGTTGGGGTAAACCGTTACCACCAGCTGGTAACTGGTGGCTGGCGCATCCTTTCCCTTTCTGCTCACTGCTCACTAAAAAACGTTGAGCGTTGAGGCAAATTAACTTCATCACGCAGTAGTATAAGCAGGCTCCCTGGCCACATCCTCTCAGGGGTTCTGGTATGATTGCTCCCGTAATGTACAGCATATAGGGATATTCATCCGAACGAGTAATGGGTTTGTCTATTTATATTGCGCAGGGAAAGACAGAAAACGTTAATTTGTGTAGATATTGAATATCATGGAACGGGGTTTTGCATTATCCGGTCGTCCTGCCAGCTTTGGCGAATTATTGGGAAGTCGTCGTACGGCTTACCACATTCTGTTTTGGCTGATCATCCTGATTATTCTCATGATCGTGGAAGGTACCGAATATGGGTTCTGGTTCACCTTGTCCAACGAGATTATCAATGTGCTTTTTTATGGCTTTCTTGTTTACTTCAACTGGTTCTACCTCATCCCCAATTACCTGAATGAGAAGAAATTCCTAACGTATGCTATTCTATTAACCCTCAGTGCCATTATCCTCACCCCATTGAAGATGTTGGTGTTCTATTGGAAATTCAATGCAATCCCTGTAGCACAACAACAGCTTATTAACAACCAGCTGGGCTATTTTATGCTCTCGTTTATTATCGCCAGTGGTTCTACCATTTACGCGATTTTGATGGACTGGTTTCGGCAATTACGGGAAAAGCAGGAACTGGAAACCCAAACCATGCAGTCAGAGTTGCGTTTTTTAAAATCACAAATTAACCCACATTTTCTGTTCAATACTTTGAATAACTTGTATGCACTTACGCTAAAAAAATCAGATCAGGCTCCTGAAATTGTAATCAAGCTCTCTGAAATGATGCGCTACATGCTCTATGAATGCAACGAAAAACGGGTCTTACTTAGCAAAGAAATTCACTACCTAAATAACTACCTGGACCTGGAACGGCTCCGGCAGGGAAAAAATGTGAGTATCACTTTCTCCGTTAACGGAGAAGTGCAGGACCAAAAGATTGCGCCCTTACTCTTTATTCCTTTCCTGGAAAACAGCTTCAAACATGGATTAAATAACTATATCACCCACGGTGGGTTTGTACGGATTAATCTGGAAATAAACCAAACACAATTACACTTTCAGATTGAAAACAGCAAGCCCGAAAAAATGCCGGTAGCTGATCCTAACCGCCGCAGCGGCGGAATTGGATTGGTCAATGTGCACCGCAGGCTGAACCTTTTATACCCGGACCAGTACGAACTACGGATCGATAACACCCCTAAGTCATATGTCGTGGATCTTAAACTGGATTTAAGTGACACATAGGTGTACATCCCTGCATTTGCTCCTGGATGTATGCAGTAATTTAATACCTACAACTAATCATTATGGTTAATGTACTTATCGTCGATGACGAACCCCTTGCACAGGACGTTTTGGAAACCTACATTGAAAAAATTCCTGAGCTCAAACTAATTAAGAAATGTAGCAATGCCCTGGAAGCCAACGAAGCGCTGAAGCAAGAAAAGATCGACCTGATGTTTCTCGACATTCAGATGCCTCAACTAACCGGCATCGACTTCCTCAAGACACTGGCTAAGCCGCCATTAGTCATCTTCACTACGGCATATCCTAATTATGCCATTGAGGGATTTGAACTGAATGCACTCGACTACCTGCTCAAGCCTATTTCACTGGATCGGTTTATGAAAGCCGTCAATAAGGCCGTGGACCAACTGGAGCTGCAACGTCGGGACGCTCACCAGGCATCAACGGAGGCACCAATGGATGGTGAGGATTTCATATTTGTCAAAGCGGACAAAAAGTTGATCAAAGTTAACTACCCTGAAATCATCTATATTGAGGGGTTAAAAGATTATGTGATCATAAGGATGGAAACCCAGCGGGTAATTACCCTACAGACCATGAAAAGCCTGGAGGACAAACTCCCCTTGAGTATGTTCAAGCGGATTCACCGATCTTACATTGTCAATATCAATAAGATCAATGCTATTGTTGGCAACATGGTGGAGGTCATGGAAAAAGGGCAAGTCAAACACCTGCCTGTAGGTAAAAACTATCGAGACGAATTACTGGAAATCATTAACAAGAATCGCTTGTAAATGGGAGAAATTTTTTCCCCATTTATTCGTGATGCCTGCGTCCCTTATCTTCCTGCGCCGCTAATCTCCTACCAGGTCCTTAGCGGCGGAGATATTAGTAAGGCGATCAAACTAAGCACCTCTGCCGGTGACTTTTTCCTTAAGTGGAATACCCACCCGGAAGCACTCGCTATGTTTCAAGCCGAAGCTGCCGGCCTGCAGGCGATAAGTGCTGCTTCCCATTTACGGATTCCCGAAATGCTGGCATGTAAACAGGCATCTGCTCATAGCGCCTTCCTGCTACTAGAGTTCATTCCTTCCGAAAACCCAAAAGTCCTATTCTGGGAAAACTTAGGCCTTGGAATGGCCCAGCTCCACCACATTCAGGCCAGCCAATTTGGCTTTGCCACCGATAACTTTATTGGCTCACTGTCTCAGTACAATACACCGAGTACGAGCTTTTCAGCTTTTTATGGCGAATACCGGCTACTTCCCCAGATGGCATTAGCCAGGCAGCAGGGATACCTGGGAAAGCATGAAAGTGAAATCCTTGATCGTATTGTAAAAAACTTACCCTCCCTAATTCCCGAAGAGCAACCGAGCTTAATCCACGGCGACTTTTGGCGTGGCAATATACTGGTAGGGCCCAATCAGCAAGCAATACTCATTGATCCAGCGGTGGCTTACGCCCACCGGGAACTAGATCTTGCGATGGCTCACTTATTTGGAGGTTTTGCGTCCCGATTTTTTGAGGCCTATGCAGCCCATTTCCCCTTAACGCCAGGTGCCGAAAACCGCCGGACATTATTCCAACTTTATTTTCTGTTAGTTCATGTAAACCTGTTTGGCTTTGCCTACACAAGTCAGGTTCGGGAAATCCTTCGGATATGGGCATAAAAAAAGATCGCATCTAATCGATGCGATCCTGGCACAATAAATTATAATCCCATGAACATATCCATAATCAGGTGAAATACCTTTTGGTATTTCGGAGCCTATTGCTTTTTGTTGCTTTCCTTTCTCCTCAAATACTACCTTCAAAAAGCAGGCCAATTTTGTCGAAGAAGAATGTGAGTCGCTTCAAACGGGGTGCAGAAGCGACTCACCTCTAACAAATTATAATCCCATGAACAAATTCTACTTTCGACATTATTGGTGACAGTTCGAACAACCTTTCTTGTTCCTTTCCTATCACAATACAAATATTCACCTTTTTTTCACTTGGAACAAAGACAAAATCTTCCCTTTGTGAAAAAAAACCAACCCAATAACAGAAACAAAACAAAGTATAAAAAGCCTTTTAAATCATTTTTGTGAAAAACAAAAAAAAGTCGCACATTTCTGTGCGACTCATAAGCAATGATTATAATTCCACGAATATAAAAAATAATGAATGTCTTCGTTTTTGAGTTCAATAAAGTAACGAAAGTACGGGTTGCAAAATTATGTAAAAAAAAGAAATATGAATATGAATAGCCCGATACTGCGACTTACTTAATGACTTCAAATTTTTGGTGTACCACTCCTTCGCTGGTAAAGGCCTTAACGATATAGATCCCTTCGCGCCAGTCACCTACAGGTATCTGAGCAGAGCGATTTTGCAGATCGCCAGAATCATATTGTAACTGCCCAGCGATGTTGAATACCTGAATGCGCTGCATATCCATTCCCCCATTAAGGTAAAGATTCATCCAATCTGTACTTGGATTTGGGAACACCTTGAGTAAAGAGGGATCCAGTACTGTAAAGCGATTGTTTTTCCGGCTGCGATCTTCGTTACCGGGGTTTGCAGGCTTCTGTTGGTCCAAATCGATCGTAATCTTGAAGGGTTCCACCCAAATACCAAAAGCTTGACCCGTGCTGCTCATTCCGGTAGCAAGGCCACCAAACTCAACTTCAATTTGGGAACTGCCATCTGTTGGACGGATCCCCGAAATATCTTCTACAACGATGAAACGGGCAGTTCCTACTTTCCCAAAGCCAGAGACAGGCAAACCGTTGGTACGCGTAAATCCTGCTTCGATCAGACCGCGACGGTCATTCCGACTCATGCTAACTACCGGAGAATTGTAGGACAACCAGCTATTAGAAGCGAAGGAAAGTGAAGCCTGATCCCGCTTAAAGAATTGAGTATTATAAGGCAGCGAGAAGGTAAAGCCATAAAGATCGAGAACCGGATTGGCATTATCGCCGATTACCAAATTCAATTCGATCATATCTCCGGGCTTGACGGAAACATCCCCTTCCAAGCGCATGTTAAAATTATAGTAAGGAAGTGGCTTGGCCACCAAGGCGTGCGTAAGTCCATAGAACTCGCGAATTGCCGTCGTATCCAAAGCCGTAATCAAGCTGTCGCCATCGGAGTCGATATGTTTCAGGTCATACCCCAAATCGGCATACGGGTTTGCCCAGTTAGGACCGAACTTACCGAACCATTCCATTTTGTAATAGGGTGAGCGTGGCTTGCCAACCTCGCCCATGAAGAGACCGATAGGCAATAAATCTTCCATATTGACAATACCATCATTATTGGTATCCCCTGCCCAGATACAATCTTCAACGCAGAGCCGTCCATCAGTAATGATATTGAGAATATCAATTTCTAACTTTACACTTTTCCGATAGGTACAACCCCCTGTAATGCCTGGGATACAATAGGTTATTTCAACCTCATCCAAGCCCGTTTCGCCAGGGGTAGGAACATAGAGCAATAAATTATAGCCCGTTATACGCTGTCCCAGAATCAAGGTATCCACATTGCCCTGCAGGAATAACATCCTGCCCCGTTGCCCTTGTTGCTCGATTTTAAAGTTATACTCCTTAATCGGCGCATTATGGGTAATCTTCAACGGCGTGGCGTGAGGAGTTCGCAGTAAAAATTTTGTATATGCTGGCTCGTAGTTGCTTACATAAACGTAAACGATAGCCGTTTCAATTGCCCCGGAGCAGCCTGGTTTCATGCTGGAGTAGGTAAACTGGTCTACCCCGCTAAAGCCCGCAGGGGCCTGATATACAACCTGCCCCTTCAGGGTGCCATCATAAATTACGTTGCCGTACTTGGGTTGACCCACACTGACACACCCTGCACCATAGCCATAACCATCATTGGCGAGCAAATCGATTTCGGTAGTTCCTCCAGGAAGAATCCGAACCTGATCGTCAACAGCAAATTTATTTCTACGCGCATTGAGTACGTTGAGTTCAACCAACAGGTGGTTGTTACCGCGGCTAAAGCGCAAATAATCTTTCCCGGTGAACCCTGCAGTGGGATAGTAAACCGGAATATTCGCAGCTGGATCAAAAATGCCGTGTTGAGGTTCCTGCAACAGCAGAAACTGATCGGGCACCAGGATATCCAGGCTTTCTTCCATGCGGGTGTACAACCGCAGCGTATCCTGCTGGAGTTTGGATTCATCTACCACCGCAATGCTAACGGAAGCCTGATCACAAACCCCCAGGCGGTCACAAACCGTATAGTTTAATTGAGCCGTCCCACTGAATCCAGGAGTTGGCGTAAATTGCAGAAAAGAACTTCCCGGGGTAAAATTGACACTCCCGTTATTGACAGTTGAAATGTTATTTACCCGAATTCCACCGGCATTACTGAAATCATTAGTTAAAACGTCCAGGCTTACTGGTGGAGAATTAGCAGGCACATAGAACAAGTCAGGTTCTGCTCTGATTTCTGATTTTTTCACCCGAACTAATACTTCCCAGACTTCAAGCGTCCGAAAGGAAGTGCCTGTCATACGGTTGTAGGTAAAAGAATCGTTACCCAGGAATCCGGGTTTTGGAGTGTAAATAATTTTGTAGAGCGTTTTTGAATTCCCCAGATAGGTAGTTGATGCGATCACAGCGGTGCCATTTTGAGGCAGCTGAAAAATCCCCGATGGTGATCGGTATGCCTCGAAATAGTATTCCCCCTGCGAATCGATTAGCACATCGAGTGTGTCGCGGAAGGTGGTCTGGGCGGGCAAGCGCCCCAGACCTACCAAGAGGAGGCAGGCAACGAGGGAAAATAGTGTTTTTTGTAAAGATACATTCATGGCTTCGTGGATTTATAACTCATTGCTTGCGAACAGAAAGAACTATTCGGTCGAAAGATACGATTTATCGTGGATTTTTTTTCTAGTTAAGGTTAATTTTTACTGCCTTTTTAGCCAAAAATTCCACCGGGGTCAGATCATGAAATCCGATTACACTTGTGAAAGAGACAACTAATGGCATTTTCTTGGCATATATGAATAAATCTGTAAAGTATTCCCGCTTGAATTATGTAGAAAAAAGTGATATTGTGAAAAAAATAGCTTAATCCCATCAACGCATGCGCGAAACAAAATTGTACCAGGTGCTGCTTAATTTCAACAAAATTGAACAGAACCGCCTCCGCAAGTTTTTACTATCCCCTGTCTTCAACCGCAACGAGGTTATTGTCAACCTTTTCGAGTGGCTACTTGCCGATATTAACCAACCTCAATTGGAGGAACTACTGGAAAAAGAAGCTTTCTGGGAGATTAATGAAATCGAACAACCTTATGACGATGTTCGCATGCGAAAGTATCTCTCTGACTTGTTAAAATTGGTAGAAAGTTTCCTGGCGTTGGAAAAATATCAGGAAAACCCGCTGAATGAATCTATTTTTCTCCTGGAAGGAATCCGGCAAAAGAAGCTTTCTCCGCTATACAGTACAGCTACCCGCGCAGCCCGCGCCAATGCCGAGAAACAACCCCACCGGGCAGGGGGATATTACCTGGGGCAATACTTGATTGAAAAGAACTATTACGAGCTAACCGATTTCGAGGAAAAGCGAACCGTAAAAACCAACCTCGATGAAATTTCCTATAACCTCGATGTCTTCTACCTATCTGAAAAATTGCGCATTTTCTGTAACGCCCTTTCTCGTCAGAATGTATCCAGCCACGACTATGAAACCCGCTTCATAGATGAAATTCCATCCCTGGTGGAAAAATACGAACTGACATCAGTCCCCCCTATCGGGATATATTACCAGATTTTCAACATGTATACCAAACCGCGGGAAGAGGAATATTACTATCAGCTAAAGAAAATGCTGGATGAATACGCGCTGGTTTTCCCCAAAGAAGAAGCAGTGGATTTGTACACTGCGGCCCAGAATTATTGTGTCCGTCAAATCAACCAGGGCAATAGTAAATTCCTCCATGAACTTTTTGTGCTCTATCGGGAATCAATCGAAAATGGATTGTTAATTAACGACGGGCAGCTCTCGGCCTGGTCTTTCCGCAACACGGTAGTCATTGGCCTGCGCCTGGGAGAATTTGCCTACATCGAGAATTTTATTGTTAATTATGCCAACTACCTGCCTGAAGATCAGCGGGAAAACGCACTTACCTTCAACCTCGCCCAGCTCTACTTTTACCAGAAAAAATACGACAAGGTTATCGAATTGCTGCAATCCGTGGAATATGAGGATATTACCTATAACCTGAACTCTAAAACCATGCTCTTGCACACGTATTATGATACAGAAGAAATTGACCCCCTCTACTTCCTCCTCGAGAGTTTCCGGGCCTTTCTCAACCGGAACAAAGGAATCCCCGAAAGTAAAAAGTCAGACTATAAGAACCTGATCAAATTCACTAAGAAATTGGTAAAAACCATCCCCGGCGACCAAAAAACCCTGGAAAAGGTCAAAAAGGAAGTAGAAGCCACCAAGAATATTGCTTCCCGCAAGTGGCTGCTGGAAAAAATTGCCGAACTGGAGGGCTAATGCTTTGCAACATAAATAAATACAAAAAAATTCACCTAAAAGAAGCCGGATTAACTCGCCTACTGGTTATTGTTGAGCGGTATTCGTTGAGCGGTTTTACCCGCCTTTATCCTCTTGGATCAGCCAAAAGAACATGGACAAATAAGAATACAGTTTTGAATTATTTATCAAATACCTGTCAACGTTATTCAGTCCAGGTCATGATTTCCTATTTCCCATTTCCCATTTCCCATTTCACTGCTCACTGCTCACACCAGCAAAAAAGCAGTAATTATTCATGTTACACTGTAGCTAATCGCCCGTTCGGTTATTGCTTCAACACTACTTCCATCCACACGGGTTGGTGATCCGAGAACTGAAAACCCTGGTCAATGGTGCGTACCTTTTTGATCTGAATATTGGGGGATACCAAAAAATAATCTATCAGCGTGACAAAGGTTTTTTCAGGGTCATAGACTTCGTCTACTTTCCGGTTGGTTGGGGTCGTTGGATCATAGATCCATTGCCAATCCGCCGTCAGTAAATCAGCCGCCATATTAAATTGACCATAGCCTTCGGGCATTTCCCGAAAGGTATCACAAGGAAAAAAGGGCGGGCATTGATTCCAATCTCCCCCGACAATTACATAATTCCCCGCAGCATATTCGGCTAACACCAGGGCTTTGAGCGCCTGTAATTCTTGGGCCTTCATGGCACCATCTTTGTCGTAAGCCGAGTTGTGTAAATTGATGACAATCAATTTTTTACCATTATCCAGTGCGAATGACTCCACACCCAGACAACGGTCCAGCTGAAAGATTCGGATTGGCCAGGCAAAAGCACCAGGCAGTTGGATACGCGTTACCTCCTCGGGCTGGTATCGCGACAATGTAGCGATTCCACTATGCACGGCACCATAGGCGCGCCAAGGCTCGAGGATAGGTACAGGTACTCGTTTGACTTGATAATTGGTGAAAAAAGCGGCGTGGAAATCAGGAGCTGCTGCCGCTAATTGCGCAAACTCATTCATAAAATAACTGCGTCTGGACTTCAGGTCAACCTCCTGGAAAAGGAAAAAATCGGTTTGGGTCTGTTTGACAAAATCAACAGCAGCTTTGAGGTTCCGTTCCGTTAGGGGTCGTGGGGCCCGAATCATGTGCCCGTTGGATAACAAGCTACTGTGTTCGTAGAAAAAATCAGATTCGGCCCCTAAGCCCGCATAACCCATATTCCAGATCGCTAGGGATATAACAGAATCGGGTTTCGCATTATCAGCAGCGTCCTGCGTTACCAGGGCAACGTCCTTGGCTGGCGGTTGATAATCAGTTAAGGTTCCGGGAATTAATACCCATCCCAAATAGAGGGCCACCAATGAGAAGCTTCCGCCCAACCAACGCAATGATTTTTTCATATCCTGTTACTCCTTATATTTATGCTTAAACGATCGTTTAGGCTTGGTATTGGTTAAAATCCCAACATATCCTGCATGGTAAAAACCCCCTTTTTTCCAACCAACCAGGCAGCAGCCTGCAGGGCACCCCGGGCAAATCCTTCCCGGGAATGGGCTTCATGATGAATTGTAATGGTATCAATTGGGGAAGAATAAGTAACCTCGTGCGTTCCCGGAGTCGGATCTATCCTCTCTGATATAATCTCAAGATTTTCTGACACTTGTGAGGGTTGATTCACCCATTGATTCTTACGGGGTAAGGCCTGCAAAATAGATTCGGCCAGGGTAATGGCTGTTCCGCTGGGTGCATCCAATTTTTGGGTATGATGAATTTCCCGAAGTTTTACTTCATAATCTGTTTGCGGTGCCATGAGTTGGGCCAGGTAGCGATTAACAGCAAAGAAAATATTCACCCCAATACTGAAATTAGAAGCATAAAACAGCGCCCCCTCGCAAATTGCACAACGCTTCTTTACTTCATCCAGCTGGTCGAGCCAGGCGGTAGTTCCAACGACAATGGGTACTCCTGCTTGCAAACAAGCTTCGATATTCGCTCGGGCTGCCTCCGGTCGCGAAAACTCGATGGCCACATCCGCTTTCTGCAAAGCAGCCGTCGTGAGTTCCTCCTGATTGTGACTGTTAATGCGCAAAATGACGGAATGCCCATCTGCTTGGGCCAATAGATCAATAGCCCGCCCCATTTTCCCATAGCCGATCAGGGCAATTTTCAATTTCTTTTCCATTGTGACTTTTGAAAAAACTTACGTCGAAAAAGCAACATTCCGGGATGCCGGAGCATATCGGCACGACAAACTTTTCTCTTTTTTATACCCCAAACAACCAAATTAGGTTGGAGCCTCCCCGTTCACGGGGGGGCTTTTTCATTACTGATCGTCAAGGAGTAGTTTTAGTTCCCGTAGTTTGAGCATGCAATCGATTGGAGTCATCGCATTTAGATCAACGTGAAGTAAAGCTTCTTTAATAGCTCCCATGGTAGGATCTACTGTTTCGAAAATACTGAGCTGCAAGGTTTCCGTAGAGATTTGGGCAGTGGGCGCTTTTGTTGTGGTTACCGTATCGCCTGCTTCAATGGACTTTTGTTCCATTTGGTGCAAAATCTGCTCGGCGCGCTCTACAATGCTTCGCGGCATACCAGCCATTCTTGCAACATGAATACCAAAGCTATGTTCACTTCCCCCTGGAATTAATTTGCGCAGGAAAATAACCTGGGTGCCCACCTCTTTCGTCGCGATGTGGAAATTTTTAATCCGGTGGTATTTATTGGCCAGCTCATTCAATTCGTGGTAGTGCGTAGCAAATAAGGTTTTGGGCCGTGCTACTGCATTATTGTGTAAAAACTCGGCAATAGACCAGGCAATGGATATGCCATCATACGTACTGGTTCCCCGACCGATTTCATCCAATAGGATCAGGCTTCTGTCAGAGACGTTGTTCATAATGCTGGCCGTCTCATTCATTTCCACCATGAAGGTTGACTCTCCGGAGGAAATATTATCGCTGGCCCCTACCCTTGTGAAAATTTTATCGACCACCCCTAACCTGGCTGCCGTAGCCGGCACATAACTCCCCATCTGGGCCATCAAACAGATCAGCGCTGTTTGGCGGAGTAAGGCTGATTTACCGGCCATGTTTGGCCCCGTAATCATCAGGATTTGCTGATTATCCGGATCCAGGTAGGTGTCATTGGGAACGTACTGTTCGCCAAGCGGAAGCTGCCTTTCAATCACCGGGTGGCGGCCCTCCTTGATGTCGATAGCAAACTCATCGTTCATCACCGGCCGGCAATAGCGGTTTTTCTGGGCAATCCGGGCAAAAGACAAGAGGCAATCCAACCGGGCGGCCAGCGAAGCATTATGCTGCACAGGCTGAATATAGTCCACCAAGTCTAACACCAGTTGGTCGAATAGCCGGGCTTCCAATTCCAAAATGCGTTCCTCAGCCCCCAAGATCTTGGTTTCCAGCTGCTTTAGCTCATCGGTAATATAGCGTTCTGCATTGGTCAGGGTTTGTTTGCGTACCCAATCTGTTGGTGCCTGATCCTTATATTTATTGGTAACTTCCAGGTAGTATCCAAAAACCGAATTAAAGCCGATTTTCAGGTTGGTGATGCCGGAGCGTTCGGCCTCCCGTTGCTGCACACCCAGCAGTAATTCCTTGCTATTTCGTATAACGTTGCGCAGGTCGTCCAGATCGGCTGAAAAACCATCGGCAATAACGCCACCCTTGGTCAGGTTTACCGGCGGGTCTTCAACGATTTGCTGCCCGATTCGTTCGATGAGCGTCGGACAGGGATTCAAGCCATCCCCTATTTTCGCCAGCTGATCATTGCCACTTCCCAGCAACAGTGTCTTTAACGGATCAATGGCCAGTAAAGCCCGTCGCAACTGCATGACTTCCCGGGGGTTGATCTTCCCCAGGGGTGCCCGGGAAATGAGGCGTTCCAGATCACCCAACTTCCGCAGGAGTTGTTCCAGCTCGTTGCTGGCCTCACTGTGTTCCAGGAAGTGAGTGACAATTTCCAGGCGAGCTTCAATGTCGCGAAGCGTCTTCAGGGGTAACACCAGCCATTTTTTCAACAGGCGAGCCCCCATGGGCGTTACGGTCTGATCAAGCACCTGAAGTAAGGACACCCCCGACTCATGTGGGCTTCCCAGCAGTTCCAGGTTGCGCACGGTAAATCGATCCAGCCATACATACCGGTCAGGCTGAATTCGGGAGATCGTTGTGATATGCTTGAGGTTTCGGTTCTCGGTAGTTTCCAGATAATGCAGGATAGCTCCTGCTGCAATCTGGGCCAGTTCCAATTCCTCAACGCCAAACCCTTTTAAGTTTTGAACCGCAAAATGCTGCAGGAGTTTTTCCCGGGTAAAATCTGCCGTAAATACCCATTCGTCCAGTGCGTAGGTATATAGTTTATCGCCAAACTCTTTCTCAAAATGTTTCCGGCGGTCCTTAGAAAAGAGCACCTCCGATGGCTTCAAACTTTGCAGCAGTTTGCCGGCATATGCCAGGTCACCCTCGGTGACGAGAAATTCTCCGGTAGAGATATCCAAAAAGGCAATCCCGACAATATCACGACGACCAAAAAAGAGGGCCGCTAAAAAATTATTGGTGCGGTGGTCCAGCAGGTTTTCGTCAACAGTCACCCCCGGGGTAACAATTTCCGTAACCCCCCGCTTAACAATCTTCTTTTGGGGACTGGGTTTTTCCAGTTGCTCGCAAATGGCCACGCGATAACCGGCACGCACTAGCCGTGGCAGATACACATCAAGAGAATGATGCGGGAATCCAGCCAGTTCAACATCGCTGCCACCGTTGTTGCGACTAGTCAGTACGATACCCAACACCTTCGATGCCGTCACCGCATCAGCCCCAAACGTTTCGTAAAAGTCGCCAACCCGAAATAACAAAACGGCTTCCGGGTGTTTGGCTTTCACCTTGAAATACTGCCGCATCAGCGGTGTTTCTTTACCACTTTCCTTTCCTTTCTCCATGGGGCGGAAGTTACAGTTTTGCCGAAAAATAACCTAGTGCCCCATAAATTCCCTGCGGGGAATACTTGGGGAAGGTTTGAATATTACCTCGAATGGGGTTATCTTTGACCGCGAATTTAATTTATCCTTTTCGAACAAATAAACACAGCCCGATTATGGCCATCATGATCACTGATGAATGCATCAACTGCGGTGCATGTGAACCCGAATGCCCCAACAATGCGATATACGAAGGCGGTGTAGAATGGGCAATTGCCGATGGAACCACCGTTTCTGGAACATACGCCCTGGAAACAGGGGAAGTAGTATCGGTAGATGCTAAACAGACTCCCGTTTCGGATGATTTCTATTTCATTGTTCCTGACAAATGTACGGAGTGTGTGGGCTTCCACGAAGAACCCCAATGTGCCGCCGTTTGTCCTGTTGATTGTTGTGTACCGGACCCCGAACGCCCTGAAGAAGAGGAAGTTTTAGTTGCTCGTAAGGAGCGATTGCATTTATAAAGATCTTTCTTTACCATCCTCCTATAACAGGCTGTTACCCGCATGTGGTAACAGCCTGTTGTTTTTTTCTCTCCCAGACAACTGTTTCCCCCCTGGCATTACCAGAATTCATAAGAAATACCCTAACTTTTGGCATTCGCTAAACCAAACAATTTATGCAGGAACTATTTCGCCTTGACGGCCGCGTAGCCGTAATCACTGGTGCCAGCAAGGGCATTGGAGCATCTATCGCCCACTTTCTGGGGCAAGCAGGAGCCAAAGTGGTGGTTTCCAGCCGTAAGCAAGATGCCGTGGATGAAGTTGCCGCCGAGCTGCAACAAGCAGGCATTGACGCCAAAGCCATTGCCGCCAATGTTGGTAAACTCGAAGACTGCCAGGCGTTAATCGAACAAACGATTGCCGCTTACGGAGGCGTGGATATCCTTGTCAATAATGCTGCTGCCAATCCCGTTTTCGGACCTGTCGAACAAACTGAAGTCTGGGCTTTCGATAAAATCATGGATGTCAACGTAAAAGGCCCTTTTGAACTGGCTAAACTGGCACTTCCCAGCATGAAAAGCCGCGGAGGGGGATCCATCATCAATATTAGTTCGATTGGCGGACTGCGTCCGGAGCCTGGCCTGGGCATCTACAGCGTCAGCAAAGCCGCTATTATTTCCCTCAGTAAAGTGCTGGCCAAAGAATGGGGCAGCCATGGAATACGGGTCAATGTTATCTGCCCAGGCTTAATCAAAACCAAATTCAGTGAAGCTCTCTGGACGAACGACCAGATTCTGAAGCACATGATGGCGCAGTTGCCCATCGCCCGTATCGGTACGCCGGAAGAAATTGCCGCCCTGGCCCTTTACCTGGCAGCACCTGCTTCGGGGTACTCTACCGGCGGCGTCTTCACCGCTGATGGGGGGTATACTATTTAGGAAATTGGAAATCAGAAACTTGTCCGCCTCCGGCGGATCAGAAACTTGCCCGCCTACGGTGGGTCAGAAACTTGCTCCGACGCAGTCGGAGTCAGAAATCAGCCCAACTGCGTCGGGGGTAAAAAATTAGAAATCAGTTTGATTTTGCTACCCTTTGAATTACGTTAACCTTTTCACCTAACCTAACCAAACCAACTTATGGCATCTGATATCGATATTGCCCAGGCGGCGAAAATGCGCCCGATCCAGGAAATTGCCCAACAGCTCAATATCCCGGAATCCCAATTACATTATTACGGGCGCCACATAGCGAAACTTCCCCTATCACTCATCAACTTAGAAAAAGCCAAACAAAGCAACCTGATCCTGGTTTCGGCCATTTCGCCCACGCCGGCCGGCGAGGGAAAAACCACTACATCGATTGGACTTACCCAGGGACTAAATCGCATTGGCAAACAGGCAACTGTAGTACTGCGTGAGCCAAGTCTGGGTCCGGTTTTTGGCATCAAAGGCGGTGCTACCGGGGGCGGCTACAGCCAGGTACTCCCCATGGAAGATATCAACCTGCATTTTACCGGTGATTTTGGGGCTATTGAAAAGGCCCACAACCTCCTTGCCGCCATTGTGGATAACAACCTGCAGAGTAAATCCCGCTCGCTGAATATCGACCCCCGCACGGTTCTCTGGAAACGGGTAATGGACATGAACGACCGCGCCCTCCGCCACGTGGTCATCGGGCTCGGCGGTACCGCTTCAGGGGTGCCCCGGGAAACAGGCTTTGATATTACTGCAGCTTCCGAAATAATGGCCATCCTTTGTTTATCCGACGATCGTATCAACCTCAAGGAACGCCTGGGGAATATCTTCATTGGGTTCACCTTTGACAAAAAGCCCATTTACGCCCGGGATCTGAACGTCCAAGGTGCTATGGCCGCTCTCCTGAAAGATGCTATCCGCCCGAACCTGGTGCAGACGATTGAAGGGAATCCGGCCATCATCCACGGGGGTCCCTTTGCCAATATCGCACAGGGAACCAACACCGTTATCGCTACCCGGATGGGGCTATCCCTGTCTGATTATGTAGTCACAGAAGCAGGATTTGGCTTTGACCTGGGGGCCGAAAAATTCTTTGACATCAAATGCCAGGGTGCCGGATTATCTCCTAAGGTTGTGGTGCTGGTTGCTACCATTCGCGCGCTGAAATACCACGGGGGTGCTGACCTGAAAAACCTGACCACTCCAGATCCTGCTGCAGTACAAAAGGGGCTACCCAACCTGGAAAAACATTTGGAGAACATTCGCCATTTCGGCGTGCGTGCGGTTGTTGCCATTAACCGCTTCACGACGGATACCGACGAGGAAGTACGCCTGGTGCAGGAACGCTGTGCAGCCATCGGCGTACCGGCTATCCCCTGTGATGTTTGGGGTGCCGGTGGTGGTGGCGCCACTGAGTTGGCCCAGACGGTGGTTGAGCAGGCAGCTGCCCAAACCAAGCCGTTTACCCCGTTGTATGACTGGAATTGGTCGGTGGAAGAGAAAATCAAAACCATTGCCACTAAAATCTACGGGGCGGAATCCATTGACTATACCTCACGGGCCCGCGCCGATTTGAAAAAAATCAGCTCCCTGGGGTTGGATCACCTGCCTATCTGCATGGCTAAAACGCAAAAGTCACTGTCGGATAATCCAGATCTGCTGGGTCGACCCAAAGACTTTATCGTAACAGTGCGCGAAATAGAAATTGCTGCCGGCGCTGGCTTCCTTGTTCCCATTACCGGAGATATTATGCGGATGCCAGGTCTGCCCGCCACCCCCGCTGCGGAAGTCATTGACATCGACGCGGAAGGAAATATCAGTGGGTTGTTTTAAGACAGTGAGCAGTGAGCAGAATTCAGTGAAGAGTTAGAGGTGAGGGGTGAGGGGTGAGGGGAGTCTAATGACCAGACACCAGTAACCAGATACCAGTGGGCAGTGGACAGTTGAAAAAAATTATTGTATGAAGAAGGTTTTCCGTTGGGTGGGCATTGGCCTGCTCCTGGTATCAGGCTGGGGCATTTACCAGCAATACTATCCAGATCGTGATCTTGCCGATTTACAGGCTGAATATCGTTTCCCTGACTCGCAAATCCGTAATATTGCCGGCATGCCGGTCCATTACCGGATTACGGGTCTGGGTAAGCCTCTGGTACTGCTGCACGGCACTGGTGCCTCCTTGCACACCTGGGCCGGCTGGACACAGGAGTTAGCTGACAGCTTTCAGGTGATCAGCATTGACTTACCCGCTTTCGGCCTGACGGGCCCCCACCCTGCCCGGGATTACAGTATTCCGGCTTATGGCGTTTTTCTGGACTCCGTCCTCACTGCGCTGGACATCGACAGCTGCTACCTGGCCGGCAATTCTCTGGGAGGGCTCATCGCCTGGTATTATGCCAGCCAACATCCGGATCAGATCAGGAAATTGATATTGATTGACCCGGCGGGTTTTCCCCGGCGGGAGGTGAAAACACCCCTGGCTCTGCGACTGGCAAGCAGTCCCGTATTTTCCAGGGCGCTGTTACGGGTAACGCCTAAAACACTTTTCCGTAAATCGCTCTTAGACGTTTACGGCGATGACCGCCTGGTAACGGACTCCCTGGTGGATCAGTACTTTCAGTTGTTTTTGCGCCCCGGCAATCGCCAGGCATTTGTCGACCGGGCACGCGAAAAAAGCCAGGTGGATACGCTGCTACTGCAACGCTTGACGATGCCAACCCTGCTCTTGTGGGGCGAAGCTGATACCTGGATAGCACCCAGTGACGGTCAGCGATTCATGCAGCAATTACCAAACGCGCAATTGATTACCTACCCCGGAGTAGGCCACGTCCCCATGGAAGAAATTCCTCGGCAGACCGCAGCTGATGCCCGGGTGTTTTTGCGAGGGAAATGAATAAAACCGGGGCTGGTCTTTAGTCTTTAATTCAAGGTACTCAGCTGGATCAAAAACGCCAGGGTATCCACCCCATCTGGGTAATCCCACAGATTGGGTTCCTGGGTTTGCCCGAAGGTAAGGGTAGGTATCGGCAACAGTCCTGGCTGGGCGACCACACACTGTATTTCTTCCTGCCGTTGCGCCAGTTCCTCCAACAGTTGGGCAATATCCGTGTAGTATTCAAAGTGGAGCATACCTATCCGGGAAGTGAGGGATTCGTTTTCGGTCATTAAGATGCAGCCATTGGCGTGGTGCTTCACCTTGTTCAGGATCAGCAGCGCATAGTTGTAATCGAAGTTGTGTTTATACTTGGCATGCAGCACCAGTTCCCGATAAGCATGTAACGCCTCCAGCAGCGGCCTAAAGTCGTAACCCTGGGGCACATACACTTTGGCCACATTGCGGCATCCCAAACCGAAAAAGCGGAAGACATCCTGCCCAAGCAAGTGTAAGTCCTGGGGTGTTTCCGTTCCGGTAAGCACCCCTACCCCATTGCGATTCCGGCGAATGATATGCGGGTACTTTTTAAAGTATGTTTCAAAGTAGCGTGCTGAATTATTACTCCCCGTGGCAATCACCGCCGTAAAGTCGGCAAGCTGTTCGACGAGCTGAAAGTAATTCGCCGTGCGGGGGTCTATTCGCTCCAATAGTTTCAACAAATATGGGAGGAGATATGGGTCTTTATCAGAGAGCTTTATTTGCGCCTTATGCCCGGCAACGAAAACACAGAGAACATCATGAAAACCAACCAGGGGAATATTACCAGCCATAACCAGCCCTACCACCTGGGGATCAACGGGTTCCGGGACATGGTATTTTCTTAACCACGTGTTGAGTTCGTCCTGGTTTAACATTTTTTGCGCGATTGCCGAAATCGCCAGGGTTTGGTTTTCCTTGGTAAACCAGGGATTATGGTGGGCCGTGCGGTGCATTACCGCCTGCAGGTATTCATCTTCCCCTTGCAGGTGTTCTCCTAAAGCAACTAATGCGGCAATTCGTGCGGTAAAATCCATCATGCGTTTACTCTTTTCCAGGCCAGGGGTTAATGGCATTTTGTTCCCAATAATCGCGAATAGCTCCTTTCCCCATATCCTTCATCAACTGGATATTTCGCAGTGGAATAAGATCGGGATCTGCGAAAAGCTCCAGTCCGGCATCAATACTGGCTTCCCGGATCAGGTGTAACAGCGGAAACGGGGAACGGTTGGTATAATTTTCTACATCTCCGGGGTGGGTTCCGTCAAACTGGTAATGCGGATGAAAGGTTGCTACCTGGAGGATTCCTTCTAAATTAACCTCGGCCAGGAGATTTTCGGCCAATCCGGCAAAGTCATAAAATTCCAGAAAATCCTCCAGCCCCTCGTAAAAAACCAATAAGGTCGTTTCCGTTGTCGATGCTGGGGTTGTGGCCAATCGATTAGCTTCCTGTAACACATGCCGCAGGAACAGTTCCTGGTCGGTGCCTCCTACCGGAACGAACCGAATCCTTCCTTGCCGCAGGGGGGTGCGGGCAAAAGGGCATAAATTCAGCCCCACCACAAAATGCTCGACCCAGGCTTGGGTGGCCCGCAGGCTCTGCTCTGCTAATGTAGTTTCCATTATCCCAGTCCTTTATCACCTACTGCCGCCCGCCGACCTTCGACATAGCGGCGCCACAAATCAAGGGCATCCTGCATATCAGTGGGCAGGTCTGAATCAAAATGCATAAATTCCCCGGTACGAGGATGCACAAACCCCAACGATTTGGCGTGTAATGCCTGTCGGGGTAACACATTGAATGCCTGCCCGACAAACAATTTATACTTACTGAAGACGGTTCCTTTCACAATCTCATCGCCACCATAACGGTCATCATTGAAGAGCGGGTGGCCGATGTGTTTCATATGCACCCGAATCTGGTGCGTACGCCCGGTTTCCAGGTTACATTTCACCAGACTTACGTAGTAAAGGCGCTCCATTACTTCATAGTGGGTAACAGCCCATTTCCCCTGATCTCCTTCGGGAAAAACGGTGTAATTCTGCCGGAACCGCGGATGGCGGCCCACATGCCCGGTGATCGTTCCCCGGTCTTGCTCGGGTTCACCCCACACCAGGGCATAATAGGTACGCTCAATGGTATGGTTAAAGAATTGCTTGGCCAAATGGGTAAGGGTATAATCGTTTTTGGCAACGACCAATAACCCGGAAGTGTTTTTATCGATGCGGTGTACCAGGCCTACCCGGTCCTGGTAATTGCCATCTGTTACCGGTATTTTATCCAGGTCCAGGTAATGAGCCAGCCCATTGACCAGGGTCCCGGAATAGTTGCCTACCCCCGGGTGAACCACCATCCCGGGTGGCTTGAAGACAATGAGGAGGTCCTCATCCTCATAGCGAATATCGAGGGGCATCTCCTCCGGCACAATGGCATCGCCGCCATCATTGGCCGAGCGGGGAACCGTAATCGAAATGACATTCCCTGGCTTGATTTTATAATTGGGCTTGATTTCCTTTCCGTCCACCAGGACCGAACCGGCTTTAATGCCATTCTGGATGCGGTTACGGGAAATGCGGGCCAGGCGATCCATCAGAAACTTATCGATGCGCAAAGGCTCCTGCTTGGCATCGATAACTATCTCTTCGTGATCAAAAAAATCATCGGAATTGTCCAGGTCTGCCTGTAACGCTTCCTGATCTTCGTCCCTGTCTATCTCTTCCCGTTCATCCTTCATACGCGCAAAAATACAGGTTCTTTTCCAACAAGCTTTACAGTGTTGCAAAATATACACAAATAGGAAGCAGAACGTTTGGCTTTTATCAGGCGCATTAGCTTGTTGGCCGTTAGCGCATTAGCGTGTTTGGCAAAAAAATAAACCTTATAAACCGAGCGCAGCGGTATAAACCGAGCGAACGTCAGTGAGCGATATAAACCTATTATCAGCGCATTAGCGTATTGGCTCTTGGCGCATTAGCTTTGGCAATTCCAAAAAATAAACCTTATAAACCGAGCGAAGCGGCATAAACCGAGCGCAGCGGTATAAACCGAGCGAACGTCAGTGAGCGATATAAACCGAGCGCAGCGGCATAAACCTAGCTAAGCAGCATCAAACATGGCGCTCCAGCTGCCGCCGCAGTTCATAGGCATCGCGCAGGCCTTGATACAAGCGGCCTGCTTCCTGGAAATTCAGGGTTTGCTGCCCATCCGAAGCGGCTTTTTCGGGTGTTGGATGCACCTCCATGATTACCCCATCGGCACCTGCCATGACGGAAGCTAGTGCTACCCGGCCCACCAAACTGCGCAGGCCAATACCGTGTGATGGGTCGGCGATAACCGGCAAATGGGTTTTCTCCTTGAGCATAGCGATGGCGTTGATGTCCATCGTATTGCGGTATGCCGTTTCGTAGGTGCGAATCCCCCGTTCGCAGAGCATAATTTTTTCATTGCCATGCGAAAAAATATACTCCGCCGACTGCAGTAGTTCATCTATCGTGCCCGACATCCCCCGCTTAAGCAATACGGGCTTGTCGACTTCACCCAACGCATCCAATAAATTGAAATTCTGCGAGTTACGGGCGCCTACCTGGAAAATATCAATATAATCAGCCATCGGAGCTATTTGCTCCACCATCATTACTTCGGTGATGATCTTTATTCCTGCCGCCTGGGCATGGTGATGCCACATTTGCAGGCCTTCCAAACCCAACCCCCGAAAACTGTACGGACTTGAGCGGGGTTTGTAAACCCCTCCCCGCATCAGCGTTACCCCATTGGCTACCAGGTGGTTGATGATTGCTACTACCTGACTTTCATCTTCAATGGAACAAGGGCCGGCCATTAGGGTAAAATTGCCGGTACCAGCATGAAGGCCGGGGCCGAGCTCAATATTGGTATCCTCTACCTTCCATTTTTTGGAAACCAGCTTATAGTCGTCACTTACCCGGTGAATGTCCCGGATTCCGGGCATACTGCCGATGCGGCGAATGTCAAACTCCTGTTTGCCTACCCCAATCAGGTATTCCCCAAACTGGGTCTTTACGTGCGTGGTCTTATAGCGGATATTCTTTATTTGCTGGGATAGCGCTTCGCGCTGTTCCACAGAAATATGCGGATCTAACTGAATAATCATAGGTCTCTTTTTTTCCTTGAGCTTTTGCCCGGCCTTGCATGGCGTAAATCGAATAGAACTTACACTGAAACTTGGCCCCGAATTTTTTGTACAAATGCATGGGTGATTTCCCGGATGTCTCCCCCCGCGCCAAGCGCTTTAATATAAGCACTACCAATGATCGCCCCCTGACTGTATTCACAGGCCTGGGAGAACGTTTCATAACTGGAAATGCCAAAGCCAATCAAACGGGGATGCTTTAACTCCATCTGGCTAATCCGCTGAAAATAAGCAATCTGTCCATCGGAGATTCCGACTTTAGCGCCGGTGATGGAGGAGTTGGAAACCATATAGATAAACCCACGGGTAAGGGCATCAATCTTACGAATACGGTCCTCGGGCGTCTGAGGAGTAATAAGGAAACTGATGGCCAACCCTGCTTCTTCGACCATAGTACGGTACTGGGTTTCGTACTCATACAGCGGAAGATCGGGTAAAATAACCCCATCGATTCCGACCTCCTGGCATTTGCTGAAGAAAGCTTGCTCGCCATACTGCATGACCTGGTTAAAGTAGCCCATCAGCACCAATGGAATATTGGTGTGCCGGCGAACTTCGGCCAATTGCTCAAAAAGCAAGGGCAGCGTCATGCCATTTTGCAGCGCGGCCATACCACTCTCCTGGATGGTAGGTCCGTCTGCCAGCGGATCCGAATAGGGCATTCCCACCTCAATAAGGTCGACCCCTGCTTCTTCCAGGGCCATAATAATAGGTTGCGTATCGGTAAGCCCTGGATACCCCGCAGTAAAGTAAATATTGAGAACTCCTTCCCGTTTTTGTTGAAACAACTGCTCTATACGGTTCATCGGATAGCATTTTCAGGTTGAAAGCGATCAATGTGCTGAATATAGGTTCCTAAGTCTTTATCTCCCCGACCGGAAAGATTGATAACAATCACATCGCTGGAATTGTATTGAATATGATCCAAGGCTGAAAAAGCGTGGGCCGTTTCCAGCGCAGGAATGATACCCTCCTGGCGGCTGACAAAAAAGGCAGATCGCATAGCGTCTTCATCCGTGATACTCACTGCTTCTGCGCGGCCGGTGGTAATCAGGTGAGCGTGCATGGGGCCAATTCCCGGGTAATCAAGGCCTGCCGATATCGAGTGAGGTTCTACAATCTGGCCATCAGCTGTTTGCATCAGCAAGGTCCGGCTGCCGTGAATCACGCCTTCCGTTCCGAGTACACTGGTCGCTGCTGACTTGCCGCTATGCACGCCTTCACCAGCAGCTTCGACCGCAATCAGGCGCACTTCCGGTTGATTCAGGTAGTGATAATAAGCCCCGGCAGCGTTACTCCCCCCGCCAACACAGGCGATGATAATCTGGGGATCTTCCTTGCCGGTGGCTTCCAGCAGCTGAGTTTTCATTTCTGCGGAAATGACCGATTGGAATCGTGCAACCATGTCGGGGTATGGGTGCGGACCAACAACCGACCCAATAATGTAGTGCGTATCTACCGGGTTGTTAATCCAGTCGCGAATAGCTTCATTGGTCGCATCCTTTAGCGTTTGGCTTCCACTGGTAGCTGGGCGAACTTCCGCACCCAACATACGCATCCGCGCTACATTCGGGGCTTGCCGCTGGATATCCACTGACCCCATATACACAACGCATTCCAGGCCCATTAAGGCACAGACCGTAGCAGTGGCAACGCCATGCTGTCCGGCGCCTGTTTCGGCGATAATCCGCTTTTTACCCAAGCGCTGTGCCAGTAAGATCTGGCCGATGGTGTTATTAATTTTATGTGCCCCGGTATGGCATAGGTCCTCGCGTTTCAGGTAAATCGTTACGCCAAAATGCTCCGAAAGGCGTTCTGCCAGATAAAGGGGCGTTGGCCGACCTACATAGTCGCGCAGTAAATGGTGGAAATCGCGCTGAAAATCATCGGTAGCGATAATCGATAAGTATTGATCACGCAATTCCTCCACATTGGGGTAAAGCATTTCAGGAATGTAGGCTCCGCCAAAGCGGCCGTAATATCCCCGGTCATCTACACTGATCTGCATGGGTTTTTGTTTTTGGTTCTTTTATCCTTCCTGATGTAATCCATTCATGAAATCGGCAAGGGCAGGTACGTCTTTTTGCCCGGGAGCCAGTTCAAACCGGCTATTGAGATCTACGCCCATAAACTGGTTATGCCGAAACTGCCGCACGCGGGCGATGTCCTGAGGGCCAATGCCTCCACTCAACAAAAAAGGTGTTTGTCCGGTATACTTCTCCAGCACTGACCAGTCAAACTGCTCTCCTGTGCCTCCTGGTAATGCTCCCTTCGTATCAAAAAGGAAAAAATGCACACTGGAGCTATAAGAAGCCGTTTTCGAAAAATCAAACTGGTCGTCCACCGAAAAAGCTTTGATGATTCCGGCCCGGCGCATGGTACTCATATCCCAGATAGCGATTAATTCCCGGCAGTACTCGGGGCTTTCTTCCCCATGCAACTGCACAAAATCGAGCTGGTAATCATGAACGCGGTTGAGGACTTCCTCAATTTCGGCATTAACGAAAACACCTACCCTGGCAATACCCGGAAGAGCATCCTTACCAGCTCCGCGGAGCCACTTTTCCAGTTTATCACCCTTGACGGCCCGTGGCGACTTGCTGTAGAAAATGAACCCGATATAATCCAGCGATAACGCCGCAAGGGCTGCGATGTTTTCCGGGTCCCGCATACCGCATACTTTTACCCGCATAATCAGGCGTTAATTTTAGGCGTGGTGGTCAGGTCACGCAATTGTTCGATAAAGGCTTTAGCTCGCCGGTGTGGCTCGGCATCCTGCATGAAATATTCGCCGATGAGAAACCCCCGGTAGCCAGCCTGCCGCAGGGTCACCAGGGCCTCAGGGTCACTTATTCCACTTTCTGAGATCCGCAGAAAATCCGCAGGGATTTCCGGGCTCAATTCAAGTGATGTTTGGATGCTTACCGTAAAGGTTTTCAGGTTGCGATTATTCACACCTACAACATTTACCGCCGGCGTAAGTTTCGCCAGCTGATCTGCAGAGTGTACTTCCAGCAAAACTTCCAACCCCAGCGATCGGGCGAAAGCGGCCAAATGCTTGACTTCAGCGGCAGTAAGACACTCGGCAATCAGTAAAATAATATCCGCACCAATCGCCCGCGCCTCCAGAATCTGGTACTCATCAATAACGAAATCCTTGCGCAGGATGGGGCAATAATTGTACTTACGCGCTTCGGTCAGATCAGCGTTGCGGCCGCCGAAAAAATACTCATCGGTGAGTACTGATAACGCCGTTGCCCCGGCCTGCATGTAGCCTATCGTCACCTGTTCTACCTGGGCATGCGGATTGATATCCCCTTTGGAGGGCGAACGCCGCTTAAATTCCGCGATGATCCCCGACTTATCGGGGCGCTGCAAATACTTAACCAGGGAAACCGTGGGTGAGTTAAAATACAGGCTCTCCTCCAGGACGGCCACGGGCACCCGGGCCTGCCGTTGTGCTACTTCCGTGCGTTTGTGCGCCACAATTTTTTCTAAAATATCAGCCATGTGACTTGTGTTTTATCCTGATCGGGGTGATTCAGGGGATTAGTTTTTTCAATTGTTGATACGCCCGACCACTGGTGATGCTTTCCCGGGCCTCAGCCAGGCAATCTGCCAGTGATTGATCGGGTTTGATGGCGCTAATGGCCAATCCGGCGTTAGCAACCACGACATCCGTCTGTGCCGACGTGGCTTTGTTTTGTAAAATATTGAGGAATATTTCTCCGGCTTCATCCGCCGTCTCACCGCCGTAAAGTGCCTGGGGTGATACCTTGGTCAGCCCCAATTCGGCTGGTGTCATGATTCGCTCGGCACTGTTGGTGCAAATCTTGAAATCCCCGGTTAAGGAAACTTCATCATAACCATCCAGCGCGTGTACGATGGCAAATCGCCGGCCGGTGTGCTGCATAATGTACTGGTACATCCGCAACAACTCCATGCTGAAAGTACCAAAGAGCTGGTAATGAGGCTGCACGGGATTAACCAGAGGGCCCAGAATATTGAAAAAGGTCTTGGTCTGCAGCTGCTTGCGTACGGGCACCACGGCCTTCAGGGCCGGGTGAAAGAGCGGCGCATGCAGGAAACACATATTGGCTGTCTCCAGTTGTCGGCGCAGCGTATCCTGGTCGTTGGTAAACTGATATCCCAATTGAATGAG